>NZ_CP095740.1:988125-1306250 GCF_023078455.1 Luteibacter aegosomatis | reverse complement strand
CACTCCGAGGACAGCAGCCGACGGCTCCTCCGATCACTGAGGCGCCTTGTCCGGGAGCGCCGCGCTACTCACCACCCACCCCTCAAGTCGTCCCTGCGAAAGCAGGGACCCGGCGCCTTGCATCCGGACAAGCGACAAGGCGTCATCGGCTCGCCCGCACGTTGCAGCCAACGGGATAGCCACGACAGACGAGCCACATAAGCTCATAGGCTCGTTCCATGTCGACGGGACTTGGTCACCTATACCTTGTCCCACTGCATGCGCGCATGAGCCTGCATAGCGCATTGCATCCCCATGTCGGTCAGCACGCCAACCGCGCCCATGGCGAGCATCAGGCGACGACGATCGAGAATCTCCGAGTCACCGACCATCTCGCTCAGCAGTTCAGTGAGACCCTTGGCGTACTGCAACCACTCGGTCGCGTCGTTGAGCAGTTCGTCGGTAGTGGCGTCGGGCATGATGCCATAGCTTCCGTTGCCGAGCATCCAGGGTTCTTTGCGTTCATCCATTGCGTATTCCTTGAGAAAAAAAGCGTGTCTTACCCAGTCATCCGCACGCCCTCCTACCCGTCTTTCCTGCGAAGGCAGGAATCCAGTGTCTTGCGCCTCACGCCGTCGACGAGCGAAAGACGCTGGGCTCCTGCCTTCGCAGGAGCGACGTAAGGGGACGCTGTCGAGGTGCGGCACGCCGTGTCACGGACGTGCCGCGGGCGGAGCCATCGCTCGAAGACGATGAGTCTCGACGGCCTGCCCGTGTCCGGACGCCGAATGTTTGGGTTGGGAAGTGGGGTGCGGCGTCAGCCGGATTCAGGCCGAGCGCTGACGCGCCGGGTCGTACGGCTGAGAAAAGTCGCAGTGAACACGGCGGACGCCGCGGTTCGTCAACCGCGTCTGGTAGGTGGCCAGAAAGTCCGGTAACCGTCGAGCGTGCTGCCGCGGGGAAGCGGCGGGCGTTTGAATCGCGTACTATTTCGCATAGCCAAGTCAACTTTATCGGAGTTGATAAGGTCAGCAGGGCAGACGGTGTTCCACCACCTCTGCCCTGCGCTCTTCACCGCTTCGAGCGATGGTTGCCTGCGACACCGTGTGAGTAGCAGCGCGGGCAACGAGGGGAACCCTATCAAATCGATGGCGGGTTGTCTGTAGGGATGCGTGCTGGCGAGAGATGTTCTTCGTTGCCGATGGTGTTGGGGATACTGTGGCTCGGTGACGTTGAGTCGCCGACAAGGCAGCTCCCACAAGAAATAAATCGACAGCCTGCTTTTATGGGAGCCGCTTCGGCGGCGATAGCCAGGATGCCGCAAGTCCCATCGCCGATACGATCGGCTCCCACCCCTTCGGTAGCGACTTCATCGAATCCCCGTTAGGGGCTATCGAGAAGTGATTCATTTGTGTCGACTACAGCGAGAAGCGGCTTTCGACTACATCCGTGCACTCGTCCCGCTGGTCGAATATCGGCCCGATCGAGAGCAAGGAAGCATGTAGTGAAACCGGATAAACCATTCGCGGCCCTGGCCGCGACGCTCACATGGATATGGTTCACGGTGGCCAGGGAGGAAGCTGCAAAGGACAGCAATTCTTCGACAGGCGTAGTCATCATTTGCGCCATAGCGTGGTTGCTTTCCCAGGCGGCGGCTTGGAAATACCGGAATGCTCCTGAACGCGTCCGGGAAAACTTCGCCTGTCCGCTATGCGGAACGATCCCACCCGCTCAGGAGCGAAAAGACGACGAAACAAAACAATCAAAAGCTTGCGATGCTCCCCAGGAAGCCTTTCGAACGAAGCGCGCCGCCTGGAAACAAATCGCTGAACGGGTGATGATCGCCTTGGCCGTCTTCGCCGCGCTGTTCTCCCTCGCCGTGACCATCCTCGCGGCGCAGGAGTGGTTGCCAGATTTATCCCTGCCCTGGGCTCTAGCCGTGCCGCATCGCGTCTGGATTTTTCTACTGGGTATCGCCCCGGTCTTCTCTGTGCTGTCGAAAAGTCGAATTGCCAAAGCGCTTAGCTTTATTTATGCCAATGTTGCGATCGACATGATGATGCTTGGATGGGTTCTGCCAGAATGAGGCCTACCAAGAGGCGGGAGCGGATCGTGTCCGCGAACCCTCGCTGTGACTAGAGCGAAAGAGGCCAAGCGATGACCTTGCGGGCGGTTGACTGCTCGCATGATCACCGCATGGCCTCTTTCGTGAGTAGGATGCGATGAGGGTTCGCGGACAGGGTCCGCTCCCACCCCTTCGGTAGACAGGCGTGGTTACGCGGGGTCGGCCACGGGTTCGACCGGCAAGGGCGCGGGGCGCTGCGCATTGCGGCGCATCAGTGTTTCGAAACGGATCGCCTTGTTGCCGTTGGAGTTGGCCATGCGGCCGCGGAAGATCGGTACGTCTTCGGCGAAGACCGTGGTGAGGTCGGGCATGTTGATGGGAATCACGTCGCCCTTGCGCAGATGCAGGAAGTCGCCGATGGTCAGGCGCGCTTCGGCGAGCATGGACGTGATTTCCACCTCGGCATCGAGGATTTCCTCGTGCAGGTTCTGGATCCAGCGCTCGTCGCGCTCGGCGCGATCGCTCTGCACGCCCGCGTCGAGCAGTTCGCGGATCGGTTCCACCATGGAGTACGGCAGCGTGAGGTGCACTTCGCCGCCGCCGCCGTCGAGCTCGATATGGAAGCGCGATACCACCACGGTTTCCGTGGGACTCACGATGTTGGCGAACTGCGGGTTGATCTCCGAGTTGAGGAAATCGAACTGCATCTTCAGCACCGGCGCCCAGGCCTCGGCCATGGCGCCGAAGGCTTCCTGGAGCACGATCTGGATCACCCGGTTTTCGGTGGGCGTGAAATCGCGACCCTCGATGCGCGCGTGGTAGCGGCCGTCGCCGCCGAAGAAGTTGTCGATGACGGTGAACACCAGGCGCGGCTCGAACACCATCAGCGCCGTGCCGCGCAGCGGCTTGATGCGGATGAGGTTAAGGTTGCTCGGCACGGCCAGCGAGTGCACGTACTCGTTGAACTTGGTCATCTTCACGCCCAGCACCGACACTTCGCACGACTTGCGCAGCACGTTGAACAGGTTGGCGCGGAAGTAGCGCGCGAAACGGTCGTTGACCATTTCCAGCGTGGGCAGGCGGCCGCGGACGATGCGGTCCTGCTGGGTGAAGTCGTAGTCGAGGATCGACCCGGGCGGCAACGGCTCGTCGATTTCGGTCTCGACCGAACCGCCTTCCACGCCCGCCAGCAGGGCGTCGATTTCTTCCTGGGTGAGGATGTCGCTCATCGCCCCTGGCTCACTGCATGATGAAGCTGGTGAAGAAGACCGCATCCACGCCCGGGCGGCCGATCTTGCCCTTCAGGATGCGCTGTACCTCCGCCAGGGCCGACGCCTGCAGCTTCTGCTTGCCCTTCACGTCGGACAACGTCTTCACGTCCTGCGCCGAAAACAGCATGAGCAGCGCGTTGCGGATTTCCGGATCGGCCTCGCGCACGGCGGCGATGGCTTCCGGGTCGTGCGACATGACGTTGACGCCGATCTGGAGGAAACGCAGCGCGGTGTCGTCCTGGAAATTCACGACGAAGGCCGGGTCCATCTGCAGGTACAACGCCGGCTTGGCTTTCTCGGCCTCGGCCGCGCTTTCGGCGCCCTTGCCATGGCCACCCTTCAACATGACGAACGCGCCCGCGCCACCGGCCGCCAGCACGACGATGGCGCCGATGATCAGGAGCTTCGCCTTGCCCTTCTTCTTGGGCGCGGGAGCGGCGTCGTCGGCGTTCTTGGGTGCAGCGGCCATGCGGGGAAAACCTCTTCGTTACGGATGCCGGTATTAAAGCAAGCGGCATGCCATGCATGCAGCGATAATTTTTTGACGCGCGCCGACGACTCGTCGCGATGGGGCGGCCGATCAGGCGACTTCGTCGAGCAGCCCGCGCGACACGCGCGACGTCGCCGCCACCGGCGCGCCGGACACCGAATCGTCACCACCCTGCGACTGTCCCTGCGCGGAGCCGCCGCCTTCGCCACCCTGCCCCGCCTGGCGCTGGCCGACGTTCGCCTGGCCCAGTTCGAGGCCGTGATGCGCGAGCATGCTGTCGAGCTGCGACAGCGTCTGCTGCACGGCGTGCACCGCGGCCGGATGCTGCGCCATGATGGCGACGTTGACCTTGCCACCGTCGAGGTTCACGCGCACGTCCATCGTGCCCAGCTCTTCGGGATGCAGCTTGATCTGCGCTTCCTTGAGCTGGCCGGCGCCCATCCAGGCGATCTGTTCGCCCAGCTCCTGCGCGAACTGCGGTGAGGCGGCCGGATGCGTGGCCTGCAGCTGAGGCACCGCGACGACGTTCGGCGCGGGGTTGTGCAGCATGGGCATGGGCGACGCCTGCAACGGATCGGTCGCCGAGCGCGCATCGCTCTTGTCGGGCGTGGCGTCGGTAGCCTGGGTGGCAAGCAACGAGGCAAAGACGGAAGCGGCCGCGGCGGCATCCGGCGTCGTCGCGACGGCAGCGTTCGCACCCGTACCGAGCGGATCCACCAGCCCATCCTTGATACCCGCCGCGGCCGACGCGACGTCGGCGCCGAGCGGCGGCAAACCACCCAGGCCCAGGGCCGTCGCCGTGCTGTCCGCGGCGTCGCCGACGGCATCGGCGGGCACCGTCGGCGCGGCCGGCTGCGCCTTGGGCGGCACGCCGATCAGCGCCAGCATCGCGGCGGCGATGGAGGTGTCGCCGCCGTCGGCCTTGTCGTCCTTGCCGGAGCCGTCGTCGTCCTTCGCGGTGTCGTCGTCGGGGGTGGCCGAGGCCTTGGCCTGCGTGGGCGTCGAGGCGTCATGGTCGGGACTATTGGCCTGGGTCGTGTCCTGCGACGTGGCCGGCTTGGGCTTCGGCGGCGGCGCGGGCGCCGCGTTCGGCTTGCCCGCGTCGACGTGCGCTGCCGCCATGGCGGCATCGAAACCGCGACCGGCCGACGTACCGTCATTCGACGGGGCGGCGGGCGCCTGGCCCATCGAAGGCGACGGCGCGGCGACGTTGAGGACGAGCGAGGCGTTGTTCATCGGGGAAATTCCTGGCGGTACGTGGGACCGGCGCACGGGGCGTCAGTCCGCATTCCTGGGGGTGCGGCGGTACTGGGAACGCTCGTCGGCCTGTTCCTGCTCACGGCGGTCCTGCGACTTGCGTTCCTGATCGCGGTATTTCGTGGTGACCGAATCCAGCGCCTTCGCGCGGCCGCGCGCATCGCTCCACGCCACGCGCGCGCCGTCGAGCGCGCGCTCGCGGCGCTGCACCTCGCCCAGCTGCTGCACGATGGCCATGTCGATCTTCTGCAGGAACTGCTGGCGGTTGAGCAACGCGGCGACGCCGATGCCCGCGGGCATCTCGGCGTATTCGTTGCGGTACCGGCGAAGCTCGGAGAGCTGGTGTTCCGCGTCGGCCAGGGCGCGCTGGTGCGTGGCGAGCGCGCGGGTGGCGTCCTCGGCCTTTTCGGCGGCGAGGTCCACCACCGGTTGCAGGCGGTCGGCGCGCGAAGGCATCAGTCGGTCCTCGTGGTGGCGGCGAGGCCGGCGATGGCCTCGTCGATGGTCACGGGCTCGTCGGTTTCCTGCTGGAGGAAGGCCGACAGTTTCGGATACAGGGCAATGGCCTCGTCCGTGCGAGGGTCGCTGCCGCGCTGGTAAGCGCCCACGGCGATCAGGTCGCGCTGCTGGCGATAGGCCGAATACACCTGGCGGAAGCGCTGCGCCGAACGCATGTGTTCCTTGCTCACCACCGCCGGCATCACGCGGCTGATCGATGCCTCGATGTCGATGGCGGGGTAATGACCCGCTTCGGCCATGTCGCGCGAGAGCACGATGTGGCCGTCGAGGATGGCGCGCGCCGAATCGGCGATGGGGTCGTGGCGGTAATCGTCGCCTTCGGTGAGCACGGTATAGAACGCGGTGATCGAACCGCGCCCCTCGGCATCGTTGCCCGCGCGCTCGACCAGGGCCGGCAGCATCGCGAACACCGACGGCGGGTAGCCCTTGGTCGCGGGCGGCTCGCCGATCGCCAGGGCGATTTCGCGTTGCGCCTGGGCGTAACGCGTGAGCGAGTCCATGAGCAGCAGCACGCGCTTGCCCTCGTCGCGGAAATGCTCGGCCACGGCCGTAGCCACCTGCGCGCCACGCAGGCGCGACAGCGGAGGTGCGTCGGCCGGGGCGGCGACCACCACGGCGCGACGGCGTCCTTCCTCGCCCAGCGTGTGGTCGACGAACTCCTTCACTTCGCGGCCGCGCTCGCCGATCAGGCCCACCACCACCACGTCGGCGTTGGTGAAGCGCGTCATCATGCCCATGAGCGTGGATTTACCGACGCCCGAACCGGCGAACAGGCCGATACGCTGGCCACGGCCCACGGTGAGCAGCGAATTGATCGCGCGCACGCCCGTGTCCAGCGGCGTGTCGATCGGCTGGCGCATCATCGGGTTGATCGGATCGCGACGCAGCGGCGCACGATCGCGCGCCAGCAAGGGCCCCTGCCCGTCCAGCGGCACGCCGTCCGGACCGATCACGCGGCCCAGCAGCGAGTCGCCCACGGGGACGCCCGATACCGCGGCTACGGGGGTCACCCGCGCATTCGGCAACACGCCATGCATCTCGCCGGTGGGCATGAGCAGCAGGCGGCCGTCGGAAAAGCCGACCACCTCCGTTTCCAGTTGCTTGCCGTCGGCGGCGGCGACCATGCAGCGCGCACCCACGGGCGCCTCGCAACCGACGGCCTCCAGCGTGAGCCCGACCACGCGGCGCAGCTTGCCCTCGGCCTGCAACGGGCGTACGCGGGCGGCGTTGGCCGCCTGCGCCGACAGCGCCTCGCGCCAATGCGCGTTGCGAGCGGCGAGGTGCGATTCGGCATTCACGGCGCGTCGTCCGCGACGGGTTCGTCGCCTTCGACCGGCGATACGAGCACGCTGTCGACCACGGCGGCAAGGCGCGTGCGCACGCGCGCGTCGAGGCGGGAGTGTTCGCTTTCCAGCCGCACGTCGCCACGCTCGAGCGCCGCGTCGTCGATCACCGTGCCTTCGTGATCGAGCGACGAGCGATGCTCGCGCACGATGGCGGCATCGGCGGGATGCAGATGGATCTTCAGGTGGCGCGTGGCGGCGGGCAAGGCATCCACGGCCTGGCGCACCACCTCGACGATCTTCTCCGGGCGCGTGGCGATCTCGTAGCCCAGTACCCGCTCGGCGATCACCGTCGCCAGCGCGGCGAGATCGGCCGCCACCTCGTGGTCCAGGTCGGCGAAGGGCCGTTGCATGGCCTCGATGAGCGCGTCGATGCGCGCGACCTGGGCGGTGAGCTCGCGCTTGGCCATGGCCCGGCCTTCGGCGAGCCCGGCGTTGAAACCCTCTTCGCGGGCCTGGCGTTCGATGGCCTCGATCTCGGCCACGGTCGGACGCTGGGGGCCCTGGTCTTCCTGCTCGTCGTCGGCGGGCTGCGGCTCCGCGGCGCCCACCACGGGCAGCTCCCAGCGCTCGAAGCGTTCGACGCGTTCGCGGGAAAGGATGGACGTGAGGCTCATCAGACGAACTCGTCGCCGCCGCCGGCGAGGTTGATCTGGCCGGCGTCAGCCAGGCGGCGCGCGGTGGCCAGCACTTCCTTCTGCGCCGCATCCACTTCGGACAGGCGGACCGGCCCCTTCACCTCGAGGTCGTCGCGCAGCATGTCGGCGGCACGCTTGGACATGTTGGCGAAGATCTTCTCGCGAATGGCCGCATCGGCGCCCTTGAGCGCGGTGATGAGGCGCGCCGACGGCACTTCGCGCAGCAGCGTCTGCATGCTGCGGTCGTCGATCTCGGCGAGGTCGTCGAATACGAACATGAGTTCTTCGATGCGCTCGCCCAGGGCGGAGTCGATGCCGCGGATCGTGCTCATCAACTCGGCCTCCTTCGCGGTCTCCATGGCGTTGAGGATGTTCGCCGCGGCCTTGAGGCCGCCGACGGTGGCCGACTTCAGCTTGTTGGAATTGCCGGAGAACTGGCGCTCCATGATTTCGTCCAGCTCGTTGAGCGCATGCGGCTGCACGCCGTCGAGCGTCGCCACGCGCATCACCACGTCGCTGCGCGTGCGCGCCGGCAGGTAGCCGATCACTTCGGCGGCCTGGTCGGGTTCGAGGTGCGCCAGCACCAGCGCGATGATCTGCGGATGCTCCTGGCCCACCATCTCGGCGATGGCGCGGCTCTCCATCCACTTGAGCGATTCCAGGCCCTTGCTGCTGCGGCCCAGGAGGATGCGGTCGATGAGGCCGCCGGCCTTGTTCTCGCCCAGCGCGTTGACCAGGATGCGGCGGATGTACTCCTCGGTGCCCACGCCGATGGCGGTGTGCTGGCCGGCGTCTTCCTGCAACTGCGTGAGCACCAGCTCCACCTGCTCACGCGAGACGCTTTTCAGCGCCGCCATCGCCGTA
This sequence comes from Luteibacter aegosomatis, assembly GCF_023078455.1. Taxonomy (GTDB): domain Bacteria; phylum Pseudomonadota; class Gammaproteobacteria; order Xanthomonadales; family Rhodanobacteraceae; genus Luteibacter; species Luteibacter aegosomatis. The sequence goes on along the minus strand of NZ_CP095740.1, from coordinate 1,297,824 downwards.
CCGACGGCCTGCACCTCACGCGCGCCGAGGTGCTTGAGGATGGAGGCCGCGTCGTCTTCGCCCAGCGTGAGCAGCAGCACGGCGGCTTTCTGCGCGCCGGTGAGGGCTTCTTTCATGTCAGTCGCCATCGGCGCCCACCCAGCTCTTCACGACCTGCGCGATCTGTTTCGGGTTTTCGGCGGCCATGCGCTTGGCGAGGCCCACCTTCTGTTCGTACGCGAGCAACTGCGGCGAGCCGATCTGCGGCTGCGCGGTGGCGGTGACGCGGTCGGGCGTCATGTCGTCGTCATCCACCATCACCGACACGGTGGGCATCGGACCGGCCAGCGCGACATTGTTCATCGCGATCGGTGCCGGCTTCAACAGGCCCTTGAGCATCGGACGCAACACGAAGAAGCCGACCACCAGGGCCACCATCACGCCCAGGCCCTGCTTGATGAGGTCGAGCATGCCCGGACGCTCCCAGAACGGCGTGCCCGTGGGCTCGACGTCGGCCACCGCGCCGCGGAAGGGCTCGTTGATGACGCTGACGCTGTCGCCGCGCGAGGCGCTGAAGCCCACGGCGTTCTTGGTGAGGTCGGTGAGGCGGGTGAGCTCTTCCGGGGTGAAGGGCACGCTGCTCGGCTTGCCGTCCTTGCCCATCACCTGCTTGTTGTCGACCACCACGGCCACGGTGAGTCGCGCGACCTTGCCGGCCGGATCGGTCACGTGGCTGACGGTGCGATCGAGCTCGTAATTGCGCGTGGCGCTCTGCGAATTCTGCGTCGGGGTCTGCGCGGTCTGCTGCGTGGCGGCCTGCGTACCCGGCTTGGCCGCGTTGGCGTTGCCCGGATTCGCCGCAGTGGCGTTGCCGCCCGTGTTCGGCGGCTGGTTGCTCAGCGCGCCGGGCACGCCGCCCTGGTTGGCCGCGTCGGTGCGCGTTTCGCTGCTGGTCTGCTCGCTGCGCAGCGCGGGGTTGTCATGGTTGAAGGTTTCGCTCGCCTTCTCGGTCTGCGAGAAATCGAGGTCGGCGAATACCTGCGCGCGTACCTTGCCCGCACCCACCAGTGGCGTGAGCAGGTCTTCCACGCGCTGCGTGTACGTGGCCTCGATGCGATTGGAAAGACGCATGCGGCTGTCGCCGATGGCCATCGCGCTATCCGGATCGCTCACGGTCAGCAGGTTGCCCGTCTGGTCGATGACGGATACCTGGCGCGTATCCAGGCCCGGCACGCTGGCGGCCACCAGGTGCACGATGGCGGCCACCTGGCCCTGGTCGAGCTGGCGGCCCGGATACAGCGTGACCACCACCGACGCGCTGGCCGGCTTGTTGTCGCGGATGAAGGCCGACGGCTTGGGCATCGCCAGGTGCACGCGCGCGGCGCGCACCGACTGCAGGCCGGCGATGGTGGAGGAAAGATCGTTTTCCAGCATCGACTGGTAGCGGGCGCGCTCGGCCATGTCGCTCATGCCGAACGGCGAATCGGAAGCCGGAATGGTGTTGGCGGCGTTGCCCTGCGGCAGGCCCTGGCCGGCCAGCTTCAGGCGCACGCCGGCGACGTCGGCGGCGGGCACGAAGATCGAGCTGCCGTCGGCGCTGAGCGTATAGGGCGTGTTGGCGCTTTGCAGGGCCTGGGTGACGGCGGCGGCGTCCTTCTGCTCGAGGCCGCCGTAGAGCAGGCCGTAGTTCGGCGCGCGCGACCACATCACGGCGGCGATGCCGATGGCGACCGCGGCGGCGATGCCGGCCAGCATGAACAACTGTCGTGCCGCGGGCGTCTGCGCGAGGGACTTCAGCGAGTCCATGCGCGTTGCCGTGCCGCTTTCCGTGGTAGCTACGCCGTTATCGGCCATGGTTCGGGCTCAATCGATTCGTGGGGTCGATCAGATCGACATGTTCATGATGTCTTTGTACGCATCGACGAACTTGTTGCGTACTTCGGTCATGGCGCGAAAGCCGAGATCGGCTCGCTGGCCCTGGATCATCACCTGAGCGAGATCGACCTGCGGGTCGCCGCGCTCGAACGCGCTGGAGAGTTTCTCCGCCTTGTCCTGCGCTTTGGCCACGCCGTCGATGGATTGCTTCAGCACGTCGCCGAAGCTGCCCTTGCCGACCGGCGTCGTTTCGTTGCCCAGGCCGCCGACGCCGCGGATCGCGGGCATCTCGGTCTGCGCGCTGATGCGGCGCATCTGGGACAGGAGGTTGTTGACGTCGATCGTGCTCATGACGGTTTTCCAACGCGGTATCGGACTTATGTCACTCGATGCACGAGGTGTGCCAACCGGGAAGGTCTTCGCGAATCCGTTCGCCGATACGATCGGCTCCCACCCCATCGGCGGAAGCGTGACTACCGAAGGGGTGGGAGCGGACCGTGTCCGCGAATCCTACAAAGCATCAACCCGCCTGCGCCGCCTCGGACAAGCCGTACTTACGCAGCTTCTCCACCAGCGTCGTCCGCTGCACGCGCAGCAGCTTGGCCGCGTGGGCCACCACGCCGTTGGCCGAATCCAGCGCCTGGCGGATCAGCCCGATCTCGATGCCGGCGAGGTGATCCTTCAGGTCGAGGCCGCCCTGCGGCAGCACCGAGGGATCGCCGTCGTTGGCACCGAGGGCCGTGAAGCTCTCGGTCACTTCCGGCTCGGCTTCCATCATCGCGATGAGGGCCGCACCGGACACCTCTTCCAGCGGCACGGCGCCGCGGTATTTTTCCGGCAGGTCGGCGGCACGCACTTCGCCGTGCGGCATGAGGATGGCCATGCGCTCGACGAGGTTCGACAGTTCACGCACGTTGCCCGGCCAACCGTGGCGGCAAAGGGCGTTCATCGCGCCGGGCGAGAAGCGTACCGACGACAGGCCGCGCTGGACCAGGCGCTGGTTGAATTCGCCGATGAGCGCCGGCAGGTCTTCCAGGCGCTGGCGCAGCGGCGGCATCTCCAACGGAAACACCGACAGGCGGTAATAGAGGTCTTCGCGGAAGCCACCACGCTCGATGGCCTCCTCGAGATTGCGATGGGTGGCAGCGATGATGCGCACGTCGCAGCGCTGCGGACGGTTGCCGCCCACGCGCTCGAAGACGCGCTCCTGCAGTACGCGAAGCAGCTTTACCTGCATCGGCAGGCTCATGTCGCCGATCTCGTCGAGGAACAGCGTGCCGCCCTCGGCCAGTTCGAAACGTCCCTTGCGGGTGCTGATCGCACCGGTGAAGGCGCCTTTTTCATGGCCGAACAGTTCGCTTTCGAGCAGTTCCGCCGGGATCGCGCCGCAATTGATCGCCACGAAGGGCTTGTCGCGGCGCGGGGAGCATTCGTGGATGGTGCGGGCGACCATTTCCTTGCCGCTGCCGGACTCGCCGAGCACCAGCACGCTGGAATCGAAAGGCGCCACCTGGCGGATCAGGGCGTTGACCCGCTGCATCGGACCGGACTGGCCGACCATGCGCAGGCTCGCGGCCGGCGGCTGGATGCGTGACTGCAGGGCCCGCAGGGCTTCGGACAGGCGCTCGTAACGCAGGGGCACGTCCACCAGCTCGACGCTCTGGCTGCGCGAATCGTCGGAGATCAGCATGGCGGCCAGCGGCGAATCGGCGGCGACCAGCATCGGCAGGTCGCGCCCGCTGCGTCCGAGCAAGGCGACGTAGCTGTCGAGCTCCACCTCGTCTTCCGCGGTGCCGACGAAGATCCCGCGCCAACTCTCCGCCGCGTCCGCCGCCTGCAGGCCGCTGGCCAGCACGGGGCGGTATCCGAGGAAGGCCAGCACCGACATGATGCCGTCGGCACGGGCGCGGTCGGATTCGACGACGAGAAAGTTGGACGACTTCATAGAGAACCTCACCGGGAATGGGATCGAAGTCCACATCGACTTCACGGGGAGGTATCAATCAAGGAGCGTGCCAACGTCGGAATTCCGGCGCGCGACGACGTAAAAGCACGTCGCGCTTCACACTTGCGGAGCGTGACGGAAACCTTTTCGGCAGGTGGTGAAAACGTGAAGGCGCGCCCCGGTGTCAATCCTGACGACACGCGTCACGAATGTGACGCTGGGTGCCATGCGACGGGTTTACGTCATGTGACGTAAAAGGTCATAACGTGCCGGAAGCCTTGGTGGATCCCGCTTCGCAGGAGTCGCGGACAGGGTCCGCGACTCCTGCGAAGCGATGCGTCAACCGTCCAGGGAGTCCACCGGCCGGGCCTGTGCCCGGGCCTCGGCCACTTGCCGGCGATGCTGGCGGAACACCAGGCGCTCGATGCCATCGCGCACCGGCTCGCTGAGCCCGTCGAAGCCGATGAACCCGCGGCCGTCGGACGGCCCCGGCAGGCGCACGCCGGGCAGTTCCAGCGGCAGGGCCCGGCAGGCGTCGAAATGCAGGCGGAGCATCACGTGCTGGCCGGTCGGCGGCAGGCCGTCCCAGGGCAGCACGGCACCCATGGCGTTGAAGCGTACGGCGATGCGCGGCGGCAGGTTGGCCTGCGGCAGGAGCAATCGGTTGACGATTTCCATCAGCACGTTGAGCTTGGCGTCGAGCCGGGTGATTTCCTGGCTGAGGGCGCCATCGTCTTCGGCGGTCGTCTCGCTGCGCCGCTCCATGAGGGCCGACACGGCGACCAGCACGCTGGCATTGCGGTCGTTGACGAGGGCCAGCTCGCCCGCGTCGGGCCGTTCGCGCGCTTCGCACACGGCATGGAAACGAGCCTCCCATGCCACGCGATCGGAAAAAGCCGTCCAGCCTTCGTCGCTCATGGTGCCCTTCCCCGCCATCGGCTCGCTCAGAACGAACTATACGCGGCCACGGCGCGACGCACGCGGCGGGCCTGACCCAGCTCCCGGGCGGTTTCGTCGCGTGCGGCGGACGCCAGGTCGGTGATCAGCTTGTCGAGCAGCATGATCGACTTCAGCGTCTCGAGGGTCTCGGGGGACTGGCGCATCGTGCCCGTGTGCAGCACGGGATCGCGCTCGGCCTCGAGCGCGATCAGGTCGTCCCAGCGCGATTCGCTGGCCGCCTCGTGCATGGATTCGGTCAGTTCCAGCACCCGGCCCACGTCGCACCAGACGAGGTCGTTCATGCGCCGGCTCCAGGCACCTGGCGCGCCTCGACCGGAATGGCGACCCAGCTCTCGCGGATCTGGCCGAGCAGGCGGGAGACTTCGTCGAGGGCGTCGACATCGTTGCGCAGGTTGGCATGCAGGAGGCGCCGGCTCACGTAGTCGTAGAGGCTGTCGAGCTGCCCCACCAGGGGGGTATCGACGGCGGGGTTCAGCCCGCTTTGCAGGCCACCCACGATTTCGATGGCCTTGGAGATGGCCTCGCCCTTGCCCGCGACGTTGCCGCCGAGCATGCAGCCCCGCGCGAACCGGGTGCGCTCGAGCGCGCCGTCGAGCAGGAGGGTGACGAGGCCATGCGGGTCGGCCGTTTCCACGCCGCCCTGGGCATGGACCTGCTGGTAGGCGCCGACGCCGCGGGAGTAACCGTAAGACATGGGATGGGTATCCTCGGGATCAGGACTTGCTGTTGGCCAGCAGGTCGAACTGCTGCGACAGGAAACTGGTGGTGCCGGCGAGCTTGGTCATCATCGCGTCCAACGCGGTGTACTGCTTGGTGAGCCGGTCGGTGTAGTCGTCCATCTGCTTGTCGAGCGCGTCCTGCTGGTCGTTCAGGTCCTTGGTGGTCTGGTTCAGGTTGTTCTTGCGCTGGGTGAGGATGCCGGTGGTCGACGTCCAGCTCGTGATGAGCTTGTCCAGCGTGGGCGCGATGCCGTCCGTGCCGCTGAGCAGGTCCTGCGTTTCCTTCGGATTGTCCGTCAGCGCCTTGGTGAGCTTGGTCGTGTCCAGCGCGAGCGTGCCGTCGGTCTGGAACGATACGCCGAGGTTGCTCAACGACGTCGGACCGGGCGCATTGCCCGTGAACTGCTTGCCCAGCAAGGTCGAGATCTGGCTCTTGATGGACGACACGGTGGCGTCGCCGATCAGGGCGCCGACCTGCTGGTTCGTCGGATCGTATTTCGTCAGCTGCTGGTAGGTGCCGATGAAGCTGTTGTACGACGACACCAGGCTTTGCATGGCCGTGGTGACGGCCGACGTGTCGTTGGTGATGTCGAGCTTGCTCTCGCCGATCTTGGTGAGCGTGAGGGTGACGCCGTCGATCGCCTTGGTGGCGACGTTGGTCGGGCTGCTCGCGGCGAGACCGTCGATGGTGAATTCGGCATCCTGGCCGGCGACCGTGGGGGTGTCGGTGGCCGGGTCGAAATTCAGCGCGGCGAGCTTGCCGTCACCGCCGCTGCTGGAGACCTTGAAGGCGTTGGCCGCACCGGTGCTGCTCGAAGACAGCACGAGATGCGCGCCGTCCTTGCCGGTAACGATGGCCGCGCTCACGCCGGGGTTGCTCGACGACTTGTTGATCATGTCGCGAACGGTTTCGAGCGTGTTGTTCGTGCTGTCGAGGTCCAGCGACAGGGTCTTGTCGCCGACGGAAATCGTGAGGGTACCGGTACCGACCGTGGCCTTGCTGTCGGTGAAGGCGGACGAGGTGGTCTTCTGCGCCGACGCCAGCTGCGTGATCTTGATGTCGTAGCTGCCCGGCTGGGCATCGGTATCGGTGGTGGCGCCGAGCACGTCGTCGTCGCCGATGGAGACTTTCTGGGTCTTGAACGCCGTGCCGTCGGTCAAAGACTTGATCGCGCTCTGCAACGCGGTGACCGACGAGGTGAAATTGCCGACCGCGGAGATCTGCGTGCTGTTCTGGCTGAGCTTGTCCGAGATCGCCTTGTCGGGAGCCGCGCGCTTGTTGGCGACGAGGTTCTTGACGATGGTCGGAACGTCGATCGAGCTCGAACCGAGGTTGACGGGACTGGTGGCCATGAGGTGCTCCTTGGGAAGACGCCTCACTGCCCGGGGCGCCAATTTGCCGACGGCGGCTTCGTTGCCGAAAGCCGCCGCAGACAACTAAGCAATTACCCTGCCAACCCCGGGGTTTCCCCCGGGGCGGTAGCGCTCGTCGATTAACCGAGGAGCTTGGTGACGATCTGCTGCGACTGGTTGGCGGTGGCGAGCACCGACACGCCGGCCTGCTGCAGGATCTGCGCCGAGGACATGTTCGCGGTTTCCTGGGCGAAGTCGGCGTCGGTGATGGCCGAGCGCGACGAGGTCAGGTTCTGCGAGATGTTCTGCAGGTTGGAGATGGTCGACTCGAAGCGGTTCTGGATCGCGCCGAGGTCCGAGCGGACGTCGGAGATCGACTGCAGGGCCGCGTCGACGCTGGCGATGGTCTGGTTGGCGCCATCGACCGTCTTAACGCTGGAATCGGCGAGGGTCTGGGTGGTGGAAACCGCCACCTTGCCGGCCGTCAGGCCCGCGGCCGTCACGTCGGCGGCGGTGCCGCCCACGGTCACGTCGGACGCCGAGGCGTACTGCACCTGGCCGTTCTGGCCGACGTAGGCGTTGATGCCGTCGCCCGACTTGGCGTTGATCGCGTCGGCGAGGTCCTGGGCGCTCTTGTACGTGCCCTGGATGCTGAACGCGGCGTTGCCGCCGACCTGCAGCGTGACGTCGCCGATGGTGACGGGGGCGATGTCGCCCTTGTCGAGACCAGCGACCGAGCTCGAACCGCCCGCGCCCGTCACGGTCGGGGCCGCGGAATCCTTGCCGGTGGTAGCCGAGGTGAAGACCAGGTTGCCGTCGGCATTGATCGTGGCGGTGGCGTTCGCACCGGCCGTCGTCAGCGCGCCATTCACGGCGGTGAGGAAGTCGGCGGACGTACGGCCCGCACCGGCGGCGACGTTGATGGCCTGGCCGTTCACCGTGGCGGCGAAGGCGGCGGTCGGATCGGCCACGGCGGACAGCGTGGTGGTGCCGGCGGTGGCGGCGGTGGCGGGGGTGAAGCCACCGATCGAACCGCTGGCGAGCTGGCCGATCTGGTTGGCCTTCACGCCCTGGTTCAGGCCGACGGTGATCACTTCACCCACGTTGGCGCCAACCTGGAAGCTGAGGTTCTTCGACGAGCCGTCGAGCACCTTCATGCCGTTGAAGTTCGTCTGCGTGGCGATACGGGTCACTTCCGACAGGCGCTGCTGCACTTCGGCGTCGAGCGCCGCGCGGTCGCTGGCCGAGTTCGACGCGTTGGTCGACTGCACGGCGAGTTCGCGGATGCGCTGCAGGTTGTTGGTGACCTCGTCCAGGGCCGACTCGGTCGTCTGGGCCAGCGAGATACCGTCGTTGGCGTTGCGGACGGCCTGGTCCAGACCGTTGATCTGGGTGGTGAAGCGGGTGGAGATGGCGAGGCCGGCGGCGTCGTCCTTCGCGCTGTTGATGCGGTTGCCCGACGACAGGCGCTCGATGGCCGAGGACAGCTTGTTCTGCGACTTGCTCAGGTTGTTCTGGGCGGTCAGCGACGAGATGTTGGTGTTGATGGTCAGAGACATCGGATTGATCCTTTGTAAGCGGAACCGAATGGCCGGATAGGTGCGGCGTAGTCCGGCGGGGTTCCGTTAGGGAAGCCTTCCGCCTCAGAGAGGTTTACGGCACGCCGGGGAGAAACTTGAGAGGTTTTTTTGACGCGGGTATGGGAGGCATGCCCTGCCAGCCGCTGTCTTGGGGTGTATCGGCATGACCTCCTGCGGGTTTAGGGGATTTTTTGGGTGTATTGGCGGTAATGCGGCAAGAAACGACGACCGGTGAGCTTTTCTTCGCTTCTAAAGCATTCGGCGACCGTGAAAGACGCTGGGTTCCTGCCTTCGCAGGAACGACGTGAGGCCCGATCACCTCTTCGCAGCTACCCCTCTCGTCGTTCCTGCGAAGGCAGGAACCCAGCGTCTTCCGCTTTACTTGAGATAGTTGAACAACGAAAGGTTCTGCATCTTCACGTAAGCCTGCTGCGCGACATCCAGGGCCGACTGCTGTTGCGCGAACTTGCTCGTGGCGCTCGCGTAATCCAGCTCGGTCAGGTCCGACAGCGTGCTCTTGTACTGCAGGCTCGCGTCCGACCCGATGTCGGTCTGCTGGTCGAGCACGTTCATGCGCGCGCCGATCTGCGTTCGCGTATTGAGGAAGTTGCCCTGCACCTGGTCGAGGTTCATCAGCTGCGCGTTGAGCTGGTTGTTCATCGCGGCGCCGCCGCCACCGCCGGCCTCCAGCGCGGTGATGATGTTGCCCACGCTGGAGAACACGTCCTGGTTGGACGACGGCGCCACCGTGAAGGTATCGCCCGTCGCCGGCGTACCGGTGAGATTGAGCTGCGCGCCCTTGAACTGGATCGCGCCGGAATCGCCGGTATAGGTACCGGTGGAAACCACCGGCGCCGCGGGATCGGTCAGGTCGTGGATCTCGTACGTCGTCGGTGAGGTGAACGTGACCCCATAGGTCCTGCCGTCCCACTGGCTCGCGTCGGTGACCGACGTGGTCTGCACCACCGCCGTGCCCGTGTTCGTCGTTCCCGCCGATGTCGTGAACGTGCCGTTGCCGCCCTTGATCGCCATGAACACGCTGTCGCCGTCGTCGCCCGTGGCCACCTGCATGCCCGGCGCGGCCGCGACCATGCGCTGGTTCTGGTCGCCTCCGTACGTGACGCTCAGGTCGCTGACGGTGAACGGCTGCGTCGACGTGCGACTGCCGGCGAAGATGTATTCGCCCTGCCCGTCGCGCGTGTTGGCGAGGCTCGCCAGCGCGCTCAGGTTCTGACGGAGTTCCGCCGCGATCGACTTGCGCGACTCGTCGGTCTGCGTGCCGTTCATGCCTTCGAGCGTGAGCGTGCGGATGCGATCGAGGATGTCGCCCGCCGACGAGAGCGACTGCTCTTCGGTCGCGAGACGATTGGACGCCGACTGGATGTTGCGGGTGTACTGGTCGTTCTGCGCGCTGGCCGAACTGACGTCGACGGCGCGCGCGGCGGCGGCGGGGTTGTCCGCCGGCGTCTGGATGGCCTTGCCGTTGCCGAGCGCGAGCTGGGTCTGCGACAGCTCGTACTGGCGATTGAGCATCGAGTTGACGGCCTGCTGCTGCCCCCAGGATGTGGAAATTCGCATGATCAGCCTCGCACCGCGCTCAGGAGGGATTCGAAGATCGTGTTCGCCGTCGTGATGACCTGCGCCGACGCGGCATACGCCTGCTGGAAGCGCAGCAGGTTCGAGGCTTCCTCGTCCATGTTCACGCCCGACAGGCTCTGCTGAGCGGCCGTGGCCTGGTCGAGGATGCTCTGCTGGGCGTCGAGCGCCGTGTTCGCCTGCGCACCGGCCGTGCCGACCTGCGCGATCAGCTGGCTGTACGACTTGCCCACGGTGGTCACGCCGTTGTCGAGCACGCCCTTGTTGGCCACGTTCGCCAGGGCAAGCGCGTTGCCGTTGTCGCCGCTGGCCGAAGCCGCCGGATTCACGTTGAACGTGTCGTTAGCGGCCGGGGCGCCGGAAAGCTTTAGGGTCCAGCCGTTGCCCGTGATGGTGCCCGGGTCGGTGTAGGTCTGCGGCGCGCCGCCGTTGATCGTGTAGGTGGTCGGCGAGGTGAACTGGATCACCACCGGCGTCTTCAGGTTCGCGTCGTTGATATCGGTGACGGTGAGGCCACCGAGCACGCCCTTGCCCGTGTTGCTCGCCGACTTCGTGGCGACGAGCGGGCCGGACGCGGCGATCTTGTTGGTGTCGGAAATCGCCACGGAGATCGTCGAGGCCGCGTTGCGCGTCGGCTGGATCTGGAAACTGTCGCCGGCCTGCGGGGTGCCGCCGGGCACGGTGATCGCCAGGCCGTCGATCACGATCGGGTCGGCCGGCGGACCGGGGTTGCCGGTACCCGTCGACGGCACGACGGTGCCGTCGGTGGTGGTGACGCCCCACTTGGTACCGTCGTAGCGCACGATGTAATCCGAGGCGCCCAGCTTGCCTACGTCGGTCACCTTGGCCGTCATGCTGGCCGTGCCCTTGTTCGTGGTGCTGTTGAACACGGCCGGATCGGAAATCGAGAAGAAGTCACCGCCCGGGTCGCCGTTGAGGTCGATACCCTGCGCGTGCTGCTTGTTGAACGCGTCTTCCATTGCGATGGCCGCGCGCCCGAGCTGGTTGCGGGCCGGATCGAGCACGTTCGTGCGGAAATCGAAGGCCGCGCCGAGCGAACCGGAGCCGAGCTGGTTGCTGATCACCGAACCGCTGGGCCCGACCACTTCCAGGCGCGAGGAATCGTATTGATTCGGCGCCGTCGACAGCTTCACCGCGTTCGTGGCGCTCACCAGCGGCTGACCGTTGCCGATCGAGATCGTCACCATGTGATCGCTGTTCTCGGTGGCGTTCACGCCGACGATGGCCGAGAGCTGGCTGATGGCCTGGTCGCGCGCGTCGAGCAGGTCGTTGGGCGCGGCGCCGCCAGCGTAGGCTTTCTGGATCTCCCCGTTGAGCGAGGCGATGCTCTGCGCCAGCGAATTGATGCTGTCGACGGCGCTGCCGATCTGCTGGTTGGTCTGCTGGTCGATCTGCTGGAACTGCGACGACAGCGAACGGAAGGTCGACACCAGCGTATTGGCCTTGCCGATCATCGCCTGGCGGCTGGCGGTGTCCGTCGGCGCGTTGGCCATGTCGTTCACCGAGCCGAAGAAGCCATCGAGCGCGCTCTGCAGGTTGGCCGACCCACTCACGGCGTTGTTGGTGGCCGAAGTGTACGCGGCGTACTGCAAGGCGCGGCTCTGGCTCGACGTGGCCGACCACATCGTCTGCGTGAGGAACTGGCTGTACGAGCGCTGCACGCTGATCGCGTCGGCACCCTGGCCGATGTACATGCCGCCGTAGTATTGCGGCGCGCGCGCGTTGAACGTGGTCGTCTGCCGCGTATAGCCGGCGGTGTTCACGTTGCTGATGTTGTGACCGACGGTGGACAGGCCGACTTGCGATGCAAGCAGGCCGGATACCCCGGTGGAAAGCAGATCGGCCATCGTCGTTTCCCTTATGCCTAAATCGTTGGCCCGTTATGCGTCATCGTTCAAAGCGCATCGGTGATGTGGCTCAGCGCGGCGAGCGCCTGCTTCATCACCGGCCCGTTGGCGATGTCCACCAGCTTCTTCGCGTAGCTCGGGTCGGTGGCATAACCGCCGCTCGTGAGCGCGTGCGCGAAGCCGGAGATGTCGTCGCCGCGGCCCACCGCGTTCGCGTAGCGCGGGCTCGACGACACCATGTCGGCGTAGTCGCTGAAGGACTGCGCCGGCGAGTCGTACGCGCGGAAGTTGTCGCGCTTGCGCACGGCCACGCCGTTTTCGTACTCGAGGGTCGGCACGCTGACGCGCTTGCCGTCCCAGCTGCTGCCGGCCTTGATGCCGAACATGTTGTTGCTGGCCGTGGCGCCCTGCTGGGGCATGTGCTTGCCCCAGCCGGTTTCCAGTGCGGCCTGGGCGAGCAGCGCGCGCACCGATACGCCGAGCTTGCGCGCGGCCTCGATGGCGTGCGGCGCGAAGGTGCGCACGAAATCCTCCGGACCGTCGATGTCGAACTTGCTCACCGCGGTGGCCACCGCGTTGGCGCCGTCGCCCACCATTTTGCCGGCCTTGCCGAGCATGGCCTCGAGCGAGTCCATGAGGCCGCTGTCCTTGTCCGAGGGCGACGAGATGCCCTGCACGGTGGAAGCATCGCCGGTGACGCCCGCGAACAGGCCGTCGTTGGCGCCGGTCTTCCCGGCGGAGGCGCCGCCCAGTTGGCGGATGAGCATGTCGGCGATGCCGATGCCCTTGCCCTGCGACAGCGTGACGGAAAGCTGCTGGTCGAACATCTGGCGATAGGTATCCCCCGCCTGCGAGCCCATGATGTCGTCGCCCATGGCGGCGCTGGCGTCGCGCATCGACTTCAGCATCATCTGCGTGAAGATCGACTCGAACTGCTTCGCCACCGCCGGCAGCGCGGACTGCGAGTCCTTTTGCGCCGCCGTGCGCAGGCCACCGAGCGCCGACAGGTCGGTGTAGGTGCCCAGGGCGTTGTTGTCGACGGCGGCGGCCATGTCAGATCACCACCAGCTCGGCGCGCAGGGCACCGGACTCCTTCAGCGCCTGAAGGATCGAAATGAGATCGCTGGGCGAGGCGCCCACCTGGTTGACGGCGCGCACGATGGCATCGAGGCTCGTGCCGGGGCCGAACTTGAACATGTGGCCGCCATCCTCGCTCACCGCCACCTGGCTGCTCGGCACGATGGCCGTCTGGCCCCGGCTGAACGCGTTGGGCTGGCTCACCTGCGGCTGCTCGCTGATGGTCACCTGGATGGCGCCATGGGCGACGGCCGCTGCGCCGACCTTCACCTCCGAACCGATCACCACCGTGCCGGTGCGCGAATTGACGATGACCCGCGCGGGCGCGTCGCCCGGCGTGACTTCCAGGCCCTGGATGGTGGACAGCCAGGCCACGCGCTGCGACGGATCCAGCGGCGCGCGCACGGCGATGGATGCCGAGTCCATCGCCCTGGCCGTGCCCGCGCCGAAGTTGCGGTTCACCGCTTCGGCCACGCGCGCGGCCGTGGTGAAGTCGGCCGTGTTGAGGTTGAGCATGATATCGCCGCCCTTGTCGAACGACGTGGCGACGCTGCGCTCGATGGAGGCGCCGTTGGGAATGCGCCCGCTGGCCGAGATGTTCACCTGCACGCTGGAACCGCTCTTGCCCTGCGCGCTCACGCCACCGACCACCACGCTGCCCTGGGCGATGGCATAGACCTGGCCGTCGGCGCCCTTGAGCGGCGACATCAGCAGTTCGCCGCCGCGGATGCTCTTGGCGTTGCCGATGGAGGCCACGGTCACGTCGATGCGCTGGCCCGGCTTGGCGAACGGCGGCAACTCGGCGGTGATCGTCACCGCCGCCGCGTTCTTCAACTGCGGACGCACGTTGGCCGGCACGTTCACGCCGAACTGCTGGAGCATGTTCTCCAGGCTCTGCGTGGTGAACGGCGCCTGGCTGGTCTGGTCGCCGCTGCCGTCCAGGCCCACGACGAGGCCATAACCGACCAACTGGTTGCTGCGCACGCCACCGACCTGGGTGAGGTCGCGGATGCGATCGGCGTGCGCCAGCGAGGTCACGCCGAACGTGAGCGCGGCAGCGGCGAGGATGCGGGCGAAGGTATTCATCAGTACGGCATCCACTTCGAATCGAAGAAACGCGACAGCCAGCCACGCGTGTTCGAATCGGCCAGCGTGCCCTTGCCCACGTATTCGATGCGTGCGTCGGCCACGCGGCTGGACGCCACGATGTTGTCCGCGCCGATGTCCTGCGGACGCACGATGCCTGAGATGCGCACCAGTTCCTCGCCCTGGTTGATGGTGAGCCACTTCTCGCCCTGCACCATCAGCGCGCCGTTGGACAGGCGCCGGGACACGGTGACGGTGATCTCGCCGGAAAGCTGGTTGCTCTGGCTCGACGAGCCGTCGCCGTCGAACGCGTTGTTGCTCGACAGCGCGCTGTCCGCGCTCTTGCCGCCGAGGCGCAGGCCCTGGCCGAGCACGGTCGGCGAGGCGATGTTGCTGCCGTTCTTCTTGCTGGTGCTGGTCGCGGCCTTCTTGCTGGCCTGCGTGGCTTCCACCAGGGTGATGGTGAGGATGTCGCCCACGCGATGCGCGCGCGGATCGGCGAACAGTTCCATCGATTGCTGGTCGGCGAACACCGAGCCGGTGGGCTGCGCGGGCGTGACCGGGTCCACCGGCATCGTAGCGGTGTACATCGGGCGCGGGGTCGGCGGCACCATGCCGCAGGCGGTGAGCAGCGCGAACGGCAGCGCCGCGACGAGGATGCGTGCGAAGGAACGGTTCATGGCGGTCATCAGGTCTGCTGGGTGATGAACTGGAGCATCTGGTCGGAAGCCGAGATCGCCTTCGAATTCATCTCGTAGGCGCGCTGCGTCTCGATCATGTTCACCATCTCCTCCACCACGTTCACGTTGGAGGTTTCCAGGGAGTTCTGCTCGAGGGTGCCCAGGCCGTTGAGGCCGGCGGTGCCGGTCTGCGGCGCGCCGCTGGCGGCGGTCTCGAGGTAGAGGTTGTCGCCGCGCGGCTCCAGGCCGGCCGGATTGGTGAAGTCGGCGAGCTGGATCTGGCCGATCTGCTGCGCGGCGGGGTTGCCCGGCGTCACGACGCTGACCGTACCGTCCTTGCCGATGGTGAGCGAGGTGGCATTGGCCGGCACCGTGATGGCGGGCTCCAGCGGATAGCCGTCGTTGGTGACGATCTGGCCGTCCTGGTCGCGCTTCAACGAACCGTCGCGCGAATAGCCCACGGTGCCGTCCGGCAGGGTCACCTGCAGGAAGCCGCGACCGTTGATCGCCACGTCGTAGGGATTGTCGGTCTGCTGCGTACCGCCCTGTTCGAACATTTTCTGCGTGCCGACCACGCGCACGCCGGTGCCGATCATGAGGCCGGTGGGCGACTGGGTCTGTTCGGTCGTCTGCGCGCCGGCCTGGCCGCGGTTCTGGTAGGTCAGGTCTTCGAACTCCGCGCGGGCGCGCTTGAAGCCCGTGGTATTCGTGTTGGCCAGGTTGTTCGACACGACGTCCATGCGCGTCTGTTGCGCATCGAGGCCGGTCTTGGCGATCCAGAGGGACGTGAACATCGTTGACTCCTGCCCTTGCGGGCCCGTGGCGTGCCGGCGACGGTTTTGCGTCGCGCGACGGTGGTTACCCCACCTGTAGCAATTTCGATGCCGACTGGGCGTTTTCGTCGGCGGCCTTGATCGAGCGCACCTGCATCTCGAACTCGCGGGAGAGCGAGATCATCTTCACGAGCACCTCGGAAGGGTTGACGTTGCTCGCTTCGACGGTGCCGGACACCACCTGCACGTTCGCATCGGCGGGCGCCTGGCTGCCGTCGATCATGTGCATGAGGCCGTCGCTGCCGTAGGTCAGCTGGTCGTTGCCCGGGTTGACCAGCTTGATCCGGTCGGTGGTGGCGACGGTGGCGGGCGATTCGCCCAGCGGCACCGACGAAATGGTGCCGTCGGCGCCGATCCGCACGCTGGACGCCTGGGGAATGGTGATCGGACCGCCGCCGCCCACGACGGGGTTGCCGCGCGCGTCCGTCAACAAACCGTCGGCGTCGATGCGCAGGTTGCCGGCGCGCGTGTAGCCCTCGTTGCCGTCCGGCGTCTGCACCGCGATCCAGCCGTCGCCCTGCACGGAGATGTCCAGGTCGTTGCCCGTCGCCATCTGCTTGCCGCCGGAGGTATCCCAGCCGGTGCCCTGGGCCACGCCGTTGATGCGCGTGGCCAGGCCGTCGCCCTTCACCGGCACGCTCTGGAAGGCCGACAGTTCGGCCTTGAAGCCCGTGGTGTTGGCGTTGGCGAGGTTGTGCGCGACCTCGGCCTGTGCCCGCATCACCTGCGTGGCACCGGTCATCGCGACGTAGACGGAACGATCCATGGCCTATTCCCCGACGTCAGTTGCGGATGTTGATGATCGTCTGGGTGAGCTGGTCGTCGGTGGAGATGACCTGCGCGTTGGCCTGGTAGTTGCGCTGCGCCTTGATCATGTTCACCAGCTGCGAGGTGAGGTCGGCGGTGTTCGACGACTCGAGCTGGCCCGACTGCACCTGGCCCACGTCACCGGAGTTGGCCACGCCGCGGATCGGCTGGCCCGACTCGGCCGACGGCACCCAGTTGGTGTCGTTGAGCTGGCGCAGGCCCTGGTTGTTGGCGAAGGTGGCGATGGCGAGCTGGCCCAGCGGAATGGTGGCGCCGTTGGAATAGATCGCCGACACCGTGCCGTCCTTCGCGACGTCGATCTTGGAGAACTTGCCCGCCGCGTAACCGTCGTTGTTGACGGCCGTGGTGGAGAAGGTGTCGCCGAACTGGGTGACCTTGCTCATGTCGAGCGAGAGATCGATCGGCTGCGCGCCCGGGTTGGGCGAGGCGGCGCCGAAGTCGAGCTTGCCCGTGGCGGGCGTGGTGATCGCGCCGCCGGCGCTGAAGGTCAGCTGCTGGCCGGCGGCGGCGCCCACCTGCGTGCCGTCCATCGTCATGTGCACATCCCAGCCGTTGGCCGTGGCGTTCTTCACGTAGTACACGTTCACCGTGTGCGTGGCGCCGAGCGAATCGTAGGCCTGGAAGGTGGACAGGTTGTTGTACGACTTGTCGTTGGTCGGGTCGAACGGCGTCACCGTCGGCGCGGCGGCGGTCGACGGCAGGTTGGCGGTGATGCCGATGTTGGCGCTGGCCTTGGCCGGGGCCGAACCGGTGGTGATGTGCAGGTCGGACAAGGCCGAGATGTCGAAGCCGCCCGAGGCCGTCGGCGGATACACCTGCACGCGCTGGCCCGTGGCGTTGACGATGAAGCCGTCGTCGTCGGGATGGAAGTTGCCCGCGCGCGAGTACGAATAGCCCGAGGCGTCGTGCAGCGTGAAGAAGCCCGCGCCGCTCAAGGCGAAGTCGTAGGAGTTGCCGGTCTGCGTGAGGTTGCCGTCGCCGAACTGCTGGGCGATGTTGGTTACGCGCACGCCGCTGCCCGAGGCGGTGGCGGCGAGGTTTTCGCCGGCCACGGAGTACACCTGGGAGAATTCGGCGCGCGAGCCCTTGAAGCCGACGGTGTTGACGTTGGCGATGTTGTTCGCGGTGACTTCCAGGTCGGCGGAAGCCGCGTTGATGCCACTGAGGGCGATATCGAAAGGCATGGTGGAATTCCTCGCTGTGCTTACTGGATTTGCGCGATCTGGCTGAGCAGGGCACCGCCGTAACCGGACACCTGCACGTAGGTTCCGTCGGCGCCCGAAGCGCCGACGCCTTCCACCTTTCCGCGGTAGAACGTATCCGCCGCGTTGCCGCCGGAAGTAGCGGAGATCTGGTACGTGCCGTCCGGCAGCTGCGTGCCGTCGTCGGACTTGCCGTCCCAGCTGAAGTCGGTCAGGCCGGCGTCGGGCTGGCCGAGCGGGATCGTGCGCACCACGTTGCCGGCGGTGTCCTTGATCTGCACGTTCACGTAGGTGCCCGAGTTGGGCACGTTCACCGCGCCGTTGAGGGCGCCGTCCTGCAGCTTGCCCGCCGTGGAAGGCACCAGCACGTCGCGGCCGACCATCGCCGAGGCACGCACGAATTGGTCGCCCGTGAGGTTGGAGGCCAGCGAGTCGAACGACTGCTGCAGCTGCTGCGTGGCCGCCACCTGGGAAAACTGCGCCAGCTGCGCCACCGACTGGGTCGGGTCCATGGGCTTGGTGGGATCCTGGTTGGTCACCTGGGTGACCAGCAGCTTCAGGAAATCGGACTGCGACAGCGTCTGCTGCTGCAGCTGGCTCGAGGTGGACGAATTCGAGCCGAACGCGTTGGAACCGACGGAATCGACGGCCATGGAGGGAATCCTTATTTGCCGAGGTCCAGCGTCTTCTGCATGAGCTGCTTGGCGCTGTTCATGACTTCGACGTTGTTCTGGTAGGAGCGCGACGCGGAGATCATGTTGACCAGCTCGTCGACCGGGTTGACGTTGCTCGAATAGACATAGCCGTTGGCGTCGGCCATCGGATTAGCCGGCTCGTAACGCGACTGCACGGGCGCCTGGCTTTCGCTGACGCCGAGCGTGCGCACGCCCGCGTTTTCCATCTGGCCGTTCACCTGCTGCTGCACGGCCGCGAACATCGGCTGCCGGGCGCGGTAGGCCGTGGCCTCGCTGCTGGCCACGCTGTCGGCGTTGGCCATGTTGCTGGCGGTGGTGTTCAGGCGCGCGGACTGCGCGGCCATGCCGGAACCGGCGACGTCGAAGATCTTCAGCAAGCTCATGATGCGGTACCCGTGATGGCCAGGCGCATGGCGTGGATCTGCCCCGTGATGAAGCTCAACGAGGCCTGGTAGTGGATGGCGTTGCCGGCGAACTGGGCCTGCTCCACCTGGGTATCCACCGTGTTGCCGTCCATCGACGGCTGGGTTTCGACGCGGTAGGCGAGCTTGTCGCCGTCGGCCATGGCCACGGCGGGATTGCCGCCGATGTGGCCCGCCTCGGTGGCGGCCATGGGGAGGCGATCGCCATCCATCGCGCCCGTGGCGGCGGACATCACCTTGCGGAAGTCGAGGTCGCGAGCGAGGAACCCCGGCGTGTCGGCATTGGCGAGGTTCGACGAAATGACCTCGGCACGGCGCTGCCACAGGCCCAGGGCCTGCGCATGTGCGCCGAACAGTGGATCGGAGTGGTCGATCATGGACACGGGCCCTCTCGTTGACGTGGCCCGAAGGCATCAGCAAGAGGCGTGCCACGCCGGGCACGGAAACGCGAAACGGCGCCGTGGCGCCGTTTGCGGAGTGGATCGGAGGGAAGGTGGCGGAATTCCGGCGCCCGCCGGAACCGCTCCGGCGACGGTCCGCCGTCGCCCGTCAGCCGGGCAACAGTTCGAGCACGGCCGTGGCGAGGACGTCGGGCTGGAACTTGGCGATGAACCGGTCGGCCCCCACGCGGGCGACCATCGCTTCGTTGAAGACCCCGCTCAGCGAGCTATGCAGCAGCACCTTGAGGTGGCGGAGCTGGGGATCTTCGCGGATGGCGCGGGTGAGCGCATAGCCGTCCATCGACGGCATCTCGATGTCCGACACCACCAGCGCCACGCGCTCGCTTTCCGGCCCCGTGGCGAGGTTGCGCAGGCACTGGAGGGCTTCGCTGCCGTCCTTCGCCACCGTGCATTCGAGGTCGAGCTTGCGGAACAGGTCGACCAGCTGGGTGCGGGCCACCAGCGAATCGTCCACCAACAGGAGGCGGCGATTGCTCGCGATCTGGAGATGCGCCGCCTGCTGCACGCGCTCGGAGATCTCCACCGCGCGCGGGTCCACGCTGGCGAGTACCTGCTCCACGTCGACGATGGCGATGAGGTCGCCGTCCATGCGGGTCACGGCGTTCACGCGCGAGCCGTAGCCCAGCGCGGGCGGCGGCGCGGCCATCTGGGCGCCGTCGACGTGCACGATGCGGTCCACGTCGGAGACGAGGAAACCCTGCACCGAGCGGTTGAATTCGGTGACGATGAGGTGCGCGGTATCCACGCTCGCCATCGGCGGATAGCCCATGGCGGCCGCGAGATCGATCACCGGGATGGTGTTGCCGCGGTAGTCGAAGCTGCCCGCCACCAGGTCATGCATGCTCGGCATGCGCTCGAGCTTCGGCCGGCGCAGCACCTCGCGCACCTTGAACACGTTGATGCCGAACGCCTGGCGGTCGCCCAGCCGGAACAGCAGCATCGCCACGCGGTTGTGGCCGGCGAGGCGGGTGAAGGTTTCCACGGTGTCGAGGAGGGGGCGGGCCATGGGCTATGCATCAATAAGGTATGTTCCCATATCGGCCGGCCGCCCCTGTTCTTTAAACCCATCGCGGACAGGGTCCGCGATTCCAAGGGAGCGACCGATGGCACGGGTATTGCTTCGCTCAAGAACGACGCCCCGCGACCGATGTAGTGGGCGACCACTCAGAAGCGAACCCATTCATGACCCTCCTCTGGAGCCAGCACGTCCGTCTTCTCGCCCATGCCGCCGCCACGGGCGACGCCGCGCGCGTGCGCGCGCTGGCCGCGCAGTATCCGGCGGCCGCCAGCGCCCTGGGCGCCCTGCTCAAACCCGCTGAACCGCGCACGGCGCCGGCCACCACCATCCAGGCCATCGAGCAGCAGGGCATGGTGTTGACCAACGCCCAGGCCCTCGGCGGCACGCTCCAGGAACTGGCCACCGCCGTGGAGGGCGCGCGCGACGCCGCCGGGCGATTGACGGAGTCGGGCGCCAGGATTTCGACGGCCCTCGACCAGGCCCAGGCCGGCGTGTCCGGCATGGCCGAGGCCGGCGGCGAAGGCCAGGCCAACGCGGGCGACCTCGACGGCCAGTTGCGCCTGCTGCGCAGCGCCCTGTCGGGCATGAGCCGCAACCATGCGCAGTTCGCCGACTACTTCACCGCCATCCGCAAGCTCACGGCGACGGTGCAGGACATCGCCCACCAGACCAACCTCGTGGCGCTGAACGCCGCCATCGAAGCGGCGCGCGCCGGTGAGGCCGGCCGCGGTTTCGCCGTGGTGGCCGACGAGGTGAAGCAACTGGCCGAGAAGACCACCCAGGCCACCGCCGAGATCGACCAGGTGACCCAGGCCGTGGGCGAGTTCTCCGGCCACCTCGACGAGGCCGTGCAGAACAGCCTGCGCCGCCTCGACCAGACCCAATCGGGCATCGCCGGCATGCAGACCTCGCTCGGCCGCGTCGACGGCGTGGTGCGCGCCGCGCGCGAAAGCATCGACAGCGCCCGCGAAGGCATGGGTGTCCTGCAAGGCCGCATCGCCGGCGTGCAGGCCGCCCAGGCCAGCCTCGGCCGCACGGCCAACGAAGCCCGCCGCCAGGCCGATGCCGCCGCCCGCGCTGCCGTCCTCGCGCACCGCCTGGGCCTCGCCCGCCTCGAGACCGAAGGCGAGCTCGACGCCGCCACGTTGAGCCAGATGATCCGCGAGGCCTGTCAGGGCCTGCGTTACGCGTTGGAGCTTTCCTCGCGCGACCCGTCCGGCCTCGATCGCCGCTGGCTCGACACCACGCCGCTCATGCGCTGCATCGACCAGTTCCGCCTCCGCCGCACCGACGCTTCGGCCGACGCCGTGCGCGCCGCCGGCGAGCGTTTCACCGCGCAGGCCTCGCAATACGCGATGACCCTCGGCGAGGGCCGACAGGCTGAAGCCACGCAGATGCTGCCCGGCCTGACCCGTGAGCTGGATGCCATCGTGCAGGGGCTCTCGGCCGCCCTGTCGGAACGCGCCGCGTGAAGCGCCTCGCCGCCGCGATCGTCGCCCTGTCGTCGTTGGCCTGCCCGCTCATGGCGGCGGCCACCTCGCTCGACGACGTGCGCGACATCGCGGTGGCCTGGCTGAAGGAAAACCGTTCGCTGCCCGGCGCGCGCATGGAGGCCCAGGCCGACTCGCTCGACAGCCGGCTGCGGCTGGCCGATTGCCCGGCCAGGCCCAGCGCCTCGCTGCCCGGCAACCGCCCACTCGGTGCCCGGGTGAGCGTGGCCGTGCATTGCCCCGTGCCCGGCGGCTGGACGGTGCGCGTGCCGGTGCGCGTCAAGCTCTTCACCCAGGTGCTGGTGACCAGCCGTCCGCTCACCCGCGGCGACGGCATCGGCGCCGCCGACGTCCATGCCGAGGAGCGTGACGTCGCCTCGCTCGCCTACGGCTACATCGCGGCCCTCGACCAGGTCGACGGCCGGTCCCTCGCCCGTCCGCTCAACGCCGGCACGGTGCTTACGCCCGGCATGCTCGCCGGTCGCCAGGCCGTGCGCGTGGGCGACGCGGTAAGCATGGAGGCCACCGTCGAGGGCGTCACCATCCGTGCCGACGGCGTGGCACTGGGTGCCGGCGACGCCGGTACCCGCGTGAAGGTCCGCAACGCCTCCTCGGGCCGCGTGCTCGACGCCGTCGTCAGCGGACCGGGGGTCGTCGCCGTTCTGCCATGAACGAAACACGAATCCGGTCACACTTCACCGCGCCCTGCCCGCTAAAGTTCGTCCCCGGTAAGCCGATAAGCCCTCCGAAGGACATCGTTCCGAGGATTACCCCATGACCAATACCATCAAACCCGGTATCCAGACCCAGCAGCCGACGGTGCCTCCGCGCACGCCGAACGCCGCCGCGGGGTCGGCCGGCCAGGCCCAGGGCGGCACGAGCGTCCGCACCACCGACGACAGCGTGCGCATCACCGACTCGGCCAAGGCCCTGGACGCCGCCAGCCGTGGCGAAGGCGTCGACGGCAAGCGCGTCGAGGCCATCCGGAACCGGATCGCCGAAGGCACCTACAAGCCCGATCCGCAGGCCATCGCCAGCAAGTTTCTTGCGATGGAAGGCCAGCTCGGCGGCAAGGCATGACGCAGCAGCGCTCCGATTTCGACGCGGCCCTCGTCGGCGTCATGGGCGACCTCGCCCGTGAGGTCGACGCCCTGCATGCCCACCTGATCGAGGAGCGCATGGTGCTGGACAAGGCCGACGCCGCCGCGCTCGAAGCGGTGGGCCGCGCGAAAAGCGCCTCGCTGGATCGCATCGACCGGCTCGACGCGGAGCGCCGCCAGCTCAGCGACGCCTCGGGCATCGATTCGCTCAACGACGCACGCTGGTCGCACACCGTCGAGCGCCTGCTCGAGTGCCGCCGCATCAACGAAACCAACGGCCGCATCGTAGGCCAGCGCATGGGCCAGATCCGCCAGGCCCTCGCCGTGATCTCCGGCGACGCGCCCAACGGCTCCACCTACGGCCCCGACGGCGCCGCCCGGATAAAGCTCCGTTCCGCGACCCTCGCCCAGGTTTGACCAGCCGCGATCGGCAATAATTCAGCGTTTTCACCGGACGGCGCACGACGAAAGCCATGGCAGCGAATCCCCAGCCGACAGCGGTGAACGACGATGGCATCCTGCCCATCGTTCGCGTCCCGATCCTCGATCGCAAGCAGGCGTTGTTCGCCTACGAACTCCTCTTCCCGCGCCCGGCCGGCTCCGACATCGAAGCCGCGTCGCTCACGCATACGCAGGCCACGCTCAGCGCCATCGCCGACGGCAGCCTCAAGCGACTGGTGCGCGACAACCGCGCCTTCCTGCACATGTCGCGCGACCTGCTCATGCAGCACGCCGACATCCTTCGCCACAACGCGCGTCTGAGCGCCAGCATCAGCGCCGAGGTGGGCAACGACGAACAGCTGCTGCTGCGCCTGCGCGAACTGAAAGGCCAGGGCTGCCTGTTCATGCTGGAGGATTTCACCCTTCCCGCCGATCCGCTGCATCGCGCCGGCGTCGACGCGTTGCTGCGCATCGTGCAGTTCGCCAAGGTAGCCGTGGACCATCGCCATCCGGTGGCCGCGCGCGCGCACATGGATTACGTGCACGCCTTCGGCGTCAAGGTGATCGTCACCGGCGTGGACACGCACGAGACCTTCGTCGACTACGCCGACCAGGACGTCGACGGCTTCCAGGGCAAGTACCTGCTTCGTCCCGAGCGCGTGGACATGCCGCGCCTCACGCCCAGCAAGCTCGGCGTGCTGCGCCTGATGGGCGCCCTGCAGGATCCGGACAACGGCCCCGTCGAACTGGGCAAGATCATCCGCGACGACGCCATCCTCAGCTACAAGCTGCTGGGCTGCGTGAATTCCGCCTATTTCGCCCTGCCCCGCCAGTTGAAGTCGGTGGAACAGGCGGCGGTGTTCTTCGGCGTCAACCGCATGCGCAACTGGATTTTCACCATGGCCGTGTCGGGCATGGACGAGCGTCCGCCCGAACTGCTGCGCCTGGCGCTCATCCGTGCGCACATGTGCGAGCAGCTCGCCCGCAGCGTGAAGCCCGAATTGCAGGAAATGGCCTTCACCGCCGGCCTGTTCTCGTTGCTCGATACGTTGATGAACGTGTCGATGGCTTACGTGCTCGAGCACCTGCCGCTCGCACTGGAAATTCGAGAGGCGCTGCTCGAGGGCGTGGGCCCGTTCGCGCCGATCCTCGACCAGATCCGCCATTGGGAACAGGGCGAGATCGACGGCGATTCGGCATCGCATGAACAGCAGATGCTCAAGATGGCCACCATCTACCACGATGCGGCGAGCTGGGCCGATCACGTGTATGCGTTCGCCGACGGGTCGGCGTCGGCCGAAGACTGAAACCGCTCGCTCCGCGGCGTTCGCCGATACGATCGGCTCCCACCCCTTCGGTAGGCAGGCTGCCTGACCCTGGCTACCGAAGGGGTGGGAGCCGATCGTATCGGCGAATCAAGCCAGCGACGACGTCACGACGTGGATCACCACGTACTGCCAGATCAGTAACAACGCCATCGCGATGATCACCAGCAGCGTCCCGGCGGCCCCGACGAAACGCCCTGCCGAATACCCCGGCGATCCCGACAGCCCCATCGCATGCGCGATGCGCGCCACCAGCAACACGATGCCGAACACATGCAGCAGCATCGGCCAGGTCTGGTTGAGCTCCAGGACCAGCATCAGGACCAACGCCAGCGGCACGTATTCCACCGCGTTGCCGTGCGCGCGGATCGCGCAGGCCAGCCCCCGGTTTCCGCCGTCGCCCAGGCCATGGCCATGGAGACGGCGCAACCGGCTCACCCTGATGGAGAGCGCGATGACGAGCAAGGCCAGCAAGGCCGCATAGAGTCCCGTGATACGCATGGATGTCGATCCTGAAATCAGTCGTCCCGAGCCGGCCGTTGCTGCGATCGCCAGATCGACAGCCCCGCCCCCAATACCGCTACCAGCAGCCATACGCTGCTGGCCATCACGTCGG
Organism: Luteibacter aegosomatis; assembly: GCF_023078455.1. Lineage (GTDB taxonomy): Bacteria > Pseudomonadota > Gammaproteobacteria > Xanthomonadales > Rhodanobacteraceae > Luteibacter > Luteibacter aegosomatis. Next base: position 1,272,675 of record NZ_CP095740.1, on the reverse strand, counting down.
TACGCAGCCACAGCACGCCTCCGGTGGCGGTGACCACCACGGCGCCCAGGCCCAGCGCGAACAGTGCATCGCCCCGGAACCGCGTTCCCGCCGCCATCAGCAGCAGGCCGAAGGATGCCACGAGAGCGGCGAGCACGCGTAGCGTCATGACCGCACCGGGGGGCTCGGGCAGCGAAGGCAACACGTCGCCCAGCGTGCGCTCGCCGATCTGTACCTCGAAACCCGGTCCGTTGCGGCGCGGTTCCCCCGGCACCAGCGTATCGCCGTCGATCCGCGCGAGCACCGTCATCGCCCTCAGCGGCACCGCTTCCCAACTCACGCGCAGGTCGCCCAGGCGCGGTACGTCGGGTTTGCCGCTGGTGACGAGGTAGTCGCCGGCGCGCTGGAACGTGGCGACCAGGTTCGGCGGCAGTTTCTTCTCGTCGGGCGCCACGACGACGCGCCCCGGGAACGCGCGGACCACGGGCTGGGAAAGCCGGAAATGGCCGAGTCTCACCTCGCCCGCCTCGAATTGCCGCCCCTGGATGGGAAACGTGGCCGGGTTGGCATGACCCGACGGTTTGGCGAAGCGCGAGGACTCCACGGGGTGATCCACCCAGTCCAGCTCGTAATGCGTTTCGCCGCCCACGGTGATCTCGCGCCACTGGAACATTTCCACGTGACGCACCAGCAACGGCGATTGCGCGCGTATGCCGAACTCGTCGTCGTGCGGCGCGTCGACGATGCGCGGCAGGCCGTTCACTCGCGTCATCGCACCGTATTGACCCGCCGACGGATGGCCCTCGTCGCCCAGGTCGATCACCGGCGCACCCTGCTTCGTCACGGCGGCGGCATAGGCCATCACCCGCTGCTCGTTCCAGAACAGCAAGGCCAACGCGGCCGCCAGCAGCAGGACGCCGACGATACGCCATGCCCACGATGTTCCACCCATGACTTTGCCTGGTTTCATCCCGCCCCGTCCCTTTCAGGCTGGTTCACGCGTCCAGCCCGGCCAGCGTCTCATGTGGATCGACGGCCGAATAACGGCCCTTGTCGTCGCGGCTCACCGACGCCATGGCGCAGCCGTGGTCGTGGGTGAAGAACAATCGCACGCCACGCGCCAGCTTATCGTCGAGGAAGGTCTTCTTTTCGTCGATGAGCTTTTCGGGCCAGCGGTCGTAACCCATCGTCACCGGCAGGTGCACCCAGGGCCGCCCGGGGATCAGGTCGGCGCAGAACGCCACGCCACCCACCTCGGCGAGCATGAGCCCCGGCGTGTGCCCATCGGAAAACCCGAAACGCACGGCGTCGCCGAGCGAGCTGGGTTTGCCCGCCTCCACGAGTTCGAGTCGGCCGCTGGCTTCCAGCAGCGCGGCCAACTCCGGAATGAACGAGGCCCGGTCGCGCGGATGCGGACGCCGTGCGCGCTCCCAATGTTCCGCACCGACGAGGTAACGCGCGTTAGGAAACAGCAGGCGCGCCGGCGCACCCTCTTCCCAGGCCGCCAGCAGGCCACCCGCGTGATCGAAATGCAGGTGCGAAAGCACCACCGCATCGATGTCCTCGTGGGTGAAGCCCACGTCCGCCAGCGAATCGAGCAGCACGTGGCGGTCTTCGACCACGCCGAAGCGCTCGCGCATCGCCGGATCGAAGAATGCGCCGATGCCGGTCTCGAAGAGTACGTTGCGCCCATCCAGGCCGGTGACCAGCAGGCAACGGCAGGCCAGCGGGATGCGGTTCTGTTCGTCGGGCGCGATCCAGCGGGACCACATCGCGCGCGGCGCGTTGCCGAACATCGCGCCGCCGTCGAGGCGCTGCGAGTTGCCGATGAGCGAGAAGAGCTTCATCACTGCACCTTGCCCAGGCCCGACGGACGGCGGGGATCGCTGGCGGCATCGAGTTTGTTGGTGCGGTGATCCCAGGTGACCACGTTCATGAAGCCCCAGGGCGAACGGTTCTTCAGTACATGGCCCATGGCGGTGAGCGCCTTGGCCGTGGCGTCGTCGAACGCGCCCGGCTCCACGTCGACGCGGTCGGGCAGGTACTGGTGGTGGTAGCGCTTCTGCGCCGTGATGGCCGAGGCGTCCTTGCCGTCGATGAAGGCCAGGATGCCTTCGAGCACCTGGGTGATGATGGTCGAACCGCCCGGCGAACCGATCACCGCCGTGCGGTCGGCACCCAGCACGAAACTGGGCGACATCGACGAAAGCATGCGCTTGCCCGGCTCGGGGGCGTTCGCGAAGGTGCCGCGCAAGCCGAAGGCGTTCGGCTGGCCGGGCACGAGCGCGAAGTCGTCCATCTCGTCGTTGAGGAACACGCCCGTTCCCTCGGCGACGAAGTTGGAGCCGAACTCGAGGTTCACCGTGAGCGTGGACGCCACCATGTTGCCGTCGGCGTCGATCACCGAGAAATGCGTGGTGTGCATGCCGGGATCCGGTGCCATGGCCGCCGGCAGCAGGTCGGACGGCGTGGCCTTGTCCGGCGAGATGGTGGCGCGCAAGCCGTCGGCGTAGTACTTCGACAGCAGCATGTCGAGCGGCATCTTCACGAAGTCCGGGTCGCCCAGGTATTCGTTGTGGTCGCGGAACGCGCGGCGCATGGCTTCGATGGTGAGGTGCGTGGAGTGAGCGAGGTCGAGCTTGCTCATGTCGTAGCCGGCGAGGATGTTGAGCACCTCGGCGATGGCCACGCCGCCGGACGACGGCGGCGGCGCGGTGACGATGCGGAAGCCCTTGTAGTCGACGCGCAACGGCTCGCGCTCCTTCACCGTATAGCTCTCCAGGTCGGCGGCGGTCCAGTTGCCGCCGGCCTTGCGCGTGGACGAGAGCAGCAGCTTCGCCGTTTCGCCTTTGTAGAAACCGTCATGGCCCTGCGCGGCGATGCGCTCCAGCGTCTTCGCCAGGTCGGGCTGCTTCAGCGTCCAGCCCTTTTGCGGTACCTGCCCGCCGGGCAGGAGCACGGCGGCCGAGGCCGGATAGCGCGAGAGGTCGTCCTTGTGATCGGCGATGGTGCCGAGGAAGCGCTCGTCGGGCTGGAAACCCTCCTTCGCGACGCGGATGGCCGGCGCCAGCGAGGCCGACAGCGGCAGCTTGCCGTAGTGCTTCGCCATCCAGACCAGGCCGGCGGGTTCGCCGGGGATGCCCGCCGACAGCGGGCCGCGCGTGGAAACGTCGCGGTTGGGCTTGCCGTCCTTGCCGACGTACACCTTCATGTCCACCGCCTTGGGCGCGGTCTCGCGCGCATCGACGAAGACGTCGCGGCCGTCGGACGCGCGATGCAGCAAGGCCATGAACCCACCGCCCAGCCCCGAGCTCTGCTGCTCGACCACGGCCAGGGTGGACGACACCGCGACGGCGGCATCGAACGCGTTGCCGCCCTTGGCCAGCACTTCGAACCCGGCGTTGGTGGCGAGGAAATTGGCGCTGGCGATGGCGGCGTGGCCGGGGCCGCGCGAAGGCGCCGGGGCGGCCTTGTCCTGCGCGGAAGCGGCGCCCGCGCCGACGACGAAAAAGACGCTCGCGGCGAGCAGGCGCCACGACGAGGTGCGGATCATGGATGTCTCTCCGGACAAAATGCTGCCGGTGAGATTAACGCATCGCGCCTCAGGAGGCGGATTTCGCCATCAGGTGCTCGTACTTGAGCATGAGCTGTTCGCGGGTTTCGACGTGGTCGGGATCGTTCGGGATGCATTCCACCGGGCACACCTCCACGCACTGCGGGTTGTCGAAGTGGCCCACGCATTCGGTGCAGAGGTTGGGGTCGATCACGTAATACAGCTCGCCCAGCGAGATGGCCTTGTTGGGGCACACGGGCTCGCAGACGTCGCAGTTGACGCAGGTGTCGAGGATCATCAGGGACATGGGGCGATTTTAGCGCGTTGCGTGAGTCGGCGCTTTGCGCCCCCGATTCGGCCCCTGGCCGCCGTGAACCATGAATAGGCTGGCTCACCACCGAAGGGTGGGAGCGGACCCTGTCCGCGACAGGGCTTGCGTGAAGCTTCATTCCTCCACATCCCGCCACCCACGGATCCAGCCGACCCTTTACGAGGAAGGGCGCCCTCAGGCGCCCTTCCTTGATTCACGCTTTACGGTTCACGCCCTTACATCGCGACGAAGCGAACCGTCGCGCCGGTCGGCGTCAGCGCATCGGTGACGCGCTGCTGGTCGGCCTGGTCGCCGATGAAGAGGATGATCACGTTCTTGAACGAACCCGGCTGGGCGCTCTTGAAGGCCTCGACGATGAGGTCGGCGGTCTTGGCCGATTCGGGGCCACCGAACACCAGCATGTTGCCCGGCGTGACGCCGCGGGCCACGGTGCCCTGGACGTTCTCGAGCTGGCGCTGGCGACCGTCCTGGCCTTCCTGGTCGTCACCGGCCGGCACGAAATACGGGAACGGGCGGTCGGCGGTCATGCCCTGCATGTTCTTGCGGACGATCTGGCCGAAGAACTGGCTCCACGCCTTGGTGTCCTTCGGATCGGACGGCTTGGCGACGGGGGCTTCCTGCTGGGTGGCGGCCTGGTCGGTGTCTTCCGACTTGTTGCAGGCCGACAGGGCCAGGGAGGCGGTCAGGGCCACGGACGCGGCGAGGAGGAACTTACGCATGATGATCACCTTTGGTTTCAAGAATTGCGCCAGCGCTGGCGCATGGCCTGCTGCACCGCCGGATGCACGAAGCCGGATATATCGCCACCCAGGCGACCGATTTCACGCACGAGCGAGGAGGAGATGAAGCTGTACTGCTCGGCCGGCGTCAGGAACAGCGTCTCGGCCCTGGGAATCAGGTGACGGTTCATGCTGGCGAGCTGGAATTCGTATTCGAAGTCGGACACCGCGCGCAGGCCGCGCAGGATCACTCCCGCGCCGATTTCCGTCACGAAGTCGGCCAGCAGGCAGTCGAAGCCGCGTACCTCCACGTTGGGCAGGTCGGCCAGCGCGAGGCGGGCCAGCGCGATGCGCTCGCCCAGGCTGAAGCCCGGACCCTTGCTGCGGCTTTCGGCCACGGCCACCACGACGCGATCGAACAGCGGCGCGGCGCGCGACACGAGGTCGGCGTGGCCGTTCGTGATCGGATCGAACGTGCCCGGATAGACGGCAAGGCGCTGATTGACCGGCGGAGGTGTCATGGAGGATAGGGCTGGGGAAAACGCGGGCTAGCTTAACGGATCGGAAAGGGTGCGGCGATAGAGCGCGTAGGCCACGTCCCCCGCCTGCCCCTGCCGGTGCGGACGCCAGGTAACGGGCAGCGCCAGGTCCTTTGCCCTGGGCGACTCCACGTAGATCCAGGCCGAATCGGACAGCCAGCCTCCCTCCTCCAGCAAGGCCGCGCCCTTTTCCCACTCGCCGTCGGCGAAGGGCGGATCCATGAAAACCACCTCGAATGGCTTGCCGCCACCCTTGAGCCAGCGGGAGGCATCGTCGGCGACCACGCTGGCCTCGACCTTCAGTCGCGCGAGATTGGCCTTCAACGCCGCGACGAGCTTCGGCTCGCGCTCCACGAAGGTGAGCATGGCCGCCCCGCGCGACAGCGCCTCGATGCCCAGGGCCCCCGTGCCGGCGTAGAGATCGAGGCAGCGGGAGCCCTCGATCACCGGCTGCAGCCAGTTGAACAGGGTTTCGCGCACGCGATCGGTCGTGGGCCGCAGGCCCGGCAGATCGGGCACGTCGAGCCGGGAGTTGCGCAGGGTTCCGCCGATGATGCGGATGCGGCCTGAGCCGTTCATCGATCAGCGGCCAGTGGGGGCGGGGGTGCTAGCATTCGCACATTGTCTTTGAATCCGCCGCGCAATGCTCAAGTTCTGGAAAAAGAAGCCCGCCGACACCGCCTCGACGCCCGAGGCCGCGCCCGCCGAGGAATCGCGCGCTCCCGCGGCCGACCCGGCCTCGCTGGATTCGGCGCCCGGCACGGCCGAGGCGCTTGCCGAAACCGCGGCACCGGAGCCCGAACTCCCGGAGGTCGAGGCCGAGCAGGAGGAATCCGCCGTCGTCGAGGCCGCCGCGGACGCCGCGCAACCGGCGCGCCGCAGCTGGCGCGAGCGCCTGTCCGGCAGCGGCTTCGCCAAGAGCCTCACCTCGCTTTTCGTGCGTCATCCCAAGCTCGACGACGACCTGCTCGACGAACTGGAAACCGCGCTGATCACCGCCGATGTCGGCGTGGAGGCCAGCACCCACCTGGTCGAGACGCTGCGCAAGCGCATGCACAAGCGCGAGTTCGCCGACGCCGATGCCATGCTCAAGGCGTTGCGCGCCGAACTCGTGGCCATGCTCAAGCCGGTGGAAAAGCCGCTCGACGTCTCCACGCACTCGCCGTTCGTGATCCTCACGGTGGGCATCAACGGCGTGGGCAAGACCACCACCATCGGCAAGCTGGCGCGCCGCTACGCCGACGAGGGCCGCGGCGTGATGCTCGCCGCCGGCGACACCTTCCGCGCCGCCGCCGTCGAACAGTTGAAGACCTGGGGCGAGCGCAACAAGGTGCCCGTGGTCTCGCAGGGCCAGGATGCCGACGCGGCCAGCGTGATCTTCGACGCGCTGCAGGCCGCGCGCTCGCGCGGCACGCAGGTGCTCGTGGCCGACACCGCCGGCCGCCTGCACACGCAGGGCGGCCTGATGGACGAGCTGGGCAAGATCGTCCGCGTGATGAAGAAGCTCGACGCCGCCGCGCCGCACGAGGTGCTGATGGTGATCGACGGCACCACCGGCCAGAACGCCATCAGCCAGTTGCGCCAGTTCCGCGACACGGCCGGCGTGACCGGCCTGGTGGTGACCAAGCTCGACGGTACCGCCAAGGGTGGCGTGATGTTCGCGCTGGCCCGGGAATTCGGCCTGCCGATCCGCTACGTGGGCCTGGGCGAAACCGCCACGGACCTGCGCGTGTTCGACGCCGAGGCCTTCGTCGACGGGCTGCTGCCCACGCGCATCGGCGGTTGAGGGTGCGCGGGATGGCGACATCGTGGCGATGAACCGCCGCCTTCGCGTCGGCCTGTATGCGCTGGGCGGATTGTTCGCGCTGCTGCTGGCGGTGGCGCTGATCGCCACCTACGTGGTGCTCCAGCCCGAACGCTTCACCGCCCTGCTGCAATCGCGCGCCCGTGCCGCCGGACTCGAACTCACGCTGTCCAGTCCCGCCAACCCCACGTTATGGCCCAGCCCCGCCCTTGAACTCGAGGGCCTCACCTTGCGCAGCAACGTGTCCGGCACGCCGCTCATCGCCGCGTCGCGCGGCAAGCTCGTGCTGCCCTGGCACACGCTGCTCGGCGGCGAGGCGACGATCTCCCGCCTCGAAGTGGAAGGCGCGCGCATCGACGTCGACGCCGTGTCGGCCTACCTCGACACGCTGCCGAGCCGGCCGTCGACCGCCGGTGCCACGCTGCCGACCATCGATGCCGGGTTTCGCATTTCGCGCGGCACACTGCTGCGCGGCACGACGTTGCTGCTTTCCAACGTCGAGGCCGAGACGGATCGCCTCGCCAGCGGCCGTCGTTTCACGCTGACGGTTTCCGCGAACCTCGCCGACGACACGCCTTACGCGCTCGACCTGGACACCGTCCCCACGCTGTCGCGCGGCGTGCTGACGCTCGCCGACGCGAAGCTCAAGCTCGCCAGCGAAAAACATTTCGAGGCCGACCTGAAGGGTGACGCCACATGGCGCGGCGGTGCCGACGTGGGTGCGTCGCTATCCGGCCGCGTGACGCGCGAGGAAGGCAAACCCTTCGACGTCGTGCTTGCCGTCACGCCGGCCAACCAGAACGATCCGCTCTACGTCGCGCTCAAGCTCGACGGCGAGACGGAACACGCCGACCTGCACATTCCCCCGCTGGCCCTGGGCGAATGGTGGAACGGCATCCACGCGGGCGGCACGTTGACGATGCCGCCGCTGGTGGGCACCTTCGACGCGGCGAACGTGGACGCGGGCAGCCTGCACGTGAAGGGCCTGCGCATCGAGGCCACGCCCGACGCGCCCGCGTCCTCGACCACGGTCGGAAGCGCCCCTTGAACGTCTTCGCCCGCGAACTGCTCCGTTGGTACGATCACCACGGACGCAAGGATCTCCCCTGGCAGCATCCGCGCAGCGCGTATCGCGTGTGGCTGTCGGAAATCATGTTGCAGCAGACCCAGGTGGTGACGGTGCTGGATTACTTCCAGCGGTTCGTCGAGCGCCTTCCGACGCTGCGCGCCCTCGCCGATGCCGACGAGGATACCGTGCTCGCCCTGTGGTCCGGCCTGGGCTACTACCGCCGCGCGCGCTTCCTGCACCAGGCCGCAAGGCTGTGCGTCGAGCACCATGGCGGCGACCTTCCGCACGATCTCGACGCGTTGATGGCCTTGCCCGGCATCGGCCGCTCTACGGCGGGAGCCATCCTCGCCCAGGCGCACGGCCTGCGTTTTCCCATCCTCGACGGCAACGTCAAGCGCGTGCTCACGCGCTACCACGGCATCGAAGGGTTTCCCGGCGAAAGCGCCATCGAAAAGCGCCTGTGGAAGCACGCCGACGACCACACCCCCGCCGAACGCACCGCGGATTACACGCAGGCCATCATGGACCTGGGTGCCACCGTCTGCGTGCGCAGCAAGCCCGCCTGCCTGCTCTGCCCGCATGCATCGACGTGCGTGGCGTATCGCGACGGCCTCACCGCCGTGCTGCCCACGGTAAAGCCCGGCAAGAAGGTACCCACGCGCTCCGTCGCGATGTTGCTGGTGCGCGACAAGCAAGGCCGCGTGCTGCTGGAGAAGCGTGGCGCGCAGGGCGTGTGGTCCGGCCTGTGGAGCCTCCCCGAAGCACCCGACGCCGAGGCCGCGCCCGCGCTCGCCGCGAAGCTCGCGAAGGTGCGCCAGCCCGATCCCCTGCCCGCTTTCACCCACGTCTTCAGTCACTACCGGCTGGACGTGAGCCCCATCCTGTTCGACCATGCGGCCCCGCTCGCCGCCGTGGCCGACCGCGCCGACCGGCGCTGGTGCGACCGCGAGGCCATCGCCTCGCTGGGCCTGCCCGCCCCGGTGCGCACCCTGCTCGACCATCTTCCGGAGATCGCCCCATGAGCCACATGGTCCACTGCGTCAAACTCGGCCGCGACGCCGAAGGCCTCGACTTCGCGCCCTGGCCCGGCGAACTGGGCAAACGCGTGTACGACAACGTCTCCAAGGAAGCCTGGGCCCAGTGGCTCGCCCACCAGACCATGCTCATCAACGAGATGCGCCTCTCCCCCCTCGACCCGAAGACGCGCACCTTCCTCGCCGGCGAGATGGAAAAGTACTTCTTCGGCGGCGGCGACGTCGCCCAGGCCGCCGGCTACGTGCCGCCCGACGAAAAGGCTTGACGGCGGCCGCGCCAGCCGATTTAATACGCGGCTCCACACGCCGCAACGAACGTTGCAGGCACTCGTGGCTCGGTAGCTCAGTTGGTAGAGCAGGGGATTGAAAATCCCCGTGTCGGCGGTTCGATTCCGTCCCGAGCCACCATCTCGCAACGCTTCCAGAACACCGCGAAAGCTGCGCCGCTAAAAACTTCCCCTCTTGCTAAAAACTCGGGACCATTTCCGGTCGCGAACGTTGAGATGTGCGCGCGCGATCATGCGCGCATGCTTCGACATCCTCTCGTTCGAAACCCTTCCCCTCGCCCGATCGATACCGCGGCCATCCAGCGGCGCCAGCTCGCCATGCGCGGCACCTGTCGTCGGCACGGAACCTACGCTGCCAACGTCCTCGTGCGCGGCGTGGTGATCGCCTCCGGATGCCCGGGGTGCGGTCAGGCGGTTCGACGCTGATGGGTTACCCGCGCGGCGATCGATGGGCAGCGCGGAAGGCGGCGCAGGACGATGCGCGCTATCGGAACGCCTGGCTCGAATGCCCCAAGCACGGCGGCTACAACCCCTATCGGAAGCACTTCGGGAGCTGGGAGCACCAGGAATGCCCTGGATGCCGGCAGGCGCGCTATGAGGCATGGAAGGCGGAAGGCGCCGCGGTTGCTACGAACGGGAGTCCGAATCCTTCGGCTTCCGACCCAGCCACGACGGACGCTCCTTGACCACTTCGCGGAATGAGCCGTGGTGGGCTTTGGCCCAGCGCTCGGCGAAGTACATCGCCCGCTCGAGGGACCGGGTGTAGCAGTACAGCCGATCGTCCCCACGCCCATCAAGGAAAACCTGCGAGATGAACCGGGTATCCCGGTGAGCCGTTTCACCAGCGCAGGCGAAGAGATGGCCGTTCCACCGTGCCAACCACTTCCCCGAGGGCTTGCCCTCGCCGGGGCCGTAGACGCCCTGCTCCCACACTACGGGCACATCAAGGATGGGAGGGCGGGTCGGCATACGCGCACGCTACGCCGGAACCGTCTCAGGGCCTCGGATAACGACCGTCACACCTTGACGGTCAGGCGGACGCGCTCTTGATCGACATCTTCTCAAGGAGTGCAGCACGAGACTTCGCCTCACGCTCCCGGTCAGATATTTTTGTCCGAAAGGCTGCGATATGTTGCACATCGAAGTAGGCCCCGAGAGTCAGCGCGACTGAGGCCCCTATCAAGGCGCCTCCCGCAGCATAAACGGGCATGACCAGCTCGGACCGGTACGCTGCCGCGTAAAGCCCCAACGCCATTGCAACATCGGCAGCGACTAAAAGCCCTATCGTCCATGCGATGGCGCGTGTCTTCCCATCAACCATATGAGCAAGCCGGCGACGCTCATTTCTCGTGAGCCCATCGATGTCACGCACATCAGTCAGCTTACTGAAGAGCACCGCAAGAACTGTCACCGGCCCAAGCTGGATGCCACATAGCGTCCACAGAGGGGCGGAGCCGGCTGAGCCGCCGAGCAGGTGCATAGATCCAGCTACAAGGACAGAAAAAAGGACGCACGACACCACGCCCCAAAGAGCGCGGCTTGCCGAAAAACGTCCTTTCGTCACGTCTAACCTCACTGCCCCAGCTTGGGGTCAACCTCACTCGAATTCACCTTCGAATAAAGCCATTGGTGCATTGCATGGAACAACAAAGCTTCGTTTATCAGGCCGTTATTGTACTCGACTTTAATAGGCCCCGATAGCCTCAGATCACTTCCCCTTATAGTCCCACCTCCCTCTAAGTCGATACGCACATCGCTTTCGGGAAGATGCCGTAAACTCGTGGCTATTGAGTCAAGAACCTTATGTCCAGCTTTAGAGGTCTTTCGATTATATGTAACTTCTAGGGCAACCTGAATATTAGATTCATCAAGAGCCTCGTCAAGATTTAGCTTTTCAAAAAAACCATCTTTAAGTGCAGCCATAAGCATTTCTGCCGCTGCGCCACGGGGCACCACACGAACCCGTGCAGCCTCTGTCTTTTCATGCATCACGATTTCAGAGTGTCTCGCATCAGTTACATCGGATGGATCGATAACCATATCGCTCGTGAGAGGTGCCCCGATGCGAACGGATTTAACCGGCGCCTTCCTCAGCCGCTCATAGGTCTCTTCAGCCGCTTTGTCGTTGAGAACGAGCATCGAACCAGTCTGAATCGTCTTGGCATGCATGCTCAATAGCCATGTCAGATGAGCTTCAAGATGGTTCGATCTCAATGAGGCCGACTGTAAAAGAACTACGTGGTTACCCAACACACCGAAATATAGAACAGAATCCAAAAACTCGCGCCTTTTCTCCGCAGCATTAGCCGCCCCCTGTCCTTCAGAAGGAATCTTGTCAGAGGTCATCGCATCAATGGAGTAATAATCGGCTGAGTCGTCTACCGTTATCACCTGCTGCACGCGACCAGCTTCAAGCGTAACAAGTTGGCCAAAAGTAACTCCGTTATAATCTTCAAATCGATTGATGAATACAACTGTCTCCGATTCTGGATTTGGCTTTTGCTGGCGTGATTTGGGTTTGGAGAATTGTGTACCCGGGCCTATCGTCGACTTAATGACGTCCTGAAGAATTATGCCTCCGCTAATTAGCGCGGATTTGTAGTGAACAGATTTTGTCTTACTAGTCTCGCTCATCCCTGCTTCCCCTGACCGAAATTCGTCTCTCGTGAGACTACGATGTCAGGCCAACCGCTGCCAATCCTGTTAGGACTCGGACTAGGCCGCGTCCTTCGTGACCAGCTCGTGCTCGTAATAGGCGTCGATGGGGTCGGCGAGGATGCGCTCCATCTCGACCAGGCGGCCAGGCTGGGGATCGAGCCAGGCGTCCAGGTTCTCGGGCTTGATGGGGATGACGCACCGATCATGACCGGCGGCCGCCACTTCGGGCGGTGGGTCACGGGTGATAGCCGCCACGCTGTAGAAGCCGGGCTCGTCGCCCTCGGGCTCCACGTAGCGCCACAGGCAGGCCAGGAGCATGTCCTGCTCGGGCTCGGGCCGGAATTCCAGTTCCACGGCCACGTCGCGCTCGCCGGGGACCAGCTCGCGCTGCTGGAGGCGGTGGAGCGACACGCTCTCGAAGAAGCGCCGGGTCACCATGACGCCGTGGTTGTAGCCCCAGAGCTTCCGCCACACGGTGGACAGGGAGTCCATCCGGGCGTTGTAGGTGCCGGGCTTGGCCCGCTCCTTGGCGTCGTCCCAGCCCGGAAGGCGGCAGCGGTAGCGCATGGGCACCACCCGGCGCTCGCCGGTGGCGTGGTCGCGGATCAGCACCGGCGTCAGGTCGCCGGGCCAGATGCGGGCGTATTCGGCGCCGCCGGTATGGTCGGCGACCTCGGCCAGCTTCGCCCGGGCCGCGGCGATCTTGTTGGTGGCCACACGCCGATCGTTCTCGGCCGTCTTCGTCGGCTTCGGCCCGGCCAGCACGCCCTCGGCCTTGGCCAGCCTCGCGGACTGCTTGGCGATCTCCTGCTCGAGCGCCGCGGCCGCCTCACGGTACGCGTCCAGGGCCACCGCCATCGCCTCCTGCTCGTCCGGCACCGTCGAGTCGACGAACGCGTTGCGCATCGCCTTGGGCACGCCCTTGATCCATGTGCCCTTCTGCCGGGCCCATCCGGCCATCTGCACATAGGCGTGGATGTCCAGCTCACCGCCGTGGCGGCGGTACTTCGAGAAGTCGGCGACGATCTGGGCGGAGTAGCACATGGCCTGAGCATAGGACACGCGAATCTCACCGGTCGTGATAAATTCGCGGATCGTCAAGGGAAGCAAGGGAGCGCACGAATGACCACATCGACCGACGTTCGCGGAATTCCGAGGCCGTTCTACTACCCCAACGCCGATGGCATCCGAGGCTTAGCCTGCCTGCTCGTGCTATTCGTCCATGCGACGGGCTGGTTCTTCGAAGGGACGAGGCAATATCTCCCTGGCACCGGCAAGGTCGGCGTCTGGCTGTTCTTCGTCCTGAGCGCCTTCCTACTGACGAACCACCTTCTGCGCAAGACCGTGACCTGGTTCGTCGCAGGCGACTACATAATCGGTCGCGTCCTGCGCATTGTCCCTCTTTACCTGCTGGCCGTCGTTGCGTACTACGCGCTGGGCACCGCAGGCATCGATAGCGCGTCCGACATCTACACAGCCCTGACGTTCAGGGGCAACTACGCGCATCTCTGGACAGTTCCGGTCGAGATGAAGTTCTATGTCATCCTGCTCGCCGCAATCGTGCCCATCGCGCTGATCTACCGCTCTCGCGGCGCCATGGCAGCTGGAGGGGCCGTTGCCGTTGGCGCAACTGCACTGGCCTTTGCCTACCCGTTCACGGGCATGGCTCAATTTCCGACTGCAATCCGCTGGTACGTCCCGTGCTTCCTTCTTGGGTCAGTCGTGGCCTGCATCTATCCTGCGATGCGACCGCGGGTATCGCCGAAGCTCGCCATGGCGGCGAGCCTCGTCCTATTCGCCATCATCGTCCTGCTTACGGACGGTATACGCCCGCTGCTCTTCCCCTCGCTGAATGCCGCAAGCTGGCTCTCCGACAAGTTCATCCTGCTCGGCGGTATCTGGACGATCTTCCTGGTCATGAACCTCGAGGTCGAAGGTGCCGTTGGCGCCATACTCCGCTCGAAGGTCATGTCTTCCATTGGCAAGTGGAGCTATTCCATCTACCTCTTCCACTGGCTGGTGGTCGTGCTACTTGCACACGCGGCGCCGGGAAACGTCCTTGTCTTCATCGCCGCGGTGATCCTGGCCATCGCCCTGGGAGCCGTCCTTCACTGGTGTGTCGAGAAGCCTCTCGCTCGCTTACGGAAGCGGATCGCAAGACTGCTCCGTGAAGGCGTGGATCAACGAGAGGCGCATCCCGCCAGTGGTGGCTAGGCCGATTCTTCGTCTGGCGTGACGACGGCTCCGTAGCCACCCTGTGGAGCTACAGGCCAATTCGGCGCCGGCTGCGTGAGGTCGATGCGATTCACAGCGACGCGAAACTGCTTCCAGGCCGTGAGCAACGCCTGATCTTGGGCAGATGCAACGCCGAGATCCACTGCGTCCTGTAGAGGTGCGATTGCCAAACCTGCCGCTTCGAGCAACCTGTTACGCGTGGCCGTGTTGGTGGCTAGGATTTGTTCGGGGCTCAGCACCGGAGCAGGCGGCGCTTCGAATATCCACGAACCATCCGATTCCTGCTCAGCGGAATATCCGATATAAGCGATAACGCCGTCTGGAATCTGCACTGACACCTTTCCATCAGAAAGGTCCACGCCACCCGTGGAAGGATCCGTGTTTCCGTCCCACTCCGTGATATTCGTCACGATGCCATCTTCAATCCAAGCAAAAAGTGCGATTGTCATCCCGTGTACTCCGAAATAATCAGATAGCCGGCACCACCACTACCGCCTGCTTGAGAGGTCGCGGTCCCACCGCCTCCTGCGCCACCACCACCAGCAACACCAGAGCCACCATTCGACGTGTGAGGCACGCCGCCCGGACCAGCGTAAGCATTTCCACCGGTTCCGCCGATGGCTGAGCTCGTCGATCCCTGACCTTCACGCCCAGAAATCACTAGCAGCGCGCCAGCAACCGAAATAGTTGCTGATCCACCCATACCGTAACCACCGACGCCTACGCCACCACCTCCGCCGCCGAGCGCGGACATCTGTCCAGCAAAAGTGGTGTTTCCGCCCGATCCGCCGACTTGGCCAGAGGCAGTGCCTGCGGCACCAGAGGCGCCCACTGTGAAGGCATAGGTCGGTCCTGACCCCAAGGCGCTGATGGGGCCGAACCATTCGAAATATCCTCCTGCGCCGCCACCGAACCCCAGCGATCCCGATGCGACGCTCGCTTGTCCGCCGCCGCCGCCCGCACCACCGCGGACGTGGATGTATTTTGTTCCAGTAGTCGGCGTGTATGAACCCGCACCGGTCAGGGATCGAATAGCGAGGAGTCGTCCGGGCAAAGCCCTCTTAATCGCTAAGGAAAGCTGGTTGAATGCCGTCTTGTCGGGAGTCAGGCCGGCATCGAGGATCGCGTTAATGATCTCCTGCTGCACAGCGTTGAGCCACTCGGCTGGAACGACGGTGGCGGGAACACCACCCACCGCGCTTCCGTCGGTGAAATATCCGGGTTTACCTGGCGGCGTTGGCGCAGGTTGCGTGGTGGCCGCGGTTGCGTTGTCGATCTGATACATGAGACCTCACTGAAACTTGAAGTTGAGGATGGTATGCGCGGGAGAGCGCGCGTTTAGTTCGCACACCAGAACGGCATTACCGAACGTGCCGAGCGCTTCACCGGCCGTGGAATGACCGGCAAGAAAGGGATTGACCGTGAACTCGGGGGCAGTGACGGTCCACACGAAGAACCACTCCACCCCCCCGACGTGATGGCCCGCGCGACTTTGTCCCGCACGGAACGGTGCGTCGTTGGTTACGGTAATCGCGTATCCGAGCGCCTTCGCCAGCCGAATGAAGTACGACGCCGACTGGCCGCCGCTGTCGGTGAGGCGGGCGACGATCTGCTGACGCTGCTGGGCGATCGTGGGAGAGATGCCCGCGCACGGATCGGGAAGTCCGAGAGTCTCCTGCCACTCGGGAATCAGGTCCGTAGCCGTAGAAGGAAAGGCGCTCGATAGAAGCTCCTGGGCAGCAAGGCTGCTACGCGCGAAGGAAGGCGCCAGCGTGCTTAACGTTCGGACCAATACCGACTCGGGGTCGCGCGTCCAAACGCGCCCTCTCGGAAGTAAGCCCGTCAGCGCCGTCGCAAAATCATCGGCCGTGTATGACGGGATCGTCATGCCGGGTAGCTCATCGTGCCGCGCACGGGCAACTTGCCCGTCAGGTTGGCGATGTTGGACGCGGGTGCGGTTATCACGAAGCCTTGTGTACCCGCGATGGCAGCGATGGCGGCGTTGATCGACGACAGGTCGACTTCGCTTCCGGCGATCGGCTGGCCCTGGGCGAGGAACACCGCGTCGATGGCCGAGCCGATCGCTGCCTTGGTCGCGTCAGATGCCGAGGACAAGCCGGTGACGGTGAAATCGACGGTATTGGCCTGGGGAGCGCACGCATAAACGAGCGCCGTTACCGGCTGCTCGGTGATCAGGGCATCCGCAACCGTGAGCTGATCGCCCGCGGCAACGATGCCGCGTGGGCCTGTCGTGCCCGGACCCTTGTCGAACTGGGATACGCCATCGGTGCCTTGCGGGAAACCTCCATGCACAGCCTCAGCCTGGTCCAGCATGAAATACACGACGACCGTACCCGCGCCGAACCCGTTTGGTGCGCACCAGGCGCGCGTAACACCCGGCACATCGCGGGCCCAGTCCACGTAGTCGGTCGCCGAACCGCCCGACACAGGGTTCTGGTAGGCGAAGAGCATACGGGCGCGCAGCGAGTCGTTGCTCTCCACGTCGGCGCCGCCGGTCAGCGCTGTGGTCGCGCTGCCCGTCGACTGGATGCCGGCGATCGGCGCCTGCAGCGTGAGGGTCGTCCCCACGTCGGCATTGCCATCGGCGCCACGGCCAGTGGGGTTGTTGATCGGGTCGATCGGCGGAAGGACGGCCGTCACCTCGACGGTGACGGTGCCATCCGGCCCCACCACCGCATCGGCCGCGGTCGCGTATGCATATCCGTCGCCCCGCGCCACCGGCCATCCCTGCGGCAGGGACGTGCCAGGCTGGCCTTGCCAGGTGGCGTTACCGTGCGCCGCCGTCGCAGGCTCGCGGAAGACATCCTTCAGCGCCGCCCAGGCCTCAAGAAACTCGTCGGTGGCCGTATACGGGGTGGCCTGCAGGGCGATGTAGTCGAGATACCCGTAATGCAGGTGCGCAAGGCCTGCCGTCGAAACGCCGATCACATTGAGGTTGGAGAAGCGCAGGAGGGAATCGGCGCCCGGCAAGCCGGCCTTGATATCGGCCAGCACCTGGGCGCGCAATTCCGACAGCGTCGGTCGCGAGAAGGGCATGCGTCGTTCCTGAGGGCGCCGGGCGCCCGCTTCGGTTAGGTCGGCAACCAGGCCCAGTCAAAGGCCACGGCCTGCTTCGTGCCGTTGGACCGGTCGACGGTCACTGCGAGGCGCAAGGTGGAAGGCTTGACGATGGTGGAGGACACCGTGACTGCTACGGCGACGTCATCATCGACGAGCCACTGGAGCGCCTCTTTGGCATAGCCACGCGCGCGCGTCGCGACGGCATTGGTGAGCTTCGATCGGTCGAGCAGCCACAGGCGGGAGCCGATCGGACGATCCTCGCCCGCATCGCCCCACCAGCCACGCCGATCTTCCGTCCCGTCCGGGATGACATCCGAATCCTCGGCGACGCGGTCGGTGAACAGGCAGATGAGCGTCGACGTCACCAGGTCGTCACCGGAAGCCAGCGAGGCTCCGGAGAGCACCCATTCGCCCTCGCCGCGCTCGACGTTCCAAACGGTTGAGATATCGGTCATTGGGTCGGCGTCGGCGTGGTGGTGCCGCTCCCATTGGTATGCGCGTTGAAGATGGCCCGGTCCGCGTCCATGGACCGCTTCTTGTCGGTGATGTCGCCGCCGGCGGTGATGTCGCCGGTCACCTCAAGCAACGGCGTCTCCATGCGCACCTTTTCCGATGCAGCGATGGTGACGGTCGTAGCGTTGTTGACCGTCACGGGCGATCCGTGGGCCTCGATCACTATTCCGCCGTCCTTGGTGAAGTGGATGAAGCGCCCGAACAGGTCGTAAATCTTCGTTTCGCCCACCTCGAGGTTACGTGGGCGACTTCCCTGGTCCCCGGTGGCGATGATCACGCCATTGCTTCGATCGCCGCCGATGAACACAAGAACGGCGTCGGCACCCGGCGGCGGACGGGACGTGAACCCAAATTCCGCCAGTCGAGGCGTGTTGTCTCTGACCTCGAGCGGGCCCAGCTTTGCCTGGACGAGCTGGGCCGGACCGTCATCCCGGCTGGACGTGACTCGCCCCCGTCCAATGGTCGCCAGCACGCGCCTGACGATGCGTCGCATGGCGTTCTCGTCGGCACTCATTGGCTCATGTCCGGAATATCGCCATAGACGGGCTGCAGGAGAATGGGCTCCGGACGCAAGGCGTCTGGCTGCATGAGCACCAGCTCGGCGACAGTCCCACCCTGGGCGGAGCGAAGGAATGTCACCTCGCTGATCACGAAGTCGTTGGCGACGAGTTTCAGCCTTGGCAATCGAATCGGCGCCACTGTGTTCGGCCGCCAGAGGTTTCCAGAAGCATCGCGCCAGCTGTCGCAGCGGACGCGAACCTCCCTCGATCGGCCGGCACGGCGAGCCATCTCCCACAGCGCTCTCTTCTGGGCGATTTCGTTACCGCCACCGCCAGCCTCGGCGATCAGAATGAGCCCCCGGTGCCCGGTGACGTTCGGATCCTTAACCGTGAAAAGCAGGTTGCCACCGTCACCCAGGTCCGTGAAAACGTCGACGGCTTGGAGGAACACCTGGTACTGACTGTATCGCTGGTCGGCGGAATACTCGACCGAGGCATCGAGCACATTCTCGCCCTCGACGAAGCCGCTGGCCGCACGCTCGCTCCCTACCTGGGTCAGGTGAAGGTCGCCCGTGGGAAGGTCATAGGCCAGGAGAGCCGAGTACCGCGAGACGCGATCGATGATCTCGAACGCCGATTCGCCGAGCATGAGGTTGAACTGAGGGATAACCGGCAGCCCAGCGATATCGCACGTGACGTTGATCCCGTACACGTCGGCCAGCTTCTGGGCGATGCCCAAGGCGTCGGCGCCACTGATCTGCCCACCAGGCCACTCCGCGGCGCAGTCCACCAGTTCGCGGCACTTCGATCGTCCGATCATCTGGATGCTGTGCTGATCCGCCGAGATGCTCGGGATGAACTTATCGACCTTGCCCGTTATGACGCGGTCCTGGCCGATTTCGACGAAGCACTCTTCGCCAGGCTTAGCGAAGACCCCGGCCAGCTCGCCAGGATGGCGCTCGGTAAGCATCACGCTGAAGTCCGATGGGCATCGCTCGACGCCCATCGTGATTCGGACATCCGTCCAACCGCTTACGGCCTGACCACCTACGGTGATCGTGACCTCCTCGTCGAACATGGTCTACCTCGCCAGGGCGCGAAAGCGGGTTGGCATGAATGCCGGGTGGATGGGACCGGCCTCCCCTACCAACTCGTCCGCCCGGGTAGCGTCGCGGTACAGCCGCTGGGCCAATGCGAGGGCGGTGACCGACCCCGGAAGCACGAAGTCGCGCATGCTCGCCAAGCTGCCAGCCGATGCGCTGATGGCGTCGACCAGGGCCTGCCTCAACGAGCGAAGCGCCAGGAACGACTGGTCGTCTCCCGAATCGCCGGCCGTGGTGATCTCGGCATCGATGACGGACGTGACCTGGTCTCGCACGGCATCGGCATCGTCATTTGATGACGGTGCGTAGGCGATGGCTGCTCGTGCGAGTTCCCCGATGGCGGATCGGCGCAGAAGAGCCGACATAGCATCCTGAGCCACGCCCATGGCGATGCCAGTCTGCCCAGTCACGTCAACCGCGGATGGACGGAAACTCGCAAGGTCAGAGAACAAACGAATTCCATCACCCGGGTTCAGCGCGACGCCAGCCAGAGCGCTCGTCAAGCCTACAGCGCTCGTAGGAAGGGCCTGGACCGTCGACGCATCCAGGGATTGCGCCGAGGCAACGAGGGCGGTGCCGGCGGCGGCTACCTCGGCACGCCCTTGGGCACCCTGCGCCGTGAGTGTGGTGATCGTGGTGGGTACCTGCCCCGACGATGCCCGCGACTTCGCGAACGCCGACGACACGTTGGCGTTCTGATAGCGCCCGTAGTTTCCCGTGAGCAGGCTCGCCATGTTCGCCAGGTTCGTCGCATCCCGTGCCAGGGCTCCGGCGCTGACCTGGAACCCCGCAGCCGTGGCCACCACCTGGGCGACCACCGCATTTCCGAGGCTGAGGACGCCTCGCACCACCCCGACGCCGAGATTCACCGTTGCCGTCATACGCGACACGAAGTCCGCAGCCGACGCCAGCCCGAGCTTATCCACCAACGAGCCGATGAGGCTCGTGTTGGACACGGAGATCGACGGGAAAACGCGTTCGCCCGACTCGATGAACGAGAAGGACAGCTCGAAGTACCGCCCCGCGTCCCACCGCTCGGTGATGCCGAGGGCGCCGTCGGGAATGGAAACCCGCAATTCGCCCAGGGTCGGGTGAACGAGAATGCCGGGGCCAGCCTGTTCGGCTGCAGCGATCATCGCATTGCGCTGGGCAATTACGCTCCCGCCGCCGTACACCAGCGAATCCTCGATCAGGAAGCCGACGAGGCCGATACGGCGCGTGGAACGCCCCAGGTCCTCGACGTAGGGGCGATCCTTCAGTGGGTATTCGTGGACAGCGACGCGGCGCCCGAAGCGGGCCTCGCCGCCGAGCACCGCAAACGGCACGCCGCGGAAGGACGCCTGCTGTAGTTCGTCGAACCAGCTCACAGCGTTGCTCCTACACCCGTGTACCCGATGCGCACGGGGCGCGCCGAGACGTTGCCACTGGTCTTTGCGGTCGCAGTCGTTCCCGGAGGCGCGCCCTTCAACTCGACCTCCACCTTGACAGCGCCATCCTTCGCTCCATTCCCGTAGAGGCCGGAAGGTGCTGACGCCAGCTGTTCGGCCAGCGCTGCACGGCGCGAGGATTCGCCGGCGATGTCAGCCGGTCGCTCGTAGAGCGCCGAAACCACCGCGCCCGCCTCACGCGCCCCCTCCGCCTTCCGGAGCCGGTCACCGGCGCGCGTCTCGTTGCCCTTGGTGAGTTCATGCTGGATGAACCCGAGCTGCTCTTGCAGGGATGAGCTGCGAATGTCCTTTCCTGCCCAGTCGGCGAAGGCACGCTGCCGATCGGGATGCCACTGCGCCAAGCCATAGGCACTGCCGTTGTCACCGACGGCTCGCGGGTTGAGCCCACTTTCTGCCGTGAGGTTGGCGGCGATACCCGCAGCCTGCGCGCGGCTCCAGCCTTGCTGCTCGAAAAACCGGAGGATGCGCGACTGTAGGCCGGCGTCCACCTGGGCGATAGGCCTCGCACCGTTGTATTTCTGGTCGTACCCGTCATACCGTGATGCCATGGAGTACGGGTTGTCCTTCTGCCCGACCAGGCTCAGCTGTGCGCCGATGGCTTTCGTGTAGTAGTGCGAAAGGAAATCGCCACCACGGGTGTTGTCGATCGCATCGCTGATGAGCTTTCCAATGCCCACGCCAGCCAGCCCTGCCGCCGCATACAGGCCACCCTTTCCTACAGCGCCCAACGCTCCCACTTTCCCTGCGGCGCCAGCGCCGAGAGCTGCGTTGGCCGCTGCCGCACCCGTCGCCGCAGATTCCATGGCGGCAAGCTGCGCGATATAGGCGGCGATGCCCAAACCAGCCTTGAGAAGGCTGCCAGTCAGCGACACAACGCTCAGGATGAGCGAAGCGTTCATCACCGCAGCCACGGCAATGGCGGCGTTCTTCCAGCCACCCAGCCAGTCCACGACGCCTTTCACGCCGCTCGCAAAGTCGGCGATGCCCTTACCGATGGCACGCCAGTCGATGCCATTCACCCAGTTCCCGAAATCGCGGGCCCATTCCGCCACGTTGGACGCGATCAGTTCACGGTTTTTCGAGATCCAGGTCGAAAGCTGGGTGACCAAGGGCTTGATCGCCGGGATGAGTGCGTTCCCTAGCTCATTGCGTAGACCACGGCCGGCCGCTTCGACCTCCTCGAGGTTGTTCGCGAAATTCGTCGCAGAGCGCAGCGAGGCACTATCGAGTACCAGGCCGAGTTCGCGCGCGCGACTGGTAAGCCGCTCGAGACCGGCCGGACCTTGTCGGATCAAGGGCAGGAGCGCCGTCAGGCCGAGCTGCCCCGCGACCAGGTTCTGTTGCTGGGCGTTCTTCAACCGGAAGATCGACCCGACCAGCGCCTTGAACTGCGCTTCGGCATCCACGGCGCCATCTGCCGTCTTCTTGATACCAACCCCCAGGCGATTGAAGAGCATCAGCGCCTGCTGGTTACGGCCGTACAACGCGTCCTGCATGGTATCGCCCAGGCCCTGCAGCTCCTGCGTGGCCGCGCCAGACGCGGCGCCCATCAACTGCGCGGCTCCCTCGATCTCCTGAAGGCCCCGGACGCCAACGCCGCTGCTTTGGGACGCATAGGTAATGCTGCGACCGACCTTGGCCCAGCTATCGGCGAGCGCCACCACGCCGCTGACGGATGCCACCCCGGTGATCGCCGAAAGCGGGGCGACGATCGATCCGATACCGCGCGCCGTGGTGATCGCCGAATTGGTGATCGACGTCAGGTTCTTCCCGATCTTCTCGAAACCCAGCTCGCGGCCCAGGCTCTTGAAGGATTTACCGACCTCCTGGAAGGGTCGGGACGCGCGCGCCATCGCGTCGTTGACCTTGCGTACGGTCGCCGTCGCCTTGTCCGTGGCCGTGATGACGATGTTGAATATCTTAGCCATCGTTCGTCATCCTCAGTGCGTGCCCGTACCACCATTCCAGGCGATCAAGGGTGAGTCCGAGCGCATGCTCAGGACCCCACCCGTAGAACTTCGTCACCTCGGCGATCAGTCGTCCCCATCCGTCGGGATCTCCTGACCACCGTCGGTAAAACTGTTCAGGACCCTCGACGCCGCCTGCAGGTCACGCTGGCAGAGCTTCTCGACGGCGCCGCGCGGCACCTTGGCAACCAGGCTGATGAGCGTGATCTGCGAGCCGATGGCGGTGGACGCCATGGATGCCTTCTCCAGCTCACCGGCTACCGGCTCACGGAGTTTCAGCTCCGTGTATTCGATCGCGCCCTCACCCTTTCCGATCAAAACGGGCTTGATGAGTTCGATAGTGATTTCGTCTTCATGCATGTCTTACGACTCCTGTACCGAGCCAGTCGGACCTTCCCATCGAACCTCGATGGTGGCGTCGTCCTGCTTGCTCGTCTGCGATTCGACCGTCCACATATTTCGGCCGATGATGATTTTCCCGTTCGCCAGTTCGGCGACGACGGTAACGTTGGTCATGGCGTTGATGGCCGCCACACTGAGTCCGCCGGAGTCGCGGATCGTTCCGGCAATGTGCGGCGCGACCGGCTTCTCGCTGTATCCGTGGACCCTGTCATTGCCCGTGAGTGTCTCGCGAGTGACCAGCGCGGGGCTGTACTCGAAGGAGCCGACGAGCGGGTAATCCTGCCCATCCACCGTTACGTACACGGTGCCCGCCAGACGGTTGTTATTGTTTCCCGCCATCTCTTGTCTCCAGAAATGCAAAGGCCGCCCGGAGGCGGCCTTGATGGGTTAGGTGAAGCGGCGTTATGCCGAGAGGCGGAACTGCGCCAGCACCGCGAAGATGCGAAGCTGGTTGATCAGGGCGCCCGGCCAGAGCACATCGAGGCGATTCGGGTTGGTCGCGTTGCGCTGAACGATCAACCCTTGCGCGAAGGCATCGCCCCCCTGCACGACGCCCTGGTCCTCCAGCGTCCGGAACTCGGCAATCAGGTCGGCCCGGATAATGCTCGGCGTGACGATCGCCGAGCCGGGGGCGAAGCGCGTCCCGTCGTTCGCGAGCTTGACGCGGGCGTACTTCGAGGTGATCAGTGCCGCCATGTCCCGAAGCACGAACATCAGTAGGAACATCGTCTCGACTTCGAGGTAGCTGTCGTCCGGCTGGCCGAAGGCGTTCTTCTGGTACGTCGTGATGACGTTCTCGAGCGCAATCGTGCCGTCCTGGGCAACGGTGAAGGTCGAGATGCCGTCCCACAGGAGCGTATTGCGCTCGGTCCTCATGAAGCGCGAGGCCACCGGCGGGGCGAGAGCCACGCTGAGTGCGATGGTCTGCAGGGGGCGGCCCGGGTCGGCGCGCAGCGCCACCGCGGCGGCGCCGGCATAGTCGGCCGCCCAAAGCCACGAAGGTGTCGGCGAGTCGTTGAACCCCAGGATGCTCTCGTGCTGGTTGTTCCGGCCATTGCCCAGGGTCGTCAGCGCGCCGACCGTGCCGCGGCTGGCAGTGAAGACGTGCCCGTAGACCTGGTTCGACCAGCTCCACCGGCCAGTCGAGTCGCTGAGCAGCGCCTTGAGCGCGTCCAGCGACGCCGTATCGGTAAACGGGCACACGATGAAGTCGAACGGCTCATCGCCAAGGCTGGCGAGCGCAGTCGTCAGCGTCGGGTTGGTCGCCCCGCCGGTCATGGCCGTGATCGTCACCGTGATACCCGCCGGCGTAGCCTCGCCGGCCTGCGCGCCCCCGAAGTTCATCCGGATGTCGATGTCGTTACCCGCCAAGCCCTTGTTTCGGGCGGTCAGGTTGACCTTGCTGGTCGTGGTGCCGTCGACGGCGGCGGTGACGGGGAGATTTGCCGCCGCATTGATGGCCGCGGCGACAGCCGTCGCGATCGACGCCGCCGTATCCGAGACCGATACGGGCACGGTGACGGCAGGGGTGAGCCGGGAGGCCGCGATGTAGATGGAGAGGACGCCCGTCGCCGTCGGCGTACCAGCGAACGCGATCGATCCGGCGGCAGCGGTGGCGCCAGCGGCGTCGGCGAGCGGAAGGCACCAGAGCTCGCCGAAGTCATCGGACGCTCGGTAGGCGGCCACCATCAGCGCCAGCATGGAGCCCTGGCCACCCTTGGCGATGGCATCGCTCGCGCCCTGGCTCAGGAACGGCACGCCGGCCGGGGCCGACCCATCGCCGGTGATCTGGCCGATGACGAGGGCCCGCTGCGTCTGCTGCCCGGAATTGGCCTGGGAATTGTCGACCTCGGCGTAGAACAGCGGGACGCGGAGATTCTGGGGGATGTGGCTGAAGGGGACGCTCATGCCGTCTGGCTCCCGTCATTGGTCAGGTCGGTCGAAACAGCGTTCCGCGCGCGCGATGCGCCGGCGCCCTTGGGTGCCACGTCGACGACGTCGCCGTCCGCCAACCGGCGTAGCCAGTAAAGATCGGCATCGTCGACATCGCGGCCATCGTCGGGCAGATAGTCACGCTTCACGGGATCACGGACCCGCATCCCGGGCTTGGGGTAGACGCGCATGCGGCGCTCCTATGGTGGAAAGGTGATATCGAGGCCACCCTCGGCACGGCCGTCCGGGCCTTCGGTGCGCGGAGCAGGCCGCACGGCATCGGGGAATGGCGGGTCCGGGTAGGTACCGGTCGGATCGAACACGTTGGACGAGTCGACGGTGACTGTGAACTCCTCCAGCACATCGGTCGGGATGGGGTAGAAGTCCTCCGGCCCCTGGTAGAACTCCAGGCCGATCTGCATCGAAAGCTCGCCGAGGTTCTTGGCGCCCTCTCCGTCGACGTCGATCCGGCTCCGGATGAAGGGCACTTGCTGGATCAGCTGCTGCAGCGGCGGGTAGTTGATCAAGGTACGCAAAACCTGGCCCTTGATCGCTTCCAGAGCGACCTGCGTATTGACCGTGCCCTGGTTGTCCACCTGCGCCGGGCGCTCAATACGCACCATCAGCGTGAGCGTGGCGGTGACCGTGAACTGCGGTGCCCCTTGCCTACCCAGCGACTCCATGTACTCCTCGGGCGCCTGGAAGTACGCCACCGGATACGATCCTGACCAGGTGGCCCAGTCCTGGATCGGGAAAACGTTGTCGCCTATGTCGGTCGCGCCCTTGAGCGCGGTGACCATGATGTCCCGAAGCTGTGCGGTATCGGTCATGGCAACCCCGTATCGGCGAGCATCAGCTTGATGGCGCCGTGGCCGTCATCCCTGACTTCCTTGACGATGAAGAGCGACCCGACGCTGTGAATGCGCACCTTGTCGTTCTGCTCGGGGTAGGCCCGAAAGATGGATTGGCGCACGCCGATCACCGGCTTGGTCGTGGTCGTATCGACCTGCGGATCGATCAGGTCCACATCCTTGTAGGCGCTGTCGAAAATCCCCTCGATGGCGTAGGGAGCGCCGACTCGCGGGATGTACTCCGCGGGCTCGGCGAAAACGCCAGCGAGGGGACCCAGTACGTGCTTGTCCCAGTCGACGGCCATGCTATTCGGCGAGCACGCCGCTCTGGAGTACCTCCGGACGGGTGCAGATGTGCAGCGGGTAGCTGTACACCTCCATCTTCCAGAACGAGTTGCGGTCACGGTCCGGGATCGGGATGACGTAGATCGGCTTGCCAGGGGTGTTCACCCACTCGAACGATTCGCCGGGCGCATAGGCCACGTCGAACACGCCCGGAGCACCCTTCGGGAAGAACTTGACCTCGTTGGTCTTGACGGCAATGGTCGCATTGTCGTCCGAGCCGCGGTAGTTGAACCAGTTGATGCCGCCGAAGCGCATCGCCTGGAACGCCTGGCCCTTGCGCAGCTCTTCCGCAGCGGCCCAGTTGTAGTACGTCTTGGTGACGTCGGGATGGTTCGTCAGCTGATCCCAGAAATCGTCGCCGCAAAGCGCATAGACCTCCGTGGTCGGCAGGAACGCGCCCTGCGAACGACGGGACATCGCGCGCACGATCTCGTTGCACTGCGGACGCAGCTTCGCCGGAGCCACCGCCGAACCGTCGGCATTCAGCTTCAGGTTGAAGACGATCGTCTTCGGGCGCTTGATGCCGAACTCCTCGAACCAGTCGTATTTCACGTCGCCATTGGCGTTGAGGAGCATGCCCTGGATGGCGGCGAGGCGGTGGTATTCCCAGGTGAATTCGATGTTGCTCGTCAGGCCCGTGGGGCCGTTGAGACGGCGGGCGACTTCCGCCTGCACCTGCATCAGCTCGCTCTCGGTTCCGAAGGCACGAATGTCCTGGATTTCCTGCGCGGTGATGGTGTCCGAGGTCATCAAGCGAGGCACCTTGAAGTAGCGGGCCTCGCGCTCTTCGGTCTCACGCTGCTTACCCTCGGCGCCGCGCTCGCTGAACGGGATGATCGTCAGCTTGCCCTGCCGCTGTTCGACGGCCAGCGCCGTGGTGCGGATCGGGTTCGGATTGAAGAGGTTCAGCTCACCGAGACCGGTGGGCTGGAACGGAAGCTTCTCGACGGCCGTGGTGAGCGAGATCGACGAGAAGATGTCCTGGTGGAATACGTCCAGACTGGCCATTTGCGGCTCCTGAAAATGAAAAAGCCCGCTTACGCGGGCTTCTCTGGGTGTGTGGAAGTGCGGACGCTTACCGAGCGATCACGCCTTGGGTCTTGAGCGAGGCGAGTCCAGCATCCTGTTGCGCGGCCGTGAGGGAGGCATCCCATACCAGCTCCGCGAGGTTCACCTCGGCCTGCCTGACGACGGCAGCGGCCGGCGCGGGACCGTTGGTGGTATCGGCGACGCCGTAAAGGATCCCGTAGCCCGTCGCTCCCGAGGTGGACGAAGCCAAGGGCGCCCAGCCACCTCCGGCGGCCGTCACCGCCACCGTGAAGGTATCGCCCTCCACGAAGGCCGTGGAACCCGCAGTGATCAGGAAGCCGACGCCCTCGGAATTGAAAACCTCGCCGACCGTTCCCGGGCCGACCACGACACCATCGTCGTCCGGGAACTCAACGGTGCCACCGCGAGCCGGGACGGGTTCACCGTTCGGATTCGTGACCGTGAACTCCGTGTCCGAAATCAGCGTCACCGTGTAGGTGCCCGCGATCGCCGGGGCCGTGATCGCAATGGCTCCGATGGTGCCGTTGCCCGTGTTGTCCTCGCCCGCCGCTCCGGTCCCGGCGTAGGTCGTCGCAGCGCTCGCGAGGATGGTTCCCGGCTGCAGGCGACCGTGGCCGCCGTTCACCAGGATTTCGTCGATCGAAAGATGGCCGTTGGCCTGGGAGACGAGGAAGCCGCCGGGATGGCGGGTTTCCCGCAACGGCGTCTGGGGGGTGTAAGTCATGTGAGGATGCTCCCTTGAGAGTGAGGGGTAGGCGGTTAGACGCCGCGGGCCTTCTTCATCGCGGCGTCCCAGGAGCTCGCGACGGAGGCCTGGCGGCTCGACTCGCCGCGATCGGTACCCAGGTTCGGGTTGCGGGACTCGCGGTGGTTGTTGACCCCGGACAAAGCCTGCGCGGCGGGGGCGTCCCGAAGTACCGCGATGACCTGCCTGCGCGTCATCCTGGTGTTGCAGGCCAGGCTCATCGCCAGCGGCAAGTTGCGGGCCGCCGCCTTCGAGCTGAAGATGGCGGCGAAGCGAGCGCGCTCACGGGCGCGTGCCTTCGCCGCACTTCCCGAACCGTTCATTTCTTCCTCGTCGTCATCATCTTCGGCGTCCGGATCGTCCTCCGGGTCATCGCCATCGGCCTTGGCGCGCTTGGCCTTCTTCGACGAGGGCTTGTCCTCATCATCGTCCGGATTGTCGGCGGCCCGGGCCCGGCGCGACTGCTTGTCATCCTGACGATCGTCGTCCTCGGCATCCGGGTCGTCGCCCTCCGAGCGCTCGTCCTGCTCGTCATCCTCCTCTTGCGCCCGACGGGCCTTCTTGTCCTCATCGTCCTCGGCACGCGCGCGCTTCGCGCTGCTCCGGCCGAGACCGGTGAGATGGGCGAACGAAAGCGCGCTCGCCACGCGGGTGGCAATCTTGGTCATGTGAACCTCGGGTGCAGTTGCTTGCAGATCAGCCCAGCTCGGCGAGCAGGGAGCGGAATGCCTCGTTCGGCGCCATCACGGCGTCGGCGAAGCCGATATCGACGCCCTTGGCGCCGAGGAAAGTCGTTGCCTGGGTGCCGCGCACCTTCTTGACCGACAGGCCCCGATTGCGCGCGACCGTCTCCACAAAGAGGTCACCCATGGCATCGACGTCGGCCTGGAACCGTTCACGAGCCTCTCGCGACAGCGGAATGGCTTCGTTTCCGTCGGCCTTTCGATCTCCGTACTTGATGATCGAGACCGTAATGCCATGCTCGTCCAGGGCCCTGGACCATTCGGTCAGCATGCTGATGACGCCGACCGATCCGGTGCCTCCGGTTCGGGGCACGATCACCTTGTCACACGCGCTGACGATGCCGTATGCGGCCGAATAGGCGCTCTCGGTCAGGATGCCCCAGATGGGCTTGTCGCCCCTGGCCCGGTAGATGTCATCCACCAGGTCGAAACAGCCGGCAACCTCGCCGCCAGGGCTCTCGGCATCGAGCACAATCGCCCGAACGGCATCGTCGGCCAGGGCCATGCTCAGATTGGCGCGAATGCCGTCATAGCCGGTCATGCCGCTGTAGGGACGCATGGTGCCAAGCTTGTTGACCAGCGTACCGGTAACAGGAATCACAGCGATGCCGGCAACCACCTCGTAGCAGCGATCGGGAGCAGGCTCGTCGCCCATGTCCCAATGATCGAGCGCCACCATCTCGCCATTGCCGCGAAATAGCTTGGCCACGCCAAAGCGATCGGCGAGCGCTGCCATCACGACCTCTGCCTTTTGAGGAAGGATGGCCAGCGGCGTATTGAACAGGCGCTGGGCCAAATGTGGCAGATTTTTCATTGCGGCTGTGGTTCCTTCATGGGATCCGACGCGTCCTCGGCGCTCCCGCTAAACCACTGCGGAAGCGGGAGTTTGTGCTCCTTGAAAAGATCAACTTCGGCGGCGCGCTGCTGGATGACTTCCTCGTAATCGAGGCCCTGCTCGGCGCACTCGCGCTTGAGCGTCGAAAGTCCAGCGTCCATGCCTAGGATCGCTCCCTGCTTCTCCTTGACGGGATCCACCCAACCGCGCGCAACGCCCAGCCAGTCGCAACGCGAGTAGCTCGACCGCTCGGAGAGAAAATCAGGTGCACCACTCGGCAGCGGAAGCTCCCCCCGATCCATAGCCTCGTGCAGCCACGTTGCGTACATGGGGTTCGCGGTTCCGACCTTGAACTCGCCGAACCGGCGGGTGAGGGTCTTCCATGCCTCGAGGAGGGCGCCACGCGCCGACGAGTAGTTCGTTTTGGACCAGTCCTGCGTGATCTGCTCCCTGGATACGCCCGATGCAGCCGAGAACGTGCCCATCATCTCCTGGGCAAAGCCTATGAAGTTGCC
This sequence comes from Luteibacter aegosomatis, assembly GCF_023078455.1. Lineage (GTDB taxonomy): Bacteria > Pseudomonadota > Gammaproteobacteria > Xanthomonadales > Rhodanobacteraceae > Luteibacter > Luteibacter aegosomatis. The sequence continues at coordinate 1,242,437 of NZ_CP095740.1, read as the reverse complement.
GTGCGGGTGCGTCGAAGAGACCGACTTGATGTCCTCGCCAGGAGCAAGCGTCGGAATACGGGCCCCGTTGAGCATCGCCGGCCGCTCGTCGTGCCACTCCTTGCGCAGGTCCTGATAGGCGGACAGCTCGGCATCGGCGTCCAGGGCCTCAGCGACGAGCGCTGGATCAAACGGGCTGGTGACATACGTGCCGAACGTCGCAGCGATCGTCGCGGCCTGCAGCTCCACGCCGTAGTAGCGCGCGAGCATCTTGAAGCGAGCCAGGACGGGAGTGAATATTCCCACGCCACGGTTTTGTCCTGCGCGGTCGGTCTCGAAGTCATGGATGACGCGAAGCCACCCGTCCTCGTCCTCGCGCTCCACCCGCTCCCATTCCATGCTTTCGAGAGCGTTGTACCAGTCGTTCTGGTGCGCCTTCCGGATGTGGTATGCCACCGGCGCCTGGTCGTCGTCGAGCTCGACGCCGCCACGCAGATGGCGAGAATCCACCATCTGGTAGGGGTTCGAAAGACGGTCAGGGTCCACCACGCAATAGCACGTCGCATACCGGGCCCCGCCGCGTCCGACGCGACCAGGTTTCCAGTAATTGACGACGAGCGAATCGCCATCGACCAGCTTGTGCCGCAATGCGAGGCGCATCTGCTGCGAAACGGTCAGTCGTCGCGACAGGTCGTTGTAGTGGCCGACGTCATCCGAGAAGGCGCGCCATAGCGCCTCTACTGTCTTCCGAAACTCGTTCGCCCAGCCTGCGTCGAAGGCCTTGATGCCAGTTCGTGCTGCCAGGGCTCGGTAGTCGGGGCTCGCCGACAGGCGAACGGCGCCACCGATGGTGTTATCCAGGATGCGGATAATGCCGCCGGCAGCCCACCCGTCATTGCGGACGAGATCGCGGCTCCGCGCGACCATGCGGTCGCGAAACTGGTTGATCTCGGCATCAGGCGAACGAATCCACGGCAGCCAGTCGCCCATCTCCTGGGTCGCGATGTTCGCGGCCTCATAGGGGAAGACCGACCGCCCGTAATGTTCCGTCCGATGATCGACGCCGAGGCTACCATGAGCCTTCGGGGGCGCCGACGACAGCGGACGCCCACGGGTATCAACGAGACCGGTCATCAGAAGATGGCCCGAATAGCGCGGCGACGGCGAATCCCGAGCGCATACTGAAGCCCAAGGATGTAGGCCTGTAGATCGCCGATGCTCGCGCGCGTATAGGTGACGGATTTGGCTCCGTCGCCCTGGGTGTAGCTGTAGCTCTCGCCTTTGGCGCCCGTGCTCAGGTCGTGGTACGCCTGCTGGGCATCTGCCAGCCACTTCTGGAGGGTCTCGCGCGGGACACCCGTCAGGTTGTTGGTGCGCGGGACGAACGACATGATCACTCCTAAGCCATACGCCCCACGCGGGAGCGACGCTTCTGGACAGGTTTGGGTGTTGGCGGATGGCCTTGGCTGCCATCCGCGGCAAGCTCCAAGGGCGGCCCCATGGTCAGTTGAACCTCTTCGGCACGCTTATTGAGCGCAAGACCGAAGTGCAACAGGCCGCACAAGGCGGCGTAGTTGTAGACGCGGCAGTCGAGCGCCTCGTTGGCTCGGCCTGGGCGTAATTCCCAAACGCGGTACTTCTGGCCGCCCTTGGTGACCAGAACGGACCGCTCCGCGGTCAGCTGGGCGTAGTAGTTCAAGTCCCGGTCGACGGGGAAGTGCATGTAGCCCGGCCCCGGCTTGGTCTTGCCCAAGCGGCTTGAAATCGTGTCCTTCGCCGCGTTTACGCCGATGATGACCGGTCGATACGACTTCTTGTTCCTATTGGACGGTCGCGCCGTGGGCCATACCGGCGACCGCTTTCCGCCGCGGGCTGATTCACCCTTTACCGCCCAGATGCGACGACCGATCCGAGCCTTACAGAAGTCGTAGACAGCCTGCGTGTGATGGCCGCCAGAGTCGATGCACGCCGCCATGATCTCGAACTGGCGACCATCTGCCCTTGACCACGTCCTCTTCAGGAATTCGTCGAGCTGATCCTGTACGCGCTTGTCGCTGAACTCGCCATCGATCACGTGATAGGTGATCGACCATGATTCCTCGTTCTTCCCCCAGGCAACAATCTCGATCTCGACGCGGTAGTCCTGGACATCGATGCCACCCGTGAGGATCGCCGCGAATTCCGGAACGTCGCCAGCCCACCGCTCGGCGCGGGCCGCAAGCGATTCGATCTGGATCTCGCGCCCTGAATGCCGGCGGTATGGCAGGCCAAGCTGGGTGTTCCAGAAGACCTGCTTCTTATCTTCGTCGTCCTTCGCTAGCACCCATTTCCGAGCAATGTCTGATGGCTTGTCCTTTGCCCATGGGCTGTACAGCTTACTGGCCTGGAAGCCAGCATGAGTGTTGTCGACAGCGAACGTGCCACACGACGGGCAGATGACTCTGTAGACCGCGTGTCGATCTGACTCCCACCACTTCCAAATGAGGTCGATCGCCGAAGACCCGTCGCCTTTCCAGGCCTCCTCGTACTCGTCAAGCGGAACGTGGCGCTGGCCACAGCACGTGAATGGTTTCGTCTGGTGCCAACGGATGGCCTGCAAAGCACGGAGCCGCTCGCCTTCGGACCACATGCAACCGCAGGCCTCGCAGAAGATGCGCGCGGACTTCGTGTTGTGCGTTGATCCGTCCTTGTCCCACTCGACGTGCTTGAAGAAGTCGAGGAACTGCCTGTGACCGCAATGCGGACATGGTACAGATGCTCGGCGCTGGTCCGAGTCGGCGTAGCTATCCGATATCCGGCACTCGTCCTCTACTGTGGGCGAGCAGGCGCGAACCGAAAGCCAGTTCGTTCCGTAGCTGGCAGTTCGCTCATCGGCAATCATGAGCGGATCACCCTCTCGGGTAATCGGGTACTTGTTGATCTCGTCGGCAAGAACCAGGCGAACCGGGCGGCGAGCTAAGTTGTCAGGACTACCTGCACCCGCCAGAGCGAGAAACCCACCGCTGAACGGCTTGTAGAGCAGCGTTTCATCGGCACGCCTCGACCTCCCTCCGAAGATCACGTCCCGCAGGACAGGAGTCGCGCGAATCAGCGGTGTGATTCGCTCCTTCGAGAACTGCTCGGCCGCGTCCTCTTTCGGCTGAAGAAGGAGCATCGGACAGGGGTCCAAGTGAGCATGGAATCCGAAGATGTTCTCGAGAAGTGCCGTCTTGAGGAGCTGGGTACTCACCATCACCGTGATGATGTGTACACCGGGCTCGGTGACAGCGAGCGCCGGCCCTCGGCCGACCTCAACCGTCGAGGTCCGCCAATTCCCCGACGTGCTTCCCGCGCCCTTCGCAAGTCGACGGTAGGTATCGGCCCACTGCGGAACGCTTATGCGCGGCGGCGGGGTGTATCCCTTCCTGTACGCCAGCCAAAGTCGATCAGCTTTGCTCAGTGAAGTCAGCGGATGGGTCGCCAAGCTGGTCGATCTGCTGGTGGACATACCCCGTCAGGACCTCGGTGACGCGATCGGCCTCAAGGCCAAGATCGGCGGCCACGAGCGGACCAACCCGTGTGGGCCAGTTCAGCCAGGAGTCGCGCGCGGCACGAGAGGCTTCGAATAACACCCTCTCGGCCAAAGCCAGTTCAACGAGGCTTCCCTCCTTCTGTTCAAACTCGAGCTTCTTGAGGAGCGCGAGGTAGTTCTCTTTGATCCGCTCCGCCTCAGCGCGCGGGAACGGCGCGGTGGCCAGCGCGATGCGCATGGCCGCTTCATCGATCGTTTCGCCGTCTTCGACGGTCAGCGGGGTGCGGACATCCGGGGTGCGGACATCGGTGCGGACATTATTCGAAGTGTCCGCAGCCTTCGCCGCCGCCGAGTCGCGACCTCGCCTATTCGTTTTGCGCCAAGGTCCGCCAACCTGGGTGGCATCGAGAAGGCCGGACGAGTCCTTGACCAACAAGCCTTTTTCGATCCCGCGGCGTACTTGTTTCTCATCGCACTGTTCGCGCCTGGCGAACTCGCGGACGGTGATCAGCTCGGCCATGGGTGCGGACAATCCTGCGGACAACTTTTTGAGCCTAGAGCCGGTGACTCATCGCGGCGCGCAATGCCCACGATGCCTGATCGACCAGGAAGGACCCGTGACCTACCCACCCCCTGGCCGGCCGCGGCCGTCACCGGGCGGTCGCCAGCGCCCGGGCCATCGCCCGGTCGAATGCCCCCGACCACCCGCGCTCGACGATGTCGCGGCCGGTCGTGCCGAAGCCCAGCCGCTTCTTCACCTCGATCGCATCACCGAATCGGATCAGCAGCTTGAGGGTAGCGGGCTGTTTGCGGCGCGCCGGCACTCGCTGCCACACACCATTGACCTCGCCGTCCTTGGTCTTCACTGGACCGATGAACACGTCACGCCGAGCCTTTAGACGACGAAGCACCGTGCGCGACAGCTGTCCGTATTGGTCCAACCGAATGTTCTTCGGATTCAACAGAGCCCGACCCGGCAGCTTGTGCACGCCACCTTCCTCATACGGCGCGAGGTATCGCGCAGCAATAGGCTTGACGTACACCACGGCCGTCAGCGTGCGCTTCGTTGCCCCGCTCACTCCAACCGCATTGACGGTGAAGGGCTTGGGCTTCTCGAAGGTCGCCTTGATGTTGTCGCGTTCCGCTACGGCGACTTGCCGCGCCAAGTCGTTGATGGCCTGGGCAGCTGCAAAGTTCACCTGACGGTAGGCGAGATCCGAAAGTGACTTGGTGATCTCTTTCAGGTTCGATCGAATGTTGATCTCGATCGGCATGGCTACTTGCCAGCCTGCTCTCCGATGGCGCGGATTGCTGCCTTATCGGCGTTGCAGTTTTGGAGAGCGACCTTGCGGGCATTGGCGACACGTACGGCCTCCTCGACCTTGAGCGAGGTGGGCTCCGCGATCGGGCAGTCCTGGGTCAGCGCGGCCGGGATCGCCACATACACTGGCACCTCGACCCGGACGACCTTGGGCATGGGCACCGGCGCCTTCGTCTCCGGGCAGCCGGTGAGCGGCAGGCAGGCGATTAGTAACCAGAGAGCGCGGGACATAGCGCCGCCTCCAGGACGGAATGGCAATCAGGTGCCTTGGCGCTGGCGGTCACCTTCTGGGCGAACACGGCGCCGGCGGCGGTGTTCTTTCCCTTCCGGGACGCGGCGCCGTCGATCAGGGTCTGCGCCTGGCTTCGCATCAGATCCGCCTTGGCCTCGGCCTGCGCAGTGGCATCGTTGGCCTGCACCAGCGCGCCGGCGCAGGTGTCCAGGTCGGTCTGCTTGGTGGTCAGGGCGTTGCGTGCCTCGGTGAGCTCGTTGCTCAGGTAATCGATGCGCCAGGCCGTCGCGCCGATGGCGATCACCAGGAGAAGCGCCGCGGTGGTGTAGGCGTACAGCTTGTTCATGGCGCCTTCGGCTCCTCGTTGGGCGGAACGGTGGGCTTCGGCGGCTCGATGCGCTGACCCTGGGCGCGGATGCGCAGAAAGAAGCCGAGGACGCCGATGACGGGCGCGATCTTCGCCACGAGCCACACGGGAAGGAGTGCCTGCAACTCGGGCGAGTTCAGCCACACCTCGGGCAGCACCGCGAGTGCGGCGAACACGTAGGTGCTGTGCCACTTCCACCAGTAGCGAGCGTCGTCGACGAGCTTCATTTCAGGTGCCTCACCGATTGCAGCTCGTGGATGTCCTGGGTGTTCCGGTCGGTCTGAACCTTCATCTCGGCCATCTGCCGGGTGAGGCCCGGGATGTCCGATAGCTGCTGGCTCAGCGTCTGCAGCTGCGCGTTCGTGACGGCCTGAGCCGTCACGACCGTCTGCATGGTCTTGTCCTGGGCCTCGAGGCGGCTGTCAAAGGAGTGGAAGACGTATCCAATGAGGAACGTCAGGAGCGCGAAGCTCGCGATGAGCGCGATGCGCTCGATCGGTCCGAGCTTGAAGTGCAGGGTCCCGTCTTCGCTTCGCTTGATATCCATCAGGTCATCCACTCGTCAGGCCACCGTGCCACCGGCGGCCTCGTAGGCGGCCTGCAAATGAGTAAAGAGTTGCGTGTGCTGCCCGTAAGGCGAGCCGGGCAGGCTTGCCCAGACCGGCGCGCACTTAGTGATCGCCGCATCGAGCCGGCCCGCCTTGATGTCGTCGACGGCGCGGGCGCGAGCGATCAGGTAGATCGCCACCCGATCCTGGTTGATTGGCGAGAAATCCTTGGCGCCAACAGCCTTGCTTGCCCAGTCCCAGGTGTCGGTGCGGATGCGCCCGGGAATCGCCGCCATGATCTGGTATCGGCCAGCTGCGTCGCTCCAACCCCAGCGCGTCCGAATCGCGATGCGCGGGTGCTGCGCGTAGCCAGTGAACAGCTCGCTGCCGACGTTGACGTTGTAGCCGTCGTCGCCGACGCCAATCGTTCCCTCGGAAGTCGCCAGCATGTCGAGGAATGCCAACACGTTAGCGCCACCGGCTTCGTTTGCGGTGATACGCGCCATGGCGATTCCTCCAGGCGCCAGCTCGGCGCCGCATAGATGACCAGGTTCGGCCGTCCAGTGGCCGGCGTTACCGCCAGCAGCCCAGGGGAGTGAGGCATCACCAGAAGCGCAGCAACGGCTCACGCCGTGGCAAGGTCGCGCATGTAGCGGACCTGGTCAATTGGAACTGGAGCGGGTCGCCGGATTCGAACCGGCACCTCCAACCTTGGAAGGGTTGCACTCTGCCCGTTGAGCTAGACCCGCAGAAATGAGAAAGCCCAGCTCTATGGCTGGGCTCTTTCGGTTGGTCGCACGAAGCGTCCAGAGCAGTTTACTCACAAAACTTGAGGGGAAAAACCTCAATTTTTCGACATTCGTCTGGGCTACCTTCTGACCGCCTTCACGAATTCATGCTCGGCTCGCTGAAGCTCTTGAGCCATAAAGTCGTAGAGCCATTCGTAGGGGCCGATCCACCGCTGGTTAAACGAGGACTCCTTCATCTTCAGGCGTGCCGCTCGCCAGGTCGTTCCGTAGCGCACCTTTCCTGAGCCGAGGCAGCGCGTGCAGGAACATTCGCCATCTCGACGCCGAATATTGCCCGTTCCCTGGCACTCGCCACAGCCTTTCGGGTACCGAATTTCTTCCAGCACGGCGGCGCGTAGCAGCGCCCAAGGCTCGGCGATATCTGGCGACTCAATGCTCGCGTGCAGCTTCGGCCAGCGCTGGGCGTTCGCATCCGAGTATTGCCGCGTTAGGGTCGAACGACCCATAACATCCTCGTCGCAGGCAACCGCCATCAGCGCGCGGTACATGGCCAGCTCGCGACGTGTCCATTCCTTAAATTGAACGTCCATCAGCGCCCGGTCGATGGACCTCCTTGTGACCGCCACTTGGTCCGGCCAATGCAGTAGGCACATAAGGTCACGTCCGATTCCGGCGGGCACCATGGCGACAGCGGCCGCGATGTCCTGGGCGGTCAGTTCGGGAATGCCGCCGCGGCCGATGTCATATCGCACGGTGGTCGGATTGAGGCGAGCCAGGAGTTCGGCGGCTTGCATGTGATGGTCCCCTGCTTAGTTTTGCGTGTCATTCGTGGCGCCAGCAGCGCCGTTCTTCTTGTGCTGCCGGATGAGCCGGATCAGGCTGTGGTGGGCGGCGTTAAGGTCTGACGCTCCCGCTTTGACCAAGTCGGCGAACGCCTCCAGCTCCTGCTCACCCATCCGGTGGATCGTCGGCGCGCGGCGCACCAGCACGGAGAGGCCCACGATCTGGTCCCGTGCCCGCTCGTGCAGCGGCCGCTTGTTCTTCATGCTCGCGGTGCCTCAATGCGGGCTTCCGTGGCGAGGTATTGCAGGATCGCCGTGCGCGCCTCCCACCAGCCGTTGCAGCGGACGGCGCAATAACCCTGATCGGCGAGGCGCTGAAGCCACTCCTTCTGCTCGGGCGACAGCGTCCCACCCTTGACCCGCTTCATCTCGATGAAAAGGCCGTGGTACTTGCCTCGGGCAACAGGTAGGCACAGGTCAGGGACGCCGGACTTCAGCCCTTCGGCGCGAAGCTTCATCGCCTGGCGGGAAAAGCGGCGCCCCGGGCCCGTGCTCTTCGACGCGAGTGCCGCGCCGTTGGGAATGGCGAATAGCAGGCGCAGCTCCGGAGCGCGGACAGCGTTGATCCCGGCCCATTCCATCAGCGCAGCTTGCTCTTCGTGCTCGGTCGGAAGCGGCATGGCGCGCGGTGCGGTCATGCATCACCCGCCTGACCGGACATCTCGGCGCCTTCAAGCAGTCGCTCCTGCAACGCCAGCAGATCGTCGTCGGAACCGTAGAACGCGTGGAACGGCTTGGAGCCGTGCGCGAGGCTGGGGCCGTAGAGGTCTGCCGCTTCCTTGTCCGTCATCTCGCCGAACGGTCGCACGCCGCGGTGATGCCAAGGGCAGGCGCCGATGGTGAACGTGTGGCCACGCCGCCGGGCGCCGCTCAGGAGGTGATGGGCATCGCAACCTTGGAACGCTGCGCGAAGGCGACCCAGGGAGTGGTTGAGGTGGCAACACACGCACTCGCCACGCTTGATGCGGTCGATCCGTTCGGACTCGGTCTTTGTGGGCTTGCCCGTGCTGCGGCCGCGCTTGAGAGCCGGACGGATGGCGACCGCCTTCGGCTTCTCTTTGGTCACCGTCAAGGCTTGACGCACGGCCGACATCGCCGCGAATTGCTTGCGAGCCACCAGGGGTGTCTTGCGGATGATGGGTGTGCGCTTCACTGGCGCCACCTCGGACGGTCAGCCTTACGTTGCGCCCTCTCGATACGTACGTCTCGCGGCCACGCCACGGATGGACGCGGGGCGGCTATCGGCATAGTTACGGCTGCCGAGATCGCGGCAGCGAGCAGGATACGGGCGGGATGGATGGTCGAAACGATCACGTCTCTCCTTCGAACTTCCAGGGATCGGGCTTGATGGCGCGCTGCATGCGCGCGCGGTAATCGGTGGGTTTGTTCGGCCACTTCTGTGCCATCTCCACGACGCGCTTCTCGTAGCCGGGCGTGGTGAATGGACGGTTGTCCACGGGCCTCACCGGGCCGTCGGGGTTGGAGCCCCATTCCTTTCCCTGGTCGTTCCGGGCGTACACGGGACGAGGGTCCATTCCCGCTTCACGAAATAGGTCGGTCATCTCGGCCATGAACGGAAAGTCGGCGCGGCGCTGGTCGCGCGCAGCGGCCTTCTCTGCGGCGGCGCGCTCAATGCTGGGCGCCAGCTTCGCCATCATTTGCTCTGGCGAGAGCTGCTCGGCACGGTCCCGTCCGGCGGACATCAGAACGAATCCCCACTGTCGAGGCTGTCCCACATCTGGTCAGCGGTGATTGCCCGACTGCTCTTCAGGCCGGCCGGCCGCGCCGTCGCCAGCTGGAACAGCTGGTAGCGTCCGATGAATTCCAGCGCTATATCGGCGGTCTCGCCGTTTCGCTGCTTGTCCAGCAACAGCTCAACGTAATCGCGGGCGGTTTCGTCGGGCCGGTGCAGGAACATGACAACGTCGGCGTCCTGCCCAATGGCGCCGGAGCCGCGCAGGTTCTTCAGGCGCGGACGGTCGGTGAACTCCTTGTTCAACTGCGAAAGCACCACGATCGGGATGCCAAGCTCCTTGGCCAGGGTCTTGAGCGTCCGCGAGATGATGCCGATCGCGATGTCCTCGCGGTCCGCCTTGGGCGGCGTGATCAGCTGCAGGTAGTCGATCACGATCATCGCGAACGGCGTCACGGCGTGACACTGGCGAACGCGCGCGCACAGGACATCGAGCGTCAGGCCTGCGTGGTCGTCGATCAGGATCGGCAGGTTTGCGACGATCGTCGAGCCACCGGTGATGCGAGGCCAGTCGTGGTCCTCGATGCGCTTGGGCATGCGCAGGAGCTTGCTGTCGAACCGGCCAGCGGAGGCAATCAGGCGGTCGTTGAGCTGCACCCCGCTCATTTCCAGCGAGAACACGCCGATGTGCCTGCCCTTGCCTTCCGCCTTCGCGAATTCAGCGCCAGCCCGCGTGCTCTGTAGCGCAAATGCGGTCTTGCCAACGCTCGGCAATGCCGCGATGACGATCAGATCGCCGGGCTGGTATCCGCCGGTGAGCTCGTCGAGCTTGCCGAGCCCGGTGGGAACGCCAGTCAGGTCGCCCGTTGCATCCAGGCGAGCCTGGATCGCGTCGAAGGACATCCGGCCGAACTCGCGGATGTGGCGCATGCCGCCAGCGGTATGTGGCGCGCAGGCTCCGACCAGGCGCTGGGCCTGACCAATCACGTCATCGCCGCTCAGTTGCGCGATCTGCTGACCAGCCTGGCGCACGCGGCGCGTGATGGCGGCACGCTGCACTGCCTCGGCGTAGGCCCGGACGTTCCCGTGCCGCCATTGCTGCTGGAGCGGCTCGCCGAAGATGACCTCGCGCAGCTCCGGCCGGTCGTCGGCGATCACGAACGCGTCAGTCGTCACGCCCGCGTTGGCCCTGGCGCGGATCTCGGCGTACAGCGAGGCGTAGCCGCGGTGAGTGAAGTCCGCGGCCGTGAGCAGGTCGGCGACCTGCCAGTAGGCCCGTTCGTCGATCATGCACGAGCCGACGACGGCGGCTTCGGAAAGGTTGCCGCTCATTGCAGGGCCAGCCCCGGCTGCGCGCCGTGTCCGTTGACTTGGTGGCGCTGGGCCCGGCGGTGCATCGCCTTCTCGTACACCTTCGCGATCACGTCCTCGCGGATCAGGTAATCGAAGGTTGGCTCCCAGCCGGCGTGCTCGCCGCGGTACGGGCCGGTGCCGTTGAGGAACGGGTCTTCATTGCACTCGGCGAAGATGGCGCGGAACACCTGGGGAAGCCGGTGCTTCTCCGGCAGGAGAGTCCACGCCTTGTCCATGGCCTTCTTGCGCTTCCGCGACAGGAGCTCGGGCTGGGGCAGCTGCGGGAGGTGCTGGCGATAGGCCTCGATGATCTCGTCGTACGGCACCGTGGCGCGGGCAGTACGCCGTGCACGCGTCGTCTGCTCGGCGCCAGCCGAGCCGCCCCCGGCAGGAGGTTGGGGGTTGCTCTTATCTTCTTCTCTTCTCTTCTCTTCTCTGGTCCGCATGTTGTCCGCATCGGACGCGGACGCTTTGCGGACTTCCCTCTTTCGGTCAGCGTCCTGCGCCCGGCGCTTCGCCGACTGGCCGTTGTGCTTGTCAAAGTCAGGCAGCACAAGGCTTTCGTCACCTTGTGCGAGCCAGTTCACGGCGCTCATGGCAGCCGCGAAACCTGACCAGTTGAGCAGCTCGTCGACCGTTCCGAAGTCGTACCCTTCGATTTTTCCGTCGGCCGAGTGCGCGTCGAATAGACACCAAACGGACATGAGTCCGCCGACCACGCGCAATCTGTCCGCTTTCAATGCGGACGCCATGCGGACAACCTTCGGATGTGTGAAGAGGTCCGAGCGCATCTTGATCCAGTCGCCGGCCATGTCAGTGCACCGTGTGCCGAAGCACGTCGTTGATCTTCGGCATCAGGCTCTCCGCGCGAGCGCGCACCGCGCCTGGTTCGGCGTGGAATATCTGGCAAAGCGAGGCAAGGACCGGACCAGCGAGGTCGGAAGCGGCGTGTGCCTGGTCCTCGGTGCTGGCCGAGGGCGTCATCAGGCGCAGGAAACAAGCCGCGATTGCGGCAACGTTGTCGATTTCGTCGGACATGCTCACTCCGGGCTCCGGGGAAGTGCTACACGCAGCTGGCCGGATCCAGGTGTCCCCTGGGGAGCTACCCCGGGGTTAGCGTGTGGCGGGTCGAACAAGGGGCGTTGCACCGGGTGCCTGGGCTGCGCCAGCGCGGTCGCGGCGGCAACGAGTTCTTCAGGGGTGGCGACGCGCTCGGCCGTGGACACGCATTCGCGCAGGTGCGCGAGCAGGCGTTCGGCGCGGGGCGTGCCGGGTTTCATCAGCCAGCGTTCCGGATGGGCACTACGTTGCCCGCCTGCTCGTCCGGAAGCGCGGCGATGAGCTGGGCCTCGACGCCGGCAAGGCTCGCCTGGAGTGTGTTAATCCGAAGCAGCGCCGGCTTGATGAAAGGCAAGTCGCGCTCGTCGATCGTCCCGTCGGCGACGATGGGCGCCATGGATTCTGCGTAGGCAGCCGTTGCCGCAAGGGTGTCACTGAATGCCGCAAGCCCTTCGTGCGCACCGCGGGCACGGGTGGCGAGAAGGCCGTGACGGCTCGCCAGCATGCCGAGCGCCTCTTCCTGGAATTCGCCAGGCAGGGCCGCCACCCACGCGTCCTCAAGGTCCGACGGGAATGTCAGCACCACGCCCTTGATGTACCGGTCCACGGTCTGGCGGTTTGCCTTTTGGGCGGCTGTGATCTGCGCGATGTCGCCCACCATCGGGCGGAACGGAACGCGCTGGTACGCCGCAGGCACGGTGGCGAGGTAGATCTCGGCCACGCGATCAGCGAAACCCACCACACCCTCGCGCGTGGCAAGCACGGCGCGGCTGGTGATCTCCATCAGGGCGGCTGGGCGGGAGAGGTGAGGATTGGACTTCATGCGGTGCGTCTCATTGATTGCGACACTTGCGCCATGGACATCACGACGCATCGGATAGGCGGGGCTCCCCTCGTGGCAAAATCCAACTGCCACGCCAAACTCAGCTCACGAGAGGAACCCCATGGAAGTCTTCGAACGTTTGCTCGCTCGACAGATGGCGGCCGAAGCTGCCATCGCTGCGCTGATCAGCAGTCACCCGGACCCGGACTTGTTTCGGGAGCGCCTTCGGGCGGCCGCGGTCTCGCTCTCCGCGACAGCCATGACCGGATCGCAGCCATCAGGGATGCAAACCGCTTTCGACGAGAAGATCGCGGCGTTTCTTCGGATCGCAGGCGAGCTGCCTGGCTGAACACGTGCGCCCAGTCACGGCCCTGCGCTTCGCACTCTTTTCGCAAGGCGTGTGAGCGAATCGGGTCGCCGGGCGACATGCTCGGGACGCTCCGCAACGACACGGCGGCGCCAGCGGAGCGCATCAGAGTGTCAGGGCTCACGATCTCCAACCCGTCCAGGAAGACGCGATCACCCGAGATGGTGAACCGCAGCGGCGCTCTTCCTTCCTCACGGCTGCGAGATCGCGTCCTGGTGTGCCTGCGACCGAGCCACGCGCCCGCGTGGTACGAAAGCAGAGCCAGCAGACCGGTGGCTAGTCCGAGGACGAAGATCGCGATTTTCCCTGGGGACATGTCAGGCCACCTTCCCGGCCATATTGGTGTGATAGGCGAGGCCCTGCGCGGGGTAAGCTGGGTGCGCCAGCAAGCCAGCTACCACCGCGAGGGCCTCATGAAACTGGATAGGGATATGCAGCGCAGCATTTTGGAGAAGGCCGCAGCGGCGTTTCCTGCGCGCATCACTTGGGATGAAGGAGACTTTCCCGGTGTCGCCGACGATGACCTCATCGGAAACCTTCGGTACCTCGAGCAGCACGGGCTGATCGACGCCGGGCTGGCACACAGCTACGACGGCTGGCACCAGTCCATAGGCACCGAGATCACCGCGGATGGCTTCGACTTCCTTGAAGGCGATGGCGGCCTTGGCGCCATTCTTGGCGTCGTGACGATCAGGCTTCATGAGGACACCCTGAAAGACCTGATAGCGGCGCGGATTCAGGAAGCCCCGCTAGAGCCCGCTGATAAGAAGAAATGGTCCGATGCGCTTCGAGCGCTTCCTTCCGACGCCACAAAACACCTGGCGATGAAACTCGTGGACCTCGGGCTGTCTCATGGGCAGGACGCACTGCGACTGCTTGAAAAATGGTTCGGCCAGCCGTGAGCCTCTCGAACACGAGGAAGCCGGCGGCTTCGCCCAGGTACAACTCGAAGCAGTCGACGTCGCCGTCGACCTCGCAGAACGTGCCTCGCGGCGCGATGGTCAGGCACCTGATCGCCAAGCCGGTCATATCAGCCTCGCTCCCCTACCATCGCCGGGGTGCCGAAGACGTCGGGGCGGAGGTCGTACCGCGTCACAATGCCGTTGGTCGCTCGCTCGATCGCGATGCACCGCTCAGCCGGGACGCGGTTTCGCATGCGCCAGCCGCTGATGGACGGCGACTTGATCGCCAGGATGGACGCCAGCTTTTCCTGGCCGCCGACAATCTCGATGACGCGATCGATGGGATGCATGCTCATGGGCGTGGATTTAGCCACGAGCTAATCCCTAACGTCAAGTCCGCAACTAAACTCTATGGGTTAGCTGATAGCTAAGATATGCGCATGGATATCAGCCGCATTCGCCACATCAACCTGCACTGGCTCCTGAAGGAGCTGGAGGCCAGAGGCATCACGCGCGCGAAGGACCAGGCCTTGGCTCTTGGGCCGATGAGCGCCTCGTTCCTCAGCCAGCTGAAAGGCGGCAAAAAAATGGGGGATGACGTGGCACGGAAGCTGGAGGCAGCAACCGGCAAGGGCCATGGCTGGATGGACCGGCCACAGTGGGACGAGCTCACGGTGGGACCGATTCAACCAGTCTCACAATCTGATGCGACGCCTGTCCATATTCCCCGCTCGGCCTTTCGGAGGGTGCCTGTCGTGGGTACGGCGAGCTTGGGGATGGATGGATACTGGACGGACCTCGAGTACCCGGTCGGGCACGGGGATGGCTACTTTGAGTTCCCGACCACGGACAAGGACGCCTACGTCCTCCAGGTCCGCGGCGGATCCATGCACCCTGCCATCCGATCTGGCTGGTACGTCGTCATCGAGCCGAACAAGACGCCCCAGATGGGCGAGTTCGTCATGGTGAAGCTGGCCGATGGCCGCAGCACCGTGAAGGAGTTCCTGTGGCACCGGGACGGCGAGTACGTGCTGAACGCGATCGCCAACAACGAGCGCCTGGTAGTCGACGAAGCGGACATCGACGTGATCCACCATGTGGGTGGCATCCTTCCGCCCAGTGGTCGCCAAGGCTGAGACTCAAGTAAATGTGGTAGGCGCCGAAAAAGTTGGGCGGCGCCGTCGCGCGCACTCAATCCGAGGTCTAGGGGGAATGGATGGCTGAAGAGCCGGATGAGACTAAGCTTGGTATCACGACAGAACAGCTGAACGCCGTTTTTGACCGCTTGGCAGGGTCGAAGGCATGTCCTGTGTGCCTAACTGACGACTGGTGGGCCCACTACGGTGACGACTGGACCACAAGCCTTCCGTATACGCGGCCTAGCGGAGACCTTGGATTCAAAGGATTACCTTTGGTTTCCATACTTTGCAAGAATTGCGGCTACGTGAGGCAGCACACCTTGTCGGCCATAAAAAAACTCATTGAGGAAGGACGTTCATGAGCGTAAGTCCCTTCCCGCCACGGCCGAACCGCGGCGAGCCCCTTGCGGGCGATGGCGGTCCGCCCCATGATGGGTATATGGAAGCGAGAGTCGCTAAACTTGAAGCCGTCGCGGAGCATATGCGGGAAGACGTTCGCGACATCAAAGCCGACCTTCGGTCGATTCGCGACAACGCACGCACGGATTTTCGACTGCTTTTTGGGGCTCTGATCACGGTCGCCCTGGGTCTTGCTGCGCTCATGGCGCACGGGTTCAAGTGGCTTTAAACGAATTCCGATAGTTCTTTAAAGCCCGCTCCGGCGGGCTTTTTTATGCCTGTTCGAGCACTTGGCCCAGCTGCACCAGCATGACCGGGTCGGCGTACTCGCCGGTGTCGATGTCCGCGGTCTGTGCGAAGGCGATCACGCCTGCGCACCGCACCCCCAGACGCTCTGCCCTGTCCCGCGCCTGGCTCTCGGTCGCGCAGGTGACCGGCGGCATCGCCTTCAGCGCCCCGCGCTTCCCTGCCTCGAAGCCCTGCACTACGTAGATCGTCTCGTTCATCGCCATAGCCTCCCCGTTAAGCCATCGAGTATGGGTCGCCGCTGTCTCAAGGGCCGAGAACCTCCGGGCTAAAATATTTAGCTGATAGCTATTGACAGGGATTTAGTCCGTGGCTAATCTCTCTTCCACGCCGGACGCCCCAGCTAGGGAGAGGACCATGCACACCGAGTTCGTTTCCAAGACCAATCCGATGTTCGGGCTTTGCCTCCAGGCGAAGTCGCTGACCGGGCTGATGAACCAGTTCGTGACGGATGTCGAGGCCGATCAGCTGCCGCCCGAGGTCATTGCTGCCGCGCACGCTGCCTACCAAGCCGTGAAGAGCGTCGACCTCTTGCTGGCCGACCATGCTGCGGCCAAGGCCCATGCGCTTCACCACTACAGCCATATGGCCGAGAAGGCCGCACGGGCCCCCTCCCCCTTCATTGAAGGCCTGAGGGCTCTATCCGCGGACATGGGTGAAGCAATGGCCAGCATTCCCCGCCCCGCTGCCATCGACGCCTTCCATTCACCGTTGCCGCCGAAATCGCCGGCACCCGTCGCTCGACTGGTCCGCATCGACGAGGGTCCGAAGGCATGAACGCCGAAATCCTCGACACGACCAAGGAGCGCCGAAGCTCTTGGTGCGGCTCCCCCATGGACTCCGGTCGGATCGTCTATGCGGGCTTCGCAACCAAGGCCGAATTCGACCTGCTTTCTTCGGCCGAAAGGGTTGGCGAGTGGGCGGCATGCAAGACCACCACGCTCCTCAGGAACGACGGGAACCAGTGGGAGCGGCGTTGCCACAGCAAGGTAGTGGGTAGCTACGGCGCCGATGAGGTGACCGTCATCTTCCAGTGGTGGGATGAGCGCGTTGCCGGGAGCGAAGCATGAGCACCGAGACGCAGAAGGTGGATGCCGTCCGCAGTCTCCGCTACTTGATCGCTACGGAGCTGCTCCTCGCTCGCCACGCGATCCGTCGTGCGCGGCGCCACGAATTTCGTGCCAGCACAGGCCTCAGTGAGAACCCGCAGGCAGCGCTCAAGGTCGCCGCTGGATATAAGCGCGATGCCGCCGGAAGCCGATCAGCCGTGGCTCGCCTGCGCGCCGACCTTGCCCGCGTCGGGGGTGCCGCATGAGCACGGTTCCCGAGCGCGTTGGCGAGCTGTACCACGCTCTGGATTGCTGCAACTGCGGCGTCGAAGGCCCGCGTGGTGCGACCTACGGTGAGTGCGAGCGGCGCGCGGGCGAGGCTGGTTGGGTGATTGGCCTCGATCCGGACACCGAGAATGCGGACGCCAACTTTGCTTGCGCCGCCTGCGCGGATGTTCTGATCAATCCGCTGCCCCTCGTTCCCGCACGAGGTGTCGCATGAGCCGCCTCACGATCCGCGAGCGCCAGGCGCTCCGTTACGCCGTGACGAAACATGCTGGCGATCGCGAGGTGCGCGACCAGCGCGCCGCCGAGCAGCTGCGCCACGCCTCGTCGTCCACCCCGACGCTGCAGCGCTGGTTTGAGGAACGCGGCGGCTGGCTCGTCGTCTTCCTGCTGATCGGCGCCGCCGTCTCCCTCACCGCCTGCGGCGAGTGGCGCGCGCGGCCGGACCTCAAGGTTTCCACCCTCACCCAGTCCAGCGCGGCGTGCGTGCGCGGCCACAAGACCGAGCAGGTCGGAACGATGGGCCTCTACGGCACGCCAGTGGTCGTGGTCACCGCCGAGCGGTGCGAGGTGAAGCCGTGAGCCGCCTCGAGCAGCGCATGCAGCGCGCCCTGCTGTGGTGGATGTCCGCGCCGTGCGACGAGCGTGCTGCCGTCGTGCTCCTCGTCGCGCCCATCGTCATCGCCCTTTTCCTCGCCGCCTGCCTCCCGCCTCCCTCCCCTCCCGGGCGGTAGCAGGTCCACCCCGAGCCCGGCGGGCTGTCCGGGCACCTCTTCCAACCCATGGCGCATCGCGCCCCAGGAGTCACACCATGACGACCGACGTCGCCAGCACCACCCGTGTTCTGTCGTTCCGCGGCGATGCCGCACTCAAGGCTGTGCATGTCGCACAGGCCGAGCATCACGCCGCGGCGGACATGCTGTCCGCCGGAACGTATGGCGAAGGGAGCGGTGCGCGCTTCCGCGGCTGCTCGGTGGGCTGCTTCGCTCACGACATCGATCCCACGACGGATGCGAACTGGCATGAGGTCGTCGCCGAAGCGCGCGGCTTGCCCGAATGGCTGATTCGCCTACAGGACTCGATGTTCGAAGGCTTGCCGCAGGAAGACCGTTCGACGTTCCACGTCGACCTGGCCAAGCGTATCCCCGTGGGCGCCGACCTGGAGCCCGTACAGCACTGGATCGCCATGGCGCGCATCGATCGCATGATCGAAGAGCTGAAGCCCGCGCTCGAGGCGAAGCACGGGCACGGAGTCCACGAGGCCATCGAGCAGGTGGTCGCAGCCCTGGTGGTCGGTAAGCGTGCCCATGAGGCGGCAGCTGGCGGGAACGAATGTGATTTGTCGGCGGCGCGGTCGGCGGCGCGGTCGGCGGCGCGGTCGGCGGCGGAGTCGGCGGCGGAGTCGGCGGCGGCGCGGTCGGCGGCGCGGTCGGCGGAGTCGGCGGCGTGGTCGGCGGCGCGGTCGGCGGAGTCGGCGGCGTGGTCGGCGGCGCGGTCGGCGGCGCGGTCGGCGGCGGAGTCGGCGGCGGAGTCGGCGGCGGCGTGGTCGGCGGCGCGGTCGGCGGAGTCGGCGGCGTGGTCGGCGGCGCGGTCGGCGGAGTCGGCGGCGTGGTCGGCGGCGCGGTCGGCGGAGTCGGCGGCGTGGTCGGCGGCGCGGTCGGCGGCGCGGTCGGCGGCGGAGTCGGCGGCGTGGTGCGATGAAAGGGACGCTCTCTTCGCGGCGCTCGATCGTGCTGCAGTCGAGGCTCTGGTCTGATGTCGCGAGGAATCAACAAGGTCATCCTGGTCGGCAACCTCGGCCAGGACCCGGATCTTCGCTACACGGGCGGTGGCACGGCGGTGGCCACCCTGAGCATCGCCACGTCCGAGCAGTGGACCGACAAGCAGTCGGGCGAGAAGCAGGAGCGCACCGAATGGCACCGCGTGAAGCTGTTCGGCAAGATCGCCGAGGTCGCGGGCGAATACCTGAAGACGGGCCGCCAGGTCTACATCGAGGGATCGCTGCGCCACGACAAGTACACCGACCGCGAAGGCATCGAACGATACACCGCCGACGTCATCGCGAGCGAGCTTCAGATGCTCGGCGGACAGTCCGGACCGCGCGCGGGCGACAGCTACGCCGATTCCCGGTACGGCGGCGGAGAGCGCACCAACGGGCGCACCGGGTCGCGCACCAGCAAGGGTCGCGCACAGCAGAACTTCGAACAGCATCGGAGCCACGACACGCCGCCTCAGAGCGCAGGTGTCCCGGCGAGCGAGTCCTTCGAAGGCGACGACATCCCCTTTTGATCGATGAGCCGGGTTCGCCCGGCAAGGAATTCCCATGCCCTTCGTAACGGTGAAGGTTGAGATTGACGCCAGTGAGGTGATCGACCAGCTCGATGAGGACGACCTTTCGGGACTTGGCCTCGTGGACGTCCAGACGCTGGATGCCGACCCCGAGGCGACCGACTGGCAGCCAATCGCCGACGCGCTCCGCCGTGCCGACTTCCGCCGTGCCGAAGAGCTGATGACCGAAGCCGCCCGCGTGTCGGGCGTGGACCTCCCTCCCTTTGCCGTGGCGCGCGTCGCCTGAGGATCGCCATGTTCTTCCGCAACCTCACTCTCTTCCGCTTCTCGCCGGCCGTGGCCGACGACCTCGAACGCCTGGACGACGTGCTGCCCAAGCACCGCATGCGCCCGGTCGGTCCGATGGAGCTCTCGACGACCGGATTCGTGTCGCCCCTCGGACGTAACGAGGACGCGCTGACGCATAGCTTGTTCGGCGTCGTCATGGTGGCCGTCGGCGGCGAGACGAAGCTCCTGCCCTCGGCCGTGGTGAACGACGAGCTCGCCAACCGCGTGCAGAAGATCGCCGAGACCGAAGGGCGGAAGGTCAGCAGCCGGGAGCGGAAGCGCATCAAGGACGACGTCCTTAACGAGCTGCTGCCGCGCGCCTTCGTCAGGGGTTCACGCACCCGTGCTTACGCGGACGTGGTGGCCGGCTGGTTGATTATCGACACCAGCTCGCGAAAGGCGGCCGAGGATGTGCTGACGGAGCTGCGCGGCGCCCTTGGCAGCTTCCCCGCCGTGCCGCTCGCGCCGGAGGAATCGCCGCGCATCCTGCTCACGCACTGGGTGTCGTCAGGCAAGCTTCCGAAGGGCTTCGAGCTGGGCGACGAGATCGAGCTGCGCGACCCGGCTACGGCCTCCGGCGCGATCGCCCGGTGCCGCCGGCAGGACCTGGACACCGACGAGGTGCGCGAGCACCTGCGCACCGGCAAGCAGGTCTTCAAGATCGGCCTAGTGTTCGAGGACCGCATCAGCTTTGTGCTGAGCGAGGCCCTCGTCCTTACGAAGGTGCGTTTCACCGACGTGGTGCTGGACGAGCAGCCGGACTCCCCCGAATCCGCGGCAGCCGAGGCCGACGCGAATTTGGCGATCATGACCGGCGAGTACGCGCGCCTGCTCTCGAAGCTGGCCGACGTTTTCAAGCTGCCGAGGCCCGAGTGATGGCCGCCACCGTCTTTCTCAGCAGCCGCGACCATGACCGTGACGTCGCGATCGCCAAGGCCCGCGCCAGCCAGTCGGCCAAGGAGGTGGGCGAGCAGTTCGACCTGGAGCCGTCCTCGGTGCGGAAGATCATTCGCCGCGTGAAGCGGGAAAAGGCGTGGGAGCTGTCGCTCGTCCGCGCCGGCGAGAAGCCCGTCGCCCTGGGCACGTTCGTGACCGATAAGGGCTTCACCGCTGCCGCGGTCGGTGCATATCGCCACTGCGGCATGCGCGGACTTGAGCTTCCCGGTTGGCGCGTGGTCGCCGCAGATGGCAGCTGCAACACCCTCGAAACCCTTCGCAAGATCATCCAGAGGACGGACGTCGATGGCTGACGGAAACAGCACCGGTTACTTCGACTTCGGCCACGAACTGGTCGTCGACTTCTTCGCGGGCGGCGGTGGCGCCAGCCTGGGCATCACGGACGGATATCGCGCGCCGGACATAGCCGTGAACCATAACCCGGTCGCGATTGCTGTGCATCGCGCGAACCACCCCGAGTCCACGACGAAGCACTACACGACCGACGTGTTCGAACTTGACCCCATCGACGTCACCGGTGGTCGTCCTGTCGGCATCTTCTGGGCGTCACCAGACTGCCGGCACTTCAGCAAGGCGAAGGGCAAGGCACCGCGGTCTAAGCGCGTGCGCGGCCTCGCCTGGGTCGTCATCCGCTGGGCTGCGAAATCGCGCCCGCGCCTGATCTTCCTCGAGAACGTCGAAGAGTTTCAGAAGTGGGGGCCGATCGACGACGCCGGGCGTCCCATCAAAGAACACGAGGGTCGTACCTTCCAGGCTTTCAAGCTCGCGCTTTCGACCGGCATCCCCAGCGGGCACCCCGACCTCCCGGAGATCCTCGCCGCTATCCCCGACGTCACCGAAGCGCAGCTCGTGCGGGGCCTCGGCTATCGCGTTGAGTTCCGCGAGGAGCGCGCCTACGTCCAGGGAGCCCCGACCATCCGCAAGCGTCTTTACATGGTCGCCCGAGCCGACGGAGAGCCCATAAAGTGGTTCACGAAGTCGCACGGCAAGCCGACCGATCCGGCCGTGCTCGCTGGGCTGGCTAAGCCGTGGCGGACGGCGGCCGATTGCGTCGACTTTTCGATCCCGTGCCCGTCGGTGCATGACCGCAAGAAGCGCTTGGCCGAAAATACCGAGCGGCGCATCGCGTACGGCATGGAGCGTCATGTGTTCGACGCCGAGCATCCGTTCATCGTGCCCATGCGCGGAACCAGCGCCAGCCATACGTCCACCCACGGCACGGACGTTCCGCTCTCTACCGTGACCGGCGGTGGCACCCACCACGGCCTGGTCGTTCCCGTGCTGACCGAATGCGCCAACGCGAGCAGCCCGCGTGTTTTCTCTGTCGGCGAGCCGCTCCGCACGCAATGTGCCCAGGTGAAGGGCGGCCACTTCGCGCTCATGGCCGCTACGCTGATGCACCTCACGCACCACGGCGACGGACACATCGCACCGCTCGACGGGCCGCTTGCGACGGTGACCGGCGCGAACCGCGGCGAGCAGGCGCTTATCGGCGCCACGCTTATTCAGACCGGCTACGGGGAGCGCGAAGGCCAGGACCCGCGCGTGCCTGGCCTCGGTAAGCCGCTCGGCACTGTTGTGGCCGGTGGCGTCAAGCACGGGGTCGTGCAGGCATCCGGGGTCGAGGCAGCATTCATGCTCCAGGCTAGCGGCGGCCCGAACGGCAACAAGTCGATCGGTCACGACGCGCGCACGCCGGTCAGCACCATCACCGGCACAGGGAGCCACCAGCAGGTGGTGACCGCTTACCTGATGAAATTCTACAAAACGGGCGGCTCGTCGGACCTCAATGAGCCGATGCACACCCTTCCGACGAAAGATCGGATGGCCGTTGTCCAGACGATTTCGATCCCGCGTGGAGCCCTTACGGAAGATCAGTGGCGGAAGGCGCAGCTGACGGCGAGGTTCCTCGCGCATTACCTGCCACACCGGTTCCCGCCCATCGAGGGCGACGCGCTCACGATCATCATCCTGGGCGACCACGTGCTGGTGGACATCGGCCTCCGGATGCTCACCCCACGCGAACTGGCGCGCGCCATGGGCGTCCCGGACTGGTACGTCATCGAACGCGGGCTCTTTGAGACCGCCCCCGGTTCCGGGATCTTCGTCTGGAAGAAAATCAGCAAAACCGACCAGGTGAGGCTGATCGGAAACATGGTCTGCAAGGACATGGCCGAGGATCTCGTGCGCGAAAACGCCGCCGAACTGCGGTTCATCGACCGGCGGGTGGCCGCATGACCGTCTCCTACCCCACCATCAGCCACGCCGAGTTCGAGAAGGCGCTGACCCGGGCATGCCTGCGCTCGGCTGCGCTGCACGCGAGCTCGGACCCGCTGCGCGCTGGCGACCGGACCGCTGTCCAGTACGGCGCGCTGCTGAAGGACATCGCCGACGAGGCAGACCTGTCGGTGCCGCAGACGCGGCGCAGGCTCCAGGCGCTGCAGCTGGACGGCAAGGTGATCCGCGACGATCGCCGCGGCGGTAGCACGGCCTGGTGGCTCGTGGGCCTGGCCGATGCGCAACGCCCGGTCGTGCCGGCGGCTGTCGCCGCTGTTGCGCCGCCCGTCCGTCAGGCCTTTACGGCACCGGCCGCCGCACGCCAACACTGGAGCGACATCCTCGGCGTGCCGCGCGACTGCTCCACCAGCGAAGCCCGCACGGCCTTCCAGTCAGCCGTGGCGGCGCTCGACGAGGCCGACCCGGACTATCCCAACCAGGTGCGTCGCGTGAAAGAGGCCATCAGCGCCTGCTGCCGCGAACACGAAATCCAGATCGAGGAGTGACCATGGACACCAGGACTTTCAGCTACAGCTACGACGAAGAGACCTTCCACGGCAAGTACGCGTCTCGCGAAGAGGCCATCAACGCCGCCGCCAAGAATTCGTACGACGGCTGCCTGGCCGAAGGCACGACGATCTGGATCGGCCGCAACGAGCCCCCGCCGCACGTTCGCGACCTGATGATCGGCGCCGACGATTTCGTCGAGTACATCGCCGAACGCGTGGGCGAGGAATACGGCGAGTGCTCCCAGGACTTCCTCGACGTCGACGCCGAACAGAAGGCCGAGATCCAGCGTCGGCTGGACGACATCGCCGACTACATCCAGTTGATCGACGCGCCGACGTTCTACCTGATCCAGGACGTCGAGCCCTTCGTCGTCCCGGAGGGAGGCTGACCATGCGCCCTGACGCAGACGCGAAGATCGTCGACGGCGAGATCGTCATCCGCCTTTCGCTCGACACCATGGTGTTCGCCGCCGAGAAGTTCCCGGGCCTCGAGGAGTACGACGAGGAAACCGACCGCATCCTGCCTCCCGTCATCACCGACCGCGAGGCGTTCGCGAAGGAGCTTGTCCGCCTTCTCAATGCCGAGAGTGAGGACGGCTCGACGCTGGTTACCAACATGTTCGACGCGGGTTTCCTGGCTGCCGCTGAGGATGGCGCGAAGGGCATCGCCTTCCCGGGCGACGAGGACTATCCCGAATCCTCGTCGGCGGAGGAATGACCATGGACCTACCCATCCGGCGAAAGGTGCCTACGAACGAGAAGCCGAGGGTACGCCCAATCTTATTGGATGGCGAGGTGGCCCACTACATGGTTCTCGTTCCCTTTTTTGAGTACGACCAGCAAAGCGGTGGAGCGCCGAAGCTCGCCTTCTACGTTAACGCTGCTCGGAAGCCAACGTTGGTGGAAGCCGTTGACCTGGCTGCTCGAATGGATTCCATCATAGGAGCGTATGAGGGATGGACAGCATGATCCGCATCCTGCAGCGCCTCGCCGCACGCGTCATGCGGCGCCAGCCCGATTTCGTCATCGGCGGTGCCGATGCGCCCTACCTGCTCCGCTGGTGGGTGATCCCGCGCAATCCGTTCTTCAACGTCTACGTCCACCGCTTCCTGCGCTCGGACGACGACCGCGCCCTGCACGACCACCCGTGGGCGAACGTGAGCGTGCTGCTCGCGGGCCAGTACATCGAGCATCGGATCCGCGCGGGCGGCGTGCATACCGCCACCCTGCGCCAGGCCGGCACGATCGCGGCGCGCATGCCCAAGTCTGCCCACCGGATCGAGCTCCTGGCCGACCAGGCGTGCACGACCCTCTTCATCACCGGGCCGCGCATGCGGAACTGGGGCTTTCACTGCCGCCGGGGCTGGGTGCCCTGGCAGAAGTTCACCGCTGCCAACGACCGCGGTGCCATAGGTGCCGGGTGTGAAGCCTTGACGGAGGAATCGAAGGCATGACCACCGCTGCCGAAATCCTACGCGCCGCCGCCGGCCACATCGAGGACCGCGCGGCGCAGCGCGATCAGCCCGGCGGCGAGCGCAGCATGGCGCGCACCGTGGCGGCCTTCAACGCCCTGACCGGCCACCAGCTAAGCGAGCGCGACGGCTGGCTGTTCATGACCACCCTGAAGATGGCCCGTGCGTGCTGCACACCCACGGGCATTCCTGACGACTACGAAGACGGCGCGGCCTATATCGGCCTTGCTGGGGAGAGTGCACATGGGTAACACGATTTGGAAGGAAGCCACGATCATCAGCAGCCGGGCCAACAGCTTCCCTGGCTTCGTGGTCGCGATCGATGCCGATGTCGGCTTCGCCGTCGGCCAGAAGCTGTGGCTGTCGATGAACGATCCCGCCTCCCAGCCTGCCGAGCAGCCGAGGGGTGAAGGGTACGACGTAGCTCGCCACAACGATTGGTTGGAACGAAATGCCCAGCCGAAGCCCGTGCAGGCGGTGGGCGATGGGGTGGACGAGGAAGACGAGCGCAGGAAGTTCGAGGCTTGGTATGTTCCCGAGTTTTCGGTTCCAGATGTTGCCCCTATATCCATGGAGCGTGAGGCACATGGCCGATACAAGGTGGGCATGCGTGAGGCGTACTGGCAAGGATGGCTGGCCCGCGCCAAGGTCGCAGAAGTCGAATGCCCCCTCCCGCGCCCGGCTGTCGCCACGCCTGCGATTTTCGGTAACCCTGAGGACGGCGCTGTCCAGCGCAGTATCCGGGAAGGGTTTCGGGCTGCGTTTGACTACCCGCAAACGGCGGCCGAGGCCGTTGCCGTGCTGGATGCCTGCTCCGACCCACTTACCCTTACCTTCGATCATGTCAAATCGAAGCATTGCGCAAATGCACTAAGGAGCGTTGTCGCCTCGTATGGACGCCTTGCGGGTATGCAGATTCCTGTCGCCACGCCTGCCGAGGTGACGGACGAGATGATGAAAGCAGGCGTCGATGCCTATGAGGAATGCACTGGCGGGCTGTCGATTCCAGAGGAAGGTCTTCGTGTTGCCATACGCGCCGCCCTCACCGCCCAATGCCGGGTCCGAAAGGATGGGAAGGGGGTGGAGTATGTGTCCGCCGATGAACTTGCTCGCCTCCTCGCCATCGAGCATCACGCATGGCACCTTCTGGACGACAGCGGCGATCATGGTGATGGCTACATTCGCGTAAGCAGCGGCTACGACTTCGACGAACTATCGCGGCTA
Source organism: Luteibacter aegosomatis (assembly GCF_023078455.1). Classification (GTDB taxonomy): domain Bacteria; phylum Pseudomonadota; class Gammaproteobacteria; order Xanthomonadales; family Rhodanobacteraceae; genus Luteibacter; species Luteibacter aegosomatis. The sequence goes on along the minus strand of NZ_CP095740.1, from coordinate 1,216,458 downwards.
CTTCCCGAAGGCCATCCTGAATACGACGGGGTTGTCGCCTCGCCCAGCGCCGGGGCGGTGGTGCCGGAGGGGTGTGCACTTGTCAGGGCCACACTGACGCTACCCATCGCCAATGCCCTTGGCTACGACGCCAAGTTCAACACGTGGGAAGAGATGCAAGAGGTATGGGGTAATGCGCTGCTCGCCGCCGCGCCGGAGGTGCCCCGTGGCTAAGACCTACCCACTGGAAATCGAGAACTGCGGCGAGGACGTTTACATCCTCCGCAGCAAGGGGCACCACGACCCGGACGAGTTCATGCGCGCTGTACGTGCCGCAGGCTACGACTGGCCCATGGGGTATCCGGTGCACACCTGGCACAAGACCGCCCGATGCGGCGCAGGATGGAGCGAGGGCATCTACGTCGAGGTCAAGCCCGGAACACGCGGTGCTTACCCGGTGACCGAATGCCAGGAGGCGGCAGGTGATCGACTTTACGAGGCCGTTCGCGCCGTTCGCGCCGCCCAAGCGGACGACCGCACGGCGGGGGATGGGGAGGTGGATCGTGGCTGACCGTTCCCCGGTTGTTCTAGAGGATGCCAGGTCAATGCATCGGCGAGATGATCTCTTGGCCTGTGGCATACGAGTAGACAGCACGTGCAAGCCAAAACAAGAGAAATGTGCCCCCAAGGAATGCGAATCCTGTGCGAAGTGCTGTCAGCCAAGCGGCTGGCTGCGGACGTGGCAGGTCGAACAGTATCTTCGCGATTCCGTCTTCCGAGATCACGACGGGATTTACGTTGGCGAGAGTGAGGGGCGGTTGATAGAGGTAGGAGATTGTTACCTGGTCCATAGGTACGACGTCCCCGAGGATAATCTCGCGCCCACCTTGGGGGTTGGTGTCGATAGAGTAAGACCTGTGCGGATATACGCTCAGGTCCTGCGGGAACGAGTCGTGCCTGATCCTGACGCCCCTAGCGACCTTTTTCCCCTCATTTCTGATGACCAAGACATGGGAGTGGAGCCAGAAAGGAGGCGTAACGCTCTGAACATGGACAGCGGATGCAGCCGTTATGAAGCCAAGCAGCCTCGGCCGGCGCTCCACGATGCGCTTTGCAAAGTATTGGATGACTCCGGTCGCCAAGGGGGCGGCGACCTTCAAAATCGCGATGTAATCCATTCCCCATCACCCCTGAAAAGCATTTCGTTAATGGTGAACTGCACTTCGTCGGTGCGCAACTGATGGGCTACCGCAACCCACTGCTCCAACTCCCCGCCGGCAGAGCCCTGGCCGCCCTCCCAGCCGAGCAGCGTGCTGCGCTCGAGGCGTTGCTGCGCCAGCTCCGCCACCAGGCGAACTTGGAGGCCGAGAAGGCCTGGGCGAAGCGGAAGGGCCCCATGGCCGCCTACTGGCGAGCCGTATCCACCTACGCGCGCCACACCGCGCATGCTCTATCGAAGGAGGTGCCGCATGGCCCTATTCCTCACCCGTGACGAGTTGGCCGAGATCAGCGGACGGAAGCAGCGCGGAAAGGTCGCCGAGTGGCTCACCGCCAACGGCTACCGCTTCGAGATCGCCGCCGACGGCTGGCCCCGCGTCCTGCGCGCCGCGGTCGACGCCAAGTTGATGCCCACCTCGGTCAAGCGCACCATGCAACGAAAGGAACCGGACTTCACGGCCTATGGCACGTCCACGAAAGCAGCGTAGCGGGCTCCCCTCCTATTGCTACCGCGACCGGCGAAACGGCGCGTACTACATGCTCGTGCCAGCGGCCGGCGGGAGGCTGGCCCGCCGGACCTACGGCGACGATTTGCACCGCATGCTCGACGAATGGGCGCGTACCTGGGGAGCCACGGTGGCGCAGGGCGACACCGTGGCGGTAGCCCTGGACGCCTACCTCGGCGTCATAGCCCAGCGGCGCCACCGTGGCGAAATCAGGGAATCGACCGAGAAGGACTACCGGAAGCACGTCGACAAGCTTCGGCAGGTCTTCGGGGCGATTCGGTTGGTGGACGTGGACGTCCCGATGCTGGTCCGTTGGCGTGACGTTCGTGCGGCCAAGTCGCCAACCCAGTTCAACCTGGAGCGCACGAATCTTCTCGAGGCGTTCAAGGTGGCGGTCGAGCGAGGAATGGTGACCAGCAATCCGGTCGCCCAGCTCGGCAGGGCCGTCACGCGTCCTCGCGACCGGTATGCCTCCGATGGGGATGTGAACACGCTGCTCCAGTACGCGCCACGCCCCGTCCAGGCCGCCGTGATGTTGGCCGTGTCCACCGGGCTTCGTCAGGGCGACATCCTCGCCCTTAAGCTTTCCGATTTCGACGACACCGGCCTGACGATCCGCCCCAGCAAGACCAAGGGCAAGACGCGGAAGGCGCTCCACTTCCCATGGTCGCCGGGCATGCGCCTGGCATGCGACTTGGCGGCCACGAAGGTCGCCGGAATCGGCGGCCACTGGCTCAGGCGCCGGGACGGCCAGCCCTACACCTCGGATGGCTTCCGCACGCTCTGGAACCGCGCCATGGCGAAGACCTTGGCCGAGCACCCGGAGGTCGTCCGCTTCACCTTCCACGACCTACGCGCGAAGGCTGGAACGGATGCGGACGACTGGCAGCTTCTGGGTCACCTCGACCAGAAAACCCATTCCAGGGTGTACGATCGGAAGGCGAAAACGGTGCGCCCGGCCCGCTAAAAACTCGGAAGACACTCCGCCGAAACGCGGGGAAAAATGACAAGTAGAAAGAGAAGGTTTTTACCGCTAAGAGCCGACGATTATCATGCTACTCAGCGCCTTAGATCGATGTGGGCATCGGATTGAAAATCCCCGTGTCGGCGGTTCGATTCCGTCCCGAGCCACCATTTATGTAAAGACCTAGCTCGCCTCTTGGCGGGCTTTTTCTTTTTTGTGGCCGCCATGTAGACACGTGAGTGCACACCGTGATCGCACGCGCTGGCATGCGTGCGTGATCCCGACGTTTTCGGCTGCTCAGGTCGTAGTTGAATACAGGGCTCTGCCGAAGCGATCTTTCCGGAACGGGCCAGCCGCCGTACGGCTACGAGGCAGGGCCCCAAGGGGCAGCACAGCCTACCGTTCGCATTGAACGTCCATGGTGAACGATGCGTGGTCCACACTGAACTCGGGCTTCTCGAAGCTGGGGCCGATCGGCGTGCGCTGATGCTCCAGCACCATGAAGTGACCACCGCATGCGTGTTCCGCCGCGGTGTAGCACATCGACTCCATATCCTGACACTGGACTTGGACATGACCGCTTTCATCCGGCACCGGTTGAAAGCCCGCACATCCGATCAGCGATGAGCCCACGATCATGATGATCATCGCCGTGCCCAGCCATTGGCGCGAAAGCGACCTCATGACGCCTCCACCGACGACATCACGCAACCACGAAATGCGCGACGTACCGTTGCATGCAATTGCCGCACACGACCATCCCAGCCATCAGCAAATCCCGAAGCACCTTCGCCGAACAGCGGCGGGAGAATGCCGAGAAGGTGCCTTTAAATCATCTGCATATTCCCTAGAGCGGGTTTTCTAGCCGATAAGCCCGAACGAGCCGCTCCACTGGAATATCCATCTTGCGTATAAATAGCCTGGGATAGCACCGAGCAAACAAGCCGGGGCCGCAAGTTTTCCGATTCCCCAAGCCGGCAAGATAGGCGCACCCAGTACTCGGAGGACGTAGGGCACCAGTAGCACCACGGCACAGCCTCCCAAAACCCCAACAAATGCGCCAGCAAAGCGAATTCGAGGGTTGATGGATGCGCGAATCGGGTCTGGCCTTTCAGCATTCATAGCGCTTCATCCAGTGAACGACCTGAACCATCGTACGCCTTTGTTCATGGCTGACGATATCCAGATCCCGGTCAATTGGAAGCGTGGCAGCCCGTCGCGAGAGCCCCGGATCGGAGGCCTTGCCAGGTGGGCGACGGCACGGCGTCCCATTGCACCAGGATCCGCCAGCAAATTCATGTCATTGCGTTCAGATGCTTCATGAATCTTCGCTCTTCGGCAGCGTAGCCGGCCATTTCATAAAATCTGTGAGCCAGCGGCCGGTGGTCACCACTAGTGACCTCGACCCGCGAAACGCCATGAGCCAGCGACCAGTTCTCGATAGCACCAAGAAGGCGGCGTCCATGGCCTTGGCGTTGAAACCCAGGTCGCACTGCCAATGACGTGATTCGAACCAGGTAGCCAGGGCGATGCAACAGCGGGATCGTATGCAAGCTGGCCATGCCGACAATGCCCTCGTCCTTCTCACAAACAAAGACCTCGTCCAGATCGGAGTCGATCAAAGCCTGCAGTCGGCAGACAACATCCGAACACGGCGAGACGTATCCGAGCGCGTCCAAACAAAGGACGATGCCGGCTGCATCGCGAGGAAGCGCTCGTCGTACTCCCGTTGATCCAGTCACGTCAAACTCCATCGGCGACACTGCAGGGTAACGACAACCTTAAGCGGGCGACCGGGCTTTCTGATGGCGATATGAGGGCAACATACGCGACGGCCTTCACCCCATGGATCCCCTCTCAGTGCGCACCATGGCCTGCCTTGATCGCAGCCTCCACCGTTGTCCTGGAGAAGGTCGCAACGCCAGACTTGAGGGACATCCCGATCATGTTCCCGCCCTGAATCTGAATGCATAGGTCGTGGGTTTCGCTGCGCAAGTCATATCCCGCCGCAGGGCCTGGGTCAGCGCCAGCGGCCTCACGCTCCGGCGCCGTCATCGCAAGATAGGTGCGATACACGTAGCGTTTCGGACCCACACCCGCGGTCTGACCCGCCCCCACCAGCGATGCGGGAGGGGGCCCTACATGAAAGGAGGACGACATGATGGCGCGAATCACTCGTCCATCGGCGCACAATGCTTCGTTCACGAACACATGCATGTCTTTGCGCCGCGCGATAGCTTGGTACTCGTCGTCGCTGTAGAAGGTCAGCAACATCCATTCTTCATCATGTTTTCGGCTAAGCATGCTGTTGCGGTCGGCGACAGGAATTTCCGATTCGGCGATGATACGTAGGGTCCCCGGCGCGACGGGTCCTAGCCTCGTAACACATCCGGCTACCGTCAATGCACACACGGTGACCAGCATTGCTTTTGATCTCATATCCATCGTTTGATCCCCAACATGTCGGGCAACTGCTCCGCGTTGGTAGCCGCCACGTTCTCGCCACAGCTACGACCAATCGAATGGATCGCTCACTGGTCGGTTGCCTTTTGATGAATGCTTGGATCGCCACGGAGTTTGGGCGCGAGAAGTAGAACGAGCGTTACCGTTCCGCTGGCCGATCGCGGCAATTAACTTTCCCCAAAAAACTCAGAAGGCGTCCGGCACGAACTTCGCCAGACACACGTGCTTGCGCAACTTGGCTTCGGGGATCGTCACTGCTGGCGAGCCACCATAGGGCGTGCCGGTCCGGACGTCCTCCGGTTCCTTGAAGGCGCCTGCGTGATAGGACATGTCGCATTGGTCGTATTTGTTGCACACGGCCAGTTTTGTGCAGATGGCCTTCCCATCCCGCTCGTAGACGTAATAGGTCGCCCCCGAATAAGGCGGCCGAGGATAGCTCTCCGTGCGTATGGTGATGGGGCCATGGTCGGCAGCGCGAGCCGTGCACGACAAGGCCAGCGCGGCCGTCATCACCCATCCGGCCCAGCGTGTGCATGTGCTCATCCCGATGTTCCCCGTAGCATTCCGTGATGGCCGGATGGTGCCGCATCGCCCTTCCCTGGCCAAGCCGGCGCGGTCAACCATGGTCGACGAGATACCACGGGCCTCCACGGCCGCACTCAATCGACCCTAGGAGCGAACCCGCCCCCAAACCCCTTCGAGCAGCGCCGGCACCCACGTGTCCGCGGGGCATTGGCTCCATTGGTCCTTCAGGAAGACGAACGACGACGTGCCGTCACGTTTGGCGGCCTCGCCCAGCGCAAGAACGACGATGGTGTCCCGACGGAGAGGGCTCCCCGCGACCACGATATCCCGTGTCGGCTGACGAAGCACGGCGGTCGGCGCGAACAGGCATTGCCCGGCGACATCCGGCGCCGCGAGCGCATGCCCCGCCCCGGTCGCATACAGGCTTCGCATGTGGCGAAATCCCTTGACGAGGTTGTGCAATGCGATCGCCACTCCATGGATACCGGCGCGCTCATGATTGACCATGGGACCGAGATGCGCCTTCGCTCGACAGTTGACCGACGTGGCCTGCATGTCGTATCGCTCTCGCCTGTGATCTACCGCGAGTTCGGCCTAATGTACTTGGGGGCGGCGGCCCGGGCAGCACAGGTACTACTGGCGTTCCTGCTGCGCAAGACCGGCTCGCCGGGCTGAAGCGGCTTCTTACCGCGCCGAATAGCGGGCTCGGGAAACCCTGGCAGAGGCGCTCCTGTCATCGGCGACATGGTGTATCGTCGAGACAAACATTGGCTTGGGGGAGCGGATGGGGCTGGAAGAGTATCGAGCGCCGACCAAGGTAAAGCTGGCGGCACTCTGGACATCCACGATGTTCTGCTATGTCTACGGCGACTATTTCGGCCTCTACGTCACCGGCACGCTGGCGGACATGAACCAGGGCAACATGGGACCGCTGGGCCGCGCGACAGCCGCCGTGCTCACGGGCACCTCGCTCATGATGGCGGTGCCCAGTCTGATGGTCGCGTTGTCGCTCCTGCTACCGGCGCGCCTATGCCGGTGGGCCTGCATCGTCCTTGGGCTTCTCTACACGGCCATCATGGCGGCCAGCGTTCCCGGCTCCGAACCATTCTACAAAGTACTCGCGGCCATCGAAATGGCGTTGACGCTGGCGATCACGGTCATCGCCGTCCGTTGGCCCCGTGAGGTTCGCCGTGACTGAGGCCGCGCCGTCACCGTCCGTCGCACGCCTGACGGGCGCGCTCTACCTCGGAACGATCGTGTTCGGATTGTTCGCCGAGGTGGGGTCGCGGGGATCGTTGATCGCCGGTAACGATGCCGCCGCCACGGCACGCGCCATCCTTGCCAACGAAGGGCTGTTCCGCGCCGGTCTCGTCGCCGATCTCGCGATGCTGGCTTGCTATGTTGCGGTGACGACGCTATTTCTCGGGATGTTCCGCACCGTGCATGCCGGCGTGTCGCGGATGGCTGCCGCTTTCAGTCTGATCGGTATTGCCGTGCTGGCCGCCGACACCTTGCTGCTGCTCGTCCCTCTACGGCTGCTGACGACATCGCCCTTTCTCGTTGCCCTGGGATCCTCACAACGCGACGCAGCGACCTTGCTCGCACTCAAGGTGCATGGCGACGGCTATGACGTGAGCCTCGTGTTCTTCGGCATCTACTGCCTGATGCTGGGTTGGCTGGCGTGGCGCAGCGGCTTCCTTCCCAAAGTCATCGGCGTACTGATGACGCTGGCCGGTGCCTGCTACGTGTTCAACAGCATCGCCGATCTCGCGGTACCGGCCTTCGCCCGGGTGCTGTCGCCGCACTTGATGGACCCGACGATACTCGGCGAGGCGGCGTTGGCGCTCTGGCTTCTGGTCTTCGGCGCCAAACGATCCTTGCGCGGCCGCTGATCGCACCACCGGCGTGTTGACCCGCAGAATGACGGTATTTCCGGCCGGATGGCCGTTCGGCCCCGTCGTCCCGTTGACGATGACCGGCGGTTGTCGCTGGGACAATTTGTCCCAACGCACGGAAATGATTTCCGGCTAGCATGTTCTCGAACCTTCGGCATCATGCTTGCTTGAGAAACATGGAGCTTATGGAGCAGCGTCGTGAGCTCCCCCCCCCACGACGAATAGCTATCAGCCATAGCCTGGAAATACAAAAGTGGACTGGGTCCCCGTCGTCTTCATCACCTTCAAGGTGCTCGTGTTCGGCACCGGCATGTTCCTGGCCGTCAAATGGCATTACGACCAGGGAAAGAAGGGTCGGCATGCCGAGCGGCGCGCGATGATGCGCACGGTCGGCAAGGTGGTCGCCGTTTTCGTGCCGACGCTACTGATCTTGTTGTTCGTTACCTTTGCCGTCGGCAAGAAGCTCGGCCTGACCTGATCGGCCGCGTCCGTTCAATCAGGGACGCTCCGCTTCCACGTACCCGGCCATCACGCCGGCCAGCCAATCACTGAAAGCCTGCACGCGACGCGACAGGTGGCGTCGATGCGGATAGACCATCTGCACCGGCATCGCGGGAGGAGGCCAGTCCGGCAACACCGCCACCAGTTCGCCGCGCTCCAGGTGCTCGCGTACGTCGAACTCCGGGATCTGGATCAAGCCCAGGCCCGCCAGACAGCAGGCGATGTAGGTCTCTGCATTGTTCGCCGAGACCTGCGACGTCATGGTGCGGGAATGAAGCCGGCCATCCGCCAGCCACTCCCATGGCGTGGCGCGTCCGTTGCCGGGTGACGCATAACCGACGGCGAGATGGTCGCCAAGATCGGCGGGCATCCTCGGCGTGCCGTGGCGCGCGAGGTAACCCGGGCTGGCGGCATGGATCAGCCGGAATGTCCCCAATGGCCGTGCCACCAGGCTGCTCGACTCCAGTTCGTCCACGCGCAGGGCGCAGTCGATGCCCTCATGCACGAGGTCGACGACGCGGTCGCTGGAACCCAGCTCGAGCTCGATGCCCGGATGCAGGGCGAAGAACTCCGGCAAGCGCGGCGCCACGATGCGGCGGGCGATACGGCTGGGCAACTCCGCCCTCAATCGCCCGCGCAGCATCTCGCCGGAAGGACGAAACTGCTGCTCCAGCTCCTCGCTGTCGGCCACGAGCGCCATGGCGCGTTCCAGCAGCGCCTCCCCGTCCCGTGTCAGGCTCACCCGACGGGTCGTGCGATTGAATAGCCGTGCCCCCAGGCGGGATTCCAATTGCTGGACCGCCAACGAAACCGTTGGCCGGGGCAGCCCCAATTGATCGGCCGCCACCGAGAAGCCGCCGCTCTGCGCGACGCGCAGGAATACCCGTAATTGATCGATGCGGTCCACACGGGAGCCATTCGTCATGATTTATGTACAGTCTATATCGATCACGGTTATTTATTCAGAAAAAAGAGTTTTCTAAGCTCGGAAAACCTTCACTGGCTCGAGGATCACCCCATGGACCGACACAGCATCCACGGCAAGACCGTCCTGATCGCCGGCGGCGCCAAGAACCTCGGCGGCCTGATCGCGCGCGATCTCGCGACCCACGGGGCCAAGGCCGTCGTCGTCCACTACAACAGCGCGGCCAGCCAGGCCGATGCCCAGCGCACGGTGAGCGCCATCGAGCAGGCCGGCGCGAAGGCCGTCGCGCTGCAGGGCGACCTGACCACCGCGGCCGCCGTGGAAAAACTTTTCGCCGACACCGTGGCCGCCGTCGGCCGCCCCGACATCGCCATCAATACCGTGGGCAAGGTGCTGAAGAAGCCGATGGTCGACATCAGCGAGGCCGAATACGACGAGATGGCCGCGGTCAACGCCAAGACCGCGTTCTTCTTCCTCAAGGAGGCCGGCAAGCACGTCAACGACCACGGCAAGATCTGCACCCTGGTGACGTCGCTGCTGGGCGCGTTCACGCCGTTCTACGCCGCCTATGCCGGGACCAAGGCGCCGGTGGAGCACTTCACCCGCGCCGCGGCGAAGGAATTCGGCGAGCGCGGCATTTCGGTCACGGCCGTGGGCCCCGGCCCGATGGACACCCCGTTCTTCTACCCGGCCGAAGGGGACGATGCGGTGGCCTATCACAAGACGGCGGCAGCGCTTTCTTCCTTCACCAAGACGGGGCTCACCGACATCGAGGACGTGGTGCCCTTCATCCGCCACCTGGTCAGCGATGGCTGGTGGATCACCGGCCAGACCATCCTCATCAACGGCGGCTATACGACGAAGTAACCGGACCTGCCACGCGCCGCGATCGCTACCCCGGCTCACCACATGCGCACGCGGGCTTCGGGAGCCAGATAGAGCGCCGCGTTCGACGGCACCGCGAAGGCCTCATACCACGCATCGATGTTGCGCACCGTCGACAAACGGACGCTTCCCGGCGGATGCGCATCGGTGTGCAGAAGCGTGCGCAAATAAGCGGGTTGGTATCGGCTGCGCCACAGCTCGGCCCAAGCCACGAAGAAGCGGCGATCGGATGCCTGCCGCGCGCGTCCCGAGCCCGGCTCGGCCTGCACGAACGCGTCGTAGGCGGCTTCGAGTCCCGCCAGGTCGGCAACCGATTCGCCCAGCACCAACGGTCCATCGACGCGCTCGCCAGGCAGCGGCGCATAGCCCTCGAGCTGCTTCCGCAAGGCTCCCGTGCGCGCATCGAATCGTTGCGCGTCGTCGCCCGTCCACGTCTCTCGCAAGCGGCCATCGGCGTCGTAGTGGCGCCCCTGGTCGTCGAACAGGTGGCTCAGCTCGTGGCCGATGGTGGCGCCGATGCGGCCGTAATTCTCCGACGCGCTGGCCGCCGGATCGAACATCGGCGGCTGCAGGAGCGCGGCGGGAAAGACGATGTGGTTGGCCCACGCGCTGGCATAGGCATTCGGTACCTGGACAGGAGATGTCCACGATGCCCGGTCGATGGGTCGAGCGAGATCGCCGATGGCCCGGCCGAAGCGCCAGGCATTGAGGCGGAGGACATTGCCGGCCAGGTCGTCTTCACGGATATCCACATCGGGAACGTCGGGCCACACCTCGGGATATCCGATGCTCAGGCGCGTCCGCCGCAGCTTTGATTGGATACCCTCGCGAGCGGCGACCGACAACCATGCCGCCCGAGCCACGCGGCCGATCAGGGCGCGGCGCACCGCCTCCGCCAGGGCGGTGGCCCGGGCTTTCGCCTCCGGCGAGAAATAGCGGGCGGCATAGGCGCGACCGAGCGTCTCGGGCATGAGGTTGGTCACCAGGTCCATGCCTTGCCGCCACGCAGGCGGTTCGACCGTCACGCCCCGAAGTGCCGTGCCGTAGTACGCGAAACGGGCGCTCGCCAAAGGGCCCGTCATGTACCGGCTGTAAGCGCCCAGGGTCTTCAGGGTCAGAAAGTCGCGCACCACCTCCAGCGGCGCACTCCGGACGATCGCCCACTGCGCGGCCAGGGCCTGCTGAAAGGGCACGTTCACCCGCTGGACCCCGGATGCACCGAGCGCGGCGAGCCATCGTCCCCATGCGAACCGGGGCAACTGTTGCCCGAGGGCGTGCACATGGACGGGCCGATAGCCATCCGTCGCATGGCGTTGGTCCGCGCGGGAGGTCTGGGCGGCCGCCAGGCGTCCCTCGAGTTGCAGCACCGCGTCCACCCGCGGCGTTATCCGCTCACGGGGGGCGCCGGAGGCCTCCAGCAGGGCAACCAGGAAACGGCGGTAGGCATCCCTGCGTGCAACGCCGGACCCTTCGGTCGCGGTGTAATCCGCCGGATCCGGGAGGCCCACCTTCGCTTGACGCAGGGCAAGAAGACGCCGCCCCGGCGCACGGTCGTCTTCGTCGATCACCGGGATGAATACGGCGCCGACATCGATGCGCGCCAGACGCGCCAGCATCGCCGCCAGGCTCGCCGCATCGTGCACGGCGTCGATCTCGGCCAAGGTCGCGCGCAGCGGTGCCATGCCTCGTCTGTCGCGCGCCACTTGGTTCAAGGCGCTGACGTAGAGCCTGCCCATCGGCGAGCCGTCCTGCACGGCTCGCTCGACCAGTTCGCGCGACTGCGCCTCGGCGTGCGTTTGCAGCTCCGGCCAGGTGCCGATCCAGCTGCGATCGTCGGGCATCGGATGGCTGTCGGCCCAGGTGCCGTTGACGAAGCGGTCGAAGTCGTCGCCCGGCTTCGCCGCGGGCGCAGCCGGCACCGGTAACGAGGGTGTCGGCGAGGTCGGCTCCGCCGCATGGGCGTGAGCATGGCATGCCAGCACGCCGACGAGCAGGAGGGCACGGGAAGGTTTCATGGGATGCTCCAGGGGGGCGCGGGGCCGGTGCAGCATCAACGCGGCTCACCCGCGATATGGATGAACGACCCACTTCATCCAAACCACCCGCGGCAGGCGTTATGGCAGCACCAAACCGGAGGCTCTTATGTTCGACGCCCATTTCCTCGGCAGCGTGATCGTCGCGCTGGCCCTGCTGATCGTGATCCACCAGTTGGTGCGGCTGGCCATGGTCGCGCTGTTGCACCGCACGCTGCGCCGTGCCCTGGACGCCGGTGCGCCATTGACGACCGAGCAACTCGACCGCGCGCTCGGTCGCGCGCCGGCCGCCGAGCGCGCCGCCGTCGATCGGCGCAACGGCTGGGTACTCATCGCCATCGGACTGGCATGTGCCGGCTGCGTGGCGCTGCAGACCGGCGAAGCGGCGATGCGGGCAGCCGCCGGCGCGGCGCTCTTCCCGTTGCTTACGGGCCTCGCCCTGGTGCTCATGGCCCGGCGGTCCGCGCGTGCCCCTTGAGGAGCGCATCACGGACGACGCGCTCAACCACCGGGTCGTCGCGGGTGATCGGGCGGCGTTCGACGTCCTGGTCGCGCGGCACCAGTCGCGGCTGCGCGGTTTCCTGCGCAAGCTCTGCGGTCAACCGAGCACGGCGGACGACCTGGCCCAGGAGACGTTCGTGCGCGCCTGGCAGCGCTGTCGACAGTTCGATGGCAGCGATACGTCGAGCAGCTATGCCGCCTGGCTCGTGCGCATCGGGTGGCGGGTGTTCCTTGACCACGAACGCCACGAGCGGCACGTGCAACGAAAGCACACCCGCGCGGCGGAGCCCGTCGGTGCCGACGAACCCAACCTCGGCGCACGGCTGGATGTGGCGGCGGCCCTGGCGGAGCTGCCGGTCCGTGAACGCGCGTGCCTGCTGCTGTGCGATGCCGAAGGGTGGTCGCATACCGAGGCGGCCCAATTGATGGGCCTGCCCCTGGGCACGCTCAAGAGCGTGATAGCCCGCGCACGTGAAGTGGTGAGGCGCCGCCTCTCCGTTCCCCTGGAGTCGTCCCGATGATCCCCGACAACGAACCCTCGCTTCATGACGCGTTGCGCACGGACGAGATCCACGACGACCCCGCCTTCGTCATGCGGACGCATCGCGTGGTGGCCGTGGAGACGCTGGCCCACCTGGAACGGCTGCACGCATGGCGCGCCTGCGCGCGAGACCTGATCATCGCCGCCGCCATGGTGGGTGGCATGATCCTCACCTCACTATGGCTGCTGGACGGTGCCGACGATACGGATCTGGTCGTGCCGCTGGTAGCGAGCGTGGCGCTTTGGGCGTGGTTGCATGACGAGTCGATGCCCCGGGTGACCATGCATGCGGACGACGGCGCGGAGAAAACGACATCGGAGACTACGCATCCTCCCGCATGACATCGGTGATCCAAGGTGCGCCGCCTTCCACTGCGGCGCCCTTTCCGAGTGGATTACCTTCCGGCTTCCCGTGCCAGCACCAGTAAAACGATCAATCCGGCGAAGATCAGCAGCAAAACCATGAGCACGCCCAGGCGCGCCAGCACGCTCCGTCCGACGGCGCTGGGCGTTTCCCGGTTTCCTTCCAAGTGACGATCCGATGACATCGGCCTTTCCCGCCAACACGTGGTCGTCTGCTTTATTAAACCGCTATGCATCAAGCCCGGGCTCATGCAGCGTGAGGACGGAGGCGGCGGCATCTTCACGAAGCCGACCGCATGCCATTCGTCGTCACCTTACGCATGCCGTTCGTCGCCATTCCCTTGAAGATGTGCCCGGCACGCTGGACCCATGAGCCCGATTTCCATCCCGTCATGGACCTCCCACGACCTTACCGTGCTCGACCTCCGCGCCTTGTTCGCCGCGCTGGACGAAGAAGACATGATGGAAGTGGAATTCCGCGCACACCTGATACGCCAGCGAGCGCAGCAGGAGCGGGCCTTGGGGCTCGCCAGCCGAGCGAAAGGCATCGTGGCCTGCTGTCGTCTGCGTGCCGGACCGGTCTCGGTGCGCCGCGCCGCCTACCGCCTGGCGGAGGCCTTGAAGGCCGGGTTCTAGGCGATCCGGCGCGCGGTAACCATATCGACGTCGATTCCTGACACCTCTCAGGCGGCGCTTTCCGTCCCTGGCTTTCCATTCCGTGGCTTATCGGTCACGCCGAACGCACATGACCTCCCCGTCCGTCACCGGCCAGGGAACATGCGCGCATGGAACGGGCAAGATTCCCGATCGGTTTATAACGATCATTACAGAATTGTCGCCCAGGAGCCGCCGCTTTTCTCTCGGCGGATTCTCGGCCGCCCTTCCCCGCTTATCACCGTCTTCAGGATCCATCGTGAGCCGTTCCGACGCGCCATCGACGCGCACCCATAAACTTTCCACCCGATTCATCGTCTTCATGGTGCTGGCGGCCGCCGCCCCGCTGGCCTCGATGATCGGCAACCTCCCCATCGCGATATCGCGCGGCACCGGCGCCCATGTTCCGGTCGCCTTCCTCATCGCCGGCTCGATCCTCGTCGCATTCACCGTCGGCTATGCGTTCATCGGCCGCCGCGTGGTCAGCACCGGCGCGTTCTACACGTACGTGGCCGAGGGCCTCGGCAAGCCACTCGGCGTGGGAACGGCGTATTCCGCCATCGTGTCGTATGGCGCATTCACCTTCGGTCTCGCCGCCGCTTGCGGTTACTTCGACGAGCAGGTGTCCATCGCGCTCGGGCACAAGGTGAACTGGACGGTCTTCGCCGTTCTATCCGCCGTCGTCGTGGGCATCCTCAATTACCGGTCGATGGATGCGTCGACCAAGTTGCTGGCCGCCATCATCATCGTCGAGACCGCCGTACTGGTGGTCTTCGACGTCAGCGTGGTCGCGGCACGGGGGTGGGCGGCATTTCCGCTTTCGTCCTTCACGCCGGGCCAGTGGCTGGCCCCCGGCATCGGCGTGTCGCTGATGACCGCATTCACGTGTTTCGTCGGCTTCGAATCGGGCGCGCTTTATTCCAAGGAAGCGGCCGATCCGGTGCGGAGCATCCCGTTGGCCAGCTACGTGTCGGTGATCCTGATCGGATCGTTCTACCTGGTCACCGCGTGGATCACCGTGGGGGCGCTCAGCCCCGGCGACGTGAAGGCGCAGGCCGTGGCGCATGGCGGCACCCTCATGCTCGACCTGATCAAGCAATACGATGGCGAGACGGCGTCGGACGTCGCCGGTCTCCTGCTTTGCACCTCGATGCTGGCGACGTATATCGCCATCCACGCGGCGGCATCGCGTTACATCTTCGCGCTGGCACGGGAAGGCCTCCTGCCGCGCAGGCTGGCCCGGTTCGACGAAACGCGCAACGTGCCGGTCACGGCGACCCTTTGCATGTCGGCCGCCACGGCGCTCTGCCTGATCGCGATCGCCTCGTCCTCCACCGATCCGTACGCCGCCATCATTCCGGTGCTCATCGGCCTGGGCACGCTTGGCATCATCGGCCTGCAGGCGACCGCCGCGATCGCCATCGCGTTCTATGTGTTCCGTCGCGCCAGGGAGGCGGGACCCATCGTCATGGTGGCTTCCGTGTGCGCCGCGATCGGCCTCTCGGTCGCGCTGACCACGGTGTGCGTGAATTTCACCCTGCTTTCCACGGTCGACACGCCCTTCGTGGCCTTGCTGCCCCTGTCGTACGTCGCGACCCTTTTCGGCGGCCTCGCCTACAGCATGTGGCTACGGCAGGCGCGTCCCGCCCAGTATCGGGAACTGGCCCTGGTCGAGCACCGAGCCACGGCCTGACGCCCTGTCGAAGGCGCGTGGCCGACGCCAGGCGCCTTCGACACGATCATGGCCACGCGAACGCAGGTGCCTATGCGCCCGGGACCACATCCCCGGCAGGAAGGCCTCGCAAGGCATCGATGATGGCCGAGCAACCGGTGGGCTTCTCGATGCAAGGTATATGGGCGAAACGCTCGGGGATGCCCGAGGCCTTGTATCCCGTCACGAAAATGCAGGGTACGCCCCGCTCTTCCAGTAACTCGACGATGCCGTAGGCAACCGTGCCCGCCACGTTGATGTCGACGATGGCCCCATCCAGGCGGTCGGTTTTTTCCAGCAGATGTCCCGCGTCGATGACGCTCGCCACCGGGCCGGCCACCGACGCGCCTTGAGACATGAGCATGTCCGCCAGAGCCGTCGCGATGAGGTAGTCGTCCTCGAGCACCAGATACCGCCGCCCAGCCAGGGGCTGGTCGTGCGTCGTGGCGCGCTCCCTTGATGATGAGGTCATAGTCGGTCGTTGTAGCGCAGGCGCCTGTGATGCCGTGGTGACGACCGTATCCGGCACCCTGATTCGGCGCCGTTCCGCAAGGAATCGTCGCTTGGACGATCGACGCGTCGCATCATGACGCGACGCCGCCATGCTGCTTAAATCGCGCGACGACGTCACGGGGACAAAGGCATGTTCAGGGGCATCCGGGACCGCATCGTCCAGCATCCGCTCGTCGCTTTCTTTCTGCTGGCCTACCTGCTGGCATGGATCGCATGGGCACCGCTGTACCTTTCCCAGGCGGGCCTGGGATGGCTGCCGATCCACGGATCGCTCTGGTACACGCTTCCGGGAAGCTATGCCCCGCTGGTTTCGGCGGCCATCGTGCGTGGCGTCACCGGGCGCGCATGGCCCTGGCGAGGCTTCCGCCCGCTCGTGTCGCTCGCCGCCTACGGCCTCGGACTGTTGCTGGTCGTGCTGGCCTTCGTCATCGGGCCGAGCCTGTGGATGACCCAGGGACGCCTCGGTGGCGTGGACTGGCTCGCGTTCGCGGGATATCCCCTCGCGATCGCGCGCGCCGCGATGATGGCGGGACCGATCGGTGAAGAACCGGGCTGGCGGGGCTTCGCGCTGCCGCTGATGGAAACCCGACTCGGCCGGGTCCGCGCCTGGCTCCTGCTGGGAGCGTTATGGTTCGGCTGGCATCTGCCGCTTTTCCTGGTACCGGCCTGGAACGGCGCGCCGATGTGGACGTATGCGGCGCTGGTGATCGGCTTCGGCTTCGTCATCAACCTGTGTTTCGATCTTTCCGGACGAAGCCTGCTGGTGGCGATCGCGATGCACGCCACCTTCAATGCGTCCTCCGCCATCCTGGGACGCTTCCTGGCGAACGCCGAGGTGACGTCTTCCTTCGAACCGACGACCATCCTCGCCCCGTGCATGCTGATCTGCGCCGTCGTGATCGCCGCCGTGGCGCGCGACAAGCCATCGCCACCCTGATCATTCGCTAGCCAGCACAACGCAAGACCTTGTCTCGACTGGGGCGATCAGGCTTATCCACACGCTTATGCAGGCGCTATCCACATCGGCTGTGGATAGAACTCCGGGCATGACGGGAGCCGTGTACATTCGTTGACCAGCACAAGCTAAGCGCTTGTCCCGTAAGCGGGATCGGCGTTTATCCACATGGTTATGCAAGCGCTTTCCACACGCGCTGTGGATAGAAACCGCCGGAGCGCCCGACACCTCGTCGTCAGCGAGGCACCACGGGACACCCGGGTGCACTGGTCACGGGCTGACCAGCGTAACGCAAGACCTTGTCGCGCCTGGACAAGTCCGCTTTATCCACATGCTTATGCAGGGAGTATCCACATCGGCTGTGGATAGCTGTCCCGGGACCGGCACCGGGGTGGCGGCGAAGTGACCAGTGCAACGCAAGTGCCTGTCGAGACGTGCGAAACCGGACTTGTCCACACGGTTATGCAGGCGCTGTCCACATTCGTTGTGGATAACGGGGGCATCGCTCTTTTCGCGAAGCTCCTCGTTCGCCCCGTTTTGACGGGATCCGAGTGGACAATAGCGTCCCCTGCCGCGGAAACCCGCCATGCGCCATCTCGTCGTCGTCCTGGGCGATCAGCTCGACCGCCACTCGCACGTGTTCGACGATTTCGACCCGCAAACCGACCTCGTGTGGATGGCCGAACGGCGCGGCGAAGGCGAACACGTCTGGTCGCACAAGGCACGGATCGCGCTGTTCCTTTCGGCCATGCGGCACTTCGCCCGACAGCTACGGGACGATGGCTTCCCGCTGGAGTACACGCACCTGCGCGAGCCCGGACCCGACTCGCTACCCGAACTGCTCGAAACGGCCTTGCGGCATCACCGTCCTTCGCGCCTGGTGGTGGTGCGCCCCGGCGAACACCGGCTTCGAGTGGCGATACGCGACGTCGCGGCGGCCTGCGGGGTGGAATACGTGGAGCGTCCGGACCGTCACTTCCTCGTATCCGCCGACGACTTCGCGGACTGGGCCAAGGGCAAGACCCAACTCAGGATGGAGCATTTCTATCGCTGGATGCGCGTCCGCCATGGCGTACTCATGGACGGCGACAAACCGGCCGGCGGCCAGTGGAACTACGACGCGGACAACCGCGGTCATTTCGGCCGCGAAGGACCCGGATGGGTGCCCGCGCCCAAACGCTTCGAGCCCGACGATCTGACGAAAGCCACCATCGCCGACGTGGAAGCGGTTTTTTCCGATCATCCCGGCCGCCTCGACGCGTTCGATTGGCCGGTGACGCGCGACCAGGCCAGGCAGGCCCTGCGCGACTTCCTCGACCATCGCCTTCCCGCCTTCGGCCAATGGCAGGACGCCATGTGGACGGACCAGCCGTGGCTCTATCACGCCCGCCTGTCGACGTCGCTCAACCTCAAGCTGCTTTCGCCGAAGGAAGTCATCGCCGCCGCATCGAAGCGTTTCGACGAAGGGAAGGTGCCCCTCGCTTCGGCGGAAGGTTTCATACGCCAGGTGCTGGGTTGGCGCGAGTTCGTTCGCGGCGTCTACTGGTTGAACCCCGATCGCCTGCTCGCGGGCAATGCCTTGAAGGCCCACGGCGCGTTGCCCGATTTCTACTGGAACGCGGACACCGACATGCGATGCATGGCCCAGGTGATCGGCCAGACACTCGCTCACGGTTACGCACATCACATCCAGCGCCTGATGGTCACCGGCAATTTCGCCATGCTGCTCGGCGTCGAACCCGCGCAAGTGCACGCCTGGTACCTGGCGATCTACGTGGATGCCGTGGAATGGGTGGAAGCGCCCAATACCCTGGGCATGAGCCAGTTCTCCGACGGAGGGCGGATGGTGTCCAAGCCGTACGCCGCGTCGGGGCGTTACATCCAGCGCATGAGCGATTACTGCGAAAGCTGCCGTTATCGGCCCGGTGAAGCGACGGGCGACGATGCCTGCCCGTTCACCACGCTTTACTGGGATTTCCTCCGGCGGCACAAGGCACGCTTCGCCCACCACCCGCGTGCTGCCCTGCAATGGCGGTCACTGGAACGCCTTTCGTCGGAACGGCTACTTGAAATCCAGGAGCGAGCGGCGGTGCTGCGAAGACGATGGCATACGGAATGACGCCGACGATTCCTTCACGTTCGTTGAACGACCAACTGCACGACGGCTGAACTCGAGCATGACCGATTGACGAACGTGAAGACGTTCGCACCGGCAATGAAGACGCGCCCCTATGAGAAAATCCGCCCATCTATCCGATAAAGGCGAAGCGATGGCCGATGACAACCTGCCTTCCGAAGGCAATGGGATGCACGTGCTCTACGAGGGCATGGATCATCCCCACGAAGACATCTTCTTCGCCGCGGTGGCCACGACCCGCATGCCGATGATCGTGACCGATCCGCATCGGCCGGATAATCCGATCATCTTCGCCAACCCCGCGTTCGTGCGCATGACCGGCTATGCCATGGAGGAGTTGATCGGCAACAATTGCCGCCTCCTCCAGGGCCCGGCCACCGACCGGGTGACCATCTCGGCCGTTCGCGACGCGGTGGCCGCCAGGCGCGAGATCTCCACCGAGATCCTCAACTACAAGAAAGACGGTTCCACCTTCTGGAACGCGTTGTTCATCTCCCCCGTGTACGACAAGCACGGTGAAGTGATCTATTTCTTCGCCTCGCAGCTCGACGTCAGCCGTCGGCGCGATGCCGAGGATGCGTTGAGGCAGGCGCAGAAGATGGAAGCGCTCGGCCAGCTCACCGGCGGCATCGCCCACGACTTCAATAATCTGCTGCAGGTCATGGTGGGCTACGTCGAGGCGATCGAAGCCGGCCTGTCCGGTCCTAAACCCGACATGTCGCGCCTGCTGAACTTCGTCGGCAGCACCCGCAACGCCATTCGCCGCGCCTCCACGCTCACGTCGCAGCTCCTGGCCTTCGCGCGCAAGCAGACGCTCCAGGGCCGGGTCATCAATCCCAATCATGTCGTGTCCAACCTGCAGGACATGATTTCCCGCGCGCTCGGCGACGACGTGCACCTGGAACTGGAGCTGTCTCCCGACGTGAGGAACGCGCGACTGGATCCCACCCAGACCGAAGTCGCGCTGCTCAACGTCGCCATCAATGCACGCGACGCCATGCAAGGGCTCGAAAAGAAGTCCCTCGTGATACGAACCCGTAACGCGACGCCCCTGGAAATCGCCAACCATGGCGACCTCGCCACGCGCAGCGGCGACTTCGTGGCCATCGACGTGATCGACACCGGCACGGGCATGGCGCCGGAGGTGCTTGCGCACGTCATGGATCCCTTCTTCACCACCAAGGAAGAAGGCAAGGGCACCGGGCTGGGGCTTTCGATGGTATATGGCTTCGCCCGCCAGTCCGGCGGTGCGGTCGCCATCGATTCGACGATAGGCGAAGGTTCCACCATCACGCTGTATTTCCCCGCCACCGAGGACGGTATCGATCACCGCGAGGGCAACCGCGTGCCGCGCATCGACCGCTCCACCGACCGTGCGGGACACGAGCGCATCCTCGTGGTGGACGACCGTGCCGACCTGGCCGAACTGGCGCATGCCATCCTCGAGAGCCATGGCTACGGCGTCGTCTCCCTGACCGACGCGCAGGAAGCCTTGCACCTGCTCGAGCGCGATCGCGACTTCGCCATGCTGTTCACCGACGTGGTGATGCCGGGGCGGCTCAACGGCGTAGCGCTGGCCCGTCGCGCACGGTCGATCCAGCCCAACCTCAAGGTGCTGCTGACCACGGGTTACGCCTCCACGTCCATCGAGCGCACCGACGCCGGCGGGGTGGCGTTCGACGTGATCAACAAGCCCTATGCGCGGATGGACCTGCTACGCAAGGTCCGCAACGTGCTCGATGGCCCGACGGGCATCAGCTGAAGTCCGCGTCGCTGGCGATTCGTTGACCAGCGCAAGGTAAGTACTTGCCCGGCAAGGACGAAGGGAAGTTATCAACATGCTTATGCAGGAACTGTCCACACCGGATGTGGATAGTTCCCGAAAGGCTGGTCATCGGATGACCAGTGCAACGCAAGCACCTGTCGCGAAACGCCGAATCGGACTTGTCCACATGCTTATGCAGGCGCTATCCACATCGCCTGTGGACAAACGCGCCAGACGGCGAAGGTCGCGTTCAGATAGTGACGTCGCGACCGCGCATATCCCGGCAACCCTTCAGCGAGCGGTCCAACTCGGCGGATACGTCGCCGGTCCTCGGTTCGCCGTTGCGCAGTTGCGCTCCCAGCCCGCGCAGCTTCTCGTCGAGCCAATCGCGCGCCTGCGCGCCGCAGGGCGTCCGTGGCTTCCACGCTGCCAGAAGGCTCGCGCGCCCGTCGAGCGTGGCCAGAGCCGGTCCGCGATCGGCGGCCGGCAGGGCGAGTACGGCATCGCGCTGCATCGTCCAGTTGGATAGCATGCCGTGCAGGTCGGCGGCATCCGCCACCATGCCCGCGGCATCGCGCTCGTTCGCCCGCTTCGATGCGGTGAACGCCAGCATCGCCGTGGTCACCGAGGCGACGAAGGCGATCAGCACGATGGCCAGGGCGATACGGCGGCCGTTGCCGCTGGGGGCGTCATCGTCGCGGTCGGTCATGGAAACTCCGGAAAAGGCATTGCAACCCGCCTATTCTGTCACGTCGCGAAAGACGGACGCCTATATAGTGTGGGGATCGTCCCTGCCGGAAGCCCCCCGATGATCCGAATCCTCGCCGTCGCCGCCTTCGCCGTACTCGCCCTGCCCGCCTCCGCCGCCGACCTCAAGGTGATGTCGTTCAACGTCCGCACGATCACCGGCAAGGACGGCCCTGACCGCTGGGAGATGCGCCGCGACCTCTTCGCCGACACCATCCGCCAGGTCGACCCCGACGTGATCGGCACCCAGGAGCTGGGCAAGGTACAGGGCGACGACACGGTGGCCCGGTTGCCCTCGTATGCCTGGTTCGGCCGCGACCGGTATGGCGGCCACGACGACGAGCACATGGGCATCTTTTACAAGAAGGACCACCTGAAAGTGGTCGAACAAGGGGATTTCTGGCTTTCCGACACGCCGGACAAGGTCGGCAGCATCACCTGGGGCCATCCGATGCCACGCATGGTGAACTGGGCGTTGTTCGAACGCATCGCCGATCACAAGCGTTTTTATCTGCTGGATACCCACCTGCCCTACCGCGACCAGGACGAAGACGCCCGCACGAAGGGCGCCCGCGAGATCGCCAACTGGATCGCCAAGCTGCCAGCCGACGTGCCGGTGATCCTCACCGGCGATTTCAATACCGGTCCGGAGAGCGAATCGCACGCCGTGCTCACCCAGACGCTGAAGGACGCACGCACCAGCGCCGCGTCGCACGAGGGCCCGGACGATACCTTCCACGCTTTCACCGGCAAGGCGACCAAGCGGATCGACTGGATCCTTTACCGGGGCGTGAAAGCGACATCCCAGCGCACCATCACCGCCTCGAAGAACGGCCACTACCCGTCCGATCATTTTCCGGTAGCGGCGGATTTCGAATTCTGATCGCGCGGCGTAGTCGCCCGAAGGAACGGCCTGGACAGGGCCGTTCCTTCGCAGGATAGTGCGATCTCCTCATTCATCGGCCATCCGACGACCATGCGCCGCCTCATCGCCATCCTTTCGCTGCTTTTCGTGACGATCGGCATCGCTCATGCCGCACCGCCACCGCCTTCCTACTTCGACAACTCCCGCGACGCCAAGCCGCTGGACGGCGGCGTGAAGATGATCACCATCGACACGCCGAAGGGAACATTCCGCGTCTGGACGAAGCGCACGGGCAACAACCCCACGGTCAAGGTGCTGTTGCTGCACGGTGGTCCGGGCGCCACCCATGAGTACATGGAGGTATTCGACAGCTTCTTCCCCGGCCAGGGCATCGAGTATTACTACTACGACCAGCTCGGCTCCGGTAACAGTGACCATCCCACCGACGAATCGTTGTGGGACCTGCCTCGTTTCGTCGAGGAAGTGGAACAGGTGCGCCAGGCGCTGAACCTGGACAAAAACAACTTCTACCTGCTCGGCCACTCCTGGGGCGGCATCCTCGCCATCGAGTACGCGCTCAAGTACCAGCAGCACCTCAAGGGCCTGATCATCTCCGACATGATGGCCAGCGCGCCGGCCTACATCGCCTACGCGAAGAACGTGCTGATGCCCGCCATGGACCAGACCAAGCTTGCCGAGGTCAAGCGCATGGAAGCCGAGGGAAAGACGGACGATCCGAAGTACATGGGCATCCTCATCCCCATGCACTACGAGCAGCACATCCTGCGCATGCCGTACGCGCAGTGGCCCGAACCGGTGAACCGCTCGTTCTCGCACCTCAACCAGCAGCTCTACGTGTCGATGCAGGGCCCGAGCGAGCTGGGCCTGAGCGGCAAGCTGGAGCACTGGGACCGCTTCGACGACCTGGCGAAGATCACCGTGCCCACCCTGGTGATCGCCGCCACCTACGACACCATGGACCCCAAGTACATGGCATCGATGGCGAAGCGCTTGCCGAAGGGGCGGTTCCTGCTGTGTCCCAAGGGCTCGCACATGGCGATGTACGACGACCAGCAGACCTATTTCACGGGGCTGGTGAAGTTCATCAAAGATGTGGATGCGGGCAAGCCCGCGCGCTGAGGTTGACCCGTCGCGGACAGGGTCCGCTCTCACCCTCTGGTAGGAAGGCCTGCTACCGAGGGGTGGGAGCGGACCCTGTCCGCGATTTTCGCCGCGGTCTACACCCTTGAGACGCCTTTCTGGCACCATCGTCCGGTTAACGACGCGCCGCGGCGCGCCAGAAGGACAGCCAAGCCATGAATCTGCAAGCCAATTACGAACAGATCCCGCTCAAGGAGTACGCCGAGCGGGCCTACCTCGACTACTCCATGTACGTGGTGCTCGACCGTGCCCTGCCCTTCGTGGGCGACGGCCTGAAGCCCGTGCAGCGCCGTATCGTCTACGCCATGAGCGAGCTGAGCCTGGCCGCCACGGCCAAGCCCAAGAAGTCCGCCCGCACCATCGGCGACGTCATCGGCAAATTCCATCCCCATGGCGACTCGGCCTGCTACGAGGCCATGGTGCTCATGGCCCAGCCGTTCTCTTACCGCTACCCGCTCGTGGACGGCCACGGCAACTTCGGCTCGCCGGACGACCCGAAAAGCTTCGCGGCCATGCGCTACACCGAGTCGCGCCTCACCCCCATCGCCGAGATCCTGCTTTCCGAGCTGGGCCACGGCACCGTCGACTGGGTGCCGAACTTCGACGGCACCATGGAAGAGCCTTCCTGGCTGCCCGCCCGCGTGCCGCACGTGCTACTCAACGGCTCCATGGGCATCGCCGTGGGCATGGCCACCGATATCCCGCCGCACAACCTGCGCGAGATCGCCAGCGCCTGCATCCGCCTGCTCGACGATCCGGATGCCACGGTGGCCGACCTCTGCGAACACGTACAGGGCCCGGATTACCCCACCACGGCCGAAATCATCACCCCCCGCCGCGAGCTGGTGGCGATGTACCAGACCGGCAACGGCTCGGTGCGCGCGCGCGCCGTCTACGTGCGCGAAGAAAGCAACATCGTCATCACCGCGCTGCCGCACCAGGTGTCGCCGTCGAAAATCCTCGAGCAGATCGCGGCGCAGATGCGCCTGAAGAAACTGCCGATGATCGAGGATCTCCGCGACGAATCCGATCACGAGAATCCCATCCGCCTCGTCATCGTGCCGCGCTCCAACCGCGTCGACGCCGACGAGATGATGCAGCACCTCTTCGCCACCACCGACCTGGAAAAGAGCTTCCGCGTCAACCTGAACATGATCGGCCTCGACGGCCGTCCCCAGGTGAAGGATCTCAAGACGGTGCTGGGCGAGTGGCTGCGCTTCCGCACCGACACCGTCACCCGCCGCCTGAACCATCGCCTGGGCCGCGTCGAACGCCGCCTGCACCTGCTCGAAGCGTTGCGCATCGCGTACCTCAACCTCGACGAGGTGATCCGCATCGTCCGCACCGAGGACGAGCCCAAGCCGGTGCTGATCGCCCGCTTCCGCCTCGACGAGGAGCAGGCCGACTACATCCTCGAAACCAAGCTGCGCCAGCTCGCCCGCCTCGAGGAAATGAAGATCACCGAAGAACGCGACAAGCTCGAGGAGGAGCGCGCGCGCATCAACGTGCTGCTGAAGTCGCCGGCCAAGCTCAAGGGCCTCATCAAGGAAGAACTGCGCGCCGACGCCGAGAAATACGGCGACGCCCGCCGCTCGCCGCTGATCGAGCGCAGCGTGGCGCAGGCCCTCGACGAGAGCGCCCTGGTGGCGTCCGAGCCGGTCACCGTGGTGCTGTCGCAGAAGGGCTGGGTACGCGCCGGCAAGGGCCACGAGATCGACGGCGAGGCACTGTCCTACCGCGAGGGCGACAACCTGCTGGCCATCGCCCGTGCCCGCACCACGCAACAGGTGGCGTTCATCGATTCCACCGGTCGCGCCTATGCCACGGCCGCGCACACGCTACCCTCGGCACGCGGCAACGGCGAACCGCTGACCGGCCGCTTCAGCCCGCCGGCGGGCGCGAGCTTCGACGCCGTGGTGGCCGCCGACAACGACACCCGCATCGTGCTCGCCACCGACTTCGGCTACGGCTTCGTCACCCGTTTCGAAGCGCTCACCGGGCGGCAGAAGGCCGGTAAGCAGATCCTCTCGCTCAGCGAGGGCGCCCGCGTGCTGGCGCCGGCCATCTCGGCCGATCCGTCGCGCGACCGCATCGTGGTGGTCACCGGCGAAGGTCACCTGCTGATGTTCTCGGTAGCGGAATTGCCCGAACTCGACAAGGGCAAGGGCAACAAGCTCATCGAGATCCCGAAGGCCAAACTCGTCTCGGGCGAGGAGCGCGTGGTCGGCGTGGCCGTGGTCACCGAGGGCAAGGGCGAGGTCACGCTTTATGCGGGCCAGCGCAAGCTCACGCTGAAGTGGGCCGATCTCGTGGAGTACGGCGGCAGCCGCGCGACGCGTGGCGGCGTGCTGCCGCGCGGGTTGCGGCGCGTGGAGCGGATCGAGACGACGGGCTAAAGGCTGGTCGGAAGACACTGGGCTCCTGCCTTCGCAGGAGCGACGAGCTACAAGGTTGACTCTCGTCGCTCCTGCGAAGGCAGGAGCCCAGCGCCTTATGCACGGCCTACAACCGCGAGTAATCCCACGACACCATCCGTCCGTCCTTGTACGGCATCACGCCATGGAACGGCCGTGGATCGCCGTCGAACACCAACGGCAGGAAATGCCGATCGCCCTCCCACATCGGCAAGGCATCCAGCGCATCGACCGACACCCATTCCAGCGCGCCTTCGGGATTGGACTTCAGCGGCGTCCCCTCGTAACGCGTGATCACGAAGATGAAGCCCAGCCAGTCTTCGCCGCGCTTGCCGAAGCCCGGCCAGTTCAGCGTGCCGCGCAAGCGCATCTCCACGCATTCGATGCCCGCTTCTTCGCGAATCTCCCGGCGCATGCACGCGGCGATGTCCTCGCCGGGTTCCATCTTGCCGCCCAGGCCGTTGTATTTGCCCAGATGCTGGTCGTCCTGACGGGCGTTGCGGTGGATCATGAGCACACGGCCGCCGTCCGGGGACAGCACGTAGCCGAGCGTGGCGACGATGGGCGTATAAGGCATGACGATGGCGTACCGGGGAAAAACCCCGGAGTTTACGCCCTCGCGGGCCCGTGGTGGCCGCGTGCCCCTTGCGTGCCCGCCGACACCCGGCGAACATCGGAGGATGCCCCGCCCGCTCGCCCTCCGCATGCTCCGCCTCGTCGCACGCCTGTTCGTCGCACCCGCCTTCGCCGGCCTCGCCATCGGCTGCTCGCCCAGCGCCGACGCGGTGGACGGCCGCGACAGGGTATTCGACAGCCAGTCGTATTTCACGGTCACCGTGGATACGCGACGCGACGACATCGAACTGTATTGGCGCAACCCCGACACCGGCCAGCCCTTCGGCGGCATCGAAGCGCTGAAGACCTGGTCGGCCGGCAAGGGCCGCACCCTCGCGTTCGCCACCAACGCGGGCATCTATGACCGCGACTTCAAGCCGCTGGGCCTCTACGTCGAAAACGGCAAGACGCTCGTGCCGCTCAACCTCGCGCACGGCAATCCGCGCTCGGGCAACTTCTCGCTGCTGCCCAACGGCGTGTTCGCCGTCTACGACGACGGCAGCGCCGAGGTCCGCACCAGCGAGGATTTCCGCGCCAGCGGCCGCAAGCCACGCTGGGCCACGCAATCGGGGCCGATGCTGGTGATCGGCGGCGAGATCAACACGCAGTTCGACGACGGCTCGGACAGCATGAAATGGCGCAGCGGCGTGTGCGCGAAATCGCCGCACGAGGTGGTCTTCGCGGTAAGCCGCGCGCCGGTCAATTTCCACGCGTTCGCCCGCCTGTTCCGCGACGGCATCGGCTGTCGCGACGCGCTGTTCCTCGACGGCACCATCTCGCAGGCCTTCACGCCCACCGCGGGCTACGCCGGTGCGCCCGCCTTCATGACGAAACCCTACGCCGGTATCGTCGCCGTCTTCCCGAAGAAGCCCTGACCATGCGCCGCATCCTCGTCCGCCTGCTGATCGCTCTCGTCCTGCTGATCGGCCTGGCGGCCGGAGCCGGCTGGTACCTGCTCTCGGGCAGTCTCCCCCGCCTCGACGGCTCGGTAACGGTCGTTGGGCCCGTGGCGCCCGTCACGCTCGAACGCGACGTCCGGGGCACGCTTACCGTCGAAGGGAAGAGCCGCCACGACGTGGCCTGGGGCCTCGGCTACGCGCACGGGCAAGACCGTTTCTTCCAGATGGACCTGCTGCGCCGCGTGGCCGCGGGCGAGTTGTCGGCGCTTGTCGGCGCCGCCGCACTGAAGGTGGATGAAGGGCACCGGCTGCACCGCCTCCGAGACGTGGCACGGCGCGCCTACGAGGCGCTTCCGGACGACCAACGCGACGTGATCGATGCCTACCGCGATGGCGTCAACGCCGGTCTGGGCGCCCTGCGTGTTCGCCCATGGGAATACCTCACGCTGCGCCAGTCGCCGCAACCCTGGAAGGGCGAAGATACCCTGCTCGTGCTCGGCGCCATGTACCTCGACCTCAACGAAGATGGCACCAACCACCGTGAACGCATGATCGGCCAGTTACGCGCGACGCTGCCTTCGCCGCTGGTGGACGCCCTGCTCGCTCCCGATCCGCGTTGGGAAGCGCCGCTGGACGGCAGCCTTTCGGCCGATGTCGTGCTGCCGGGCCCCGAGGTCATCGACCTTCACCACGCCGACGGCACGGCATCGCCCTCGCCCGCCCCGCTGCCCGAACTGCCCGGCAGCAACAGCTTCGCCGTGGGCGGCGGCCTCACGGCCGACGGCGCCGCCCTGGTCGCCAACGACATGCACCTGGGCCTGCGCGTGCCCGACATCTGGTATCGCGCCCGCTTGCGCTTTCCCGACGCCACCGCCCCCGGCGGCATCCGCGACCTCAACGGCGTGACGCTACCCGGCACGCCCGCGCTGGTGGCGGGATCGAACGGCCAGGTCGCCTGGGGCTTCACCAATACATGGAGCGACTGGATGGACTTCGTGCGCGTGGAGCGCGATCCGTCCAATCCGTCGCGCTATCGCGCTCCCGGAGGCTGGGCCACGTTCGAGGTGCACGACGAAATCATCGACGTGGCTCGCGGCGAACCCCGGCACCTTCGCGTCGAGGACACCCGCTGGGGTCCGCTCGCCGGCACCGGTGCCGACGGCGCGCCGGTCGCGCTGGTGTGGATCGCCCACGATCCCCACGCCTTCAACCTCGGCATCATGAAGCTGGAGCGGGTCACGAGCGCGGCCGAAGCACTCGATGTCGCGTCCGGCGCAGGCATGCCGCCGCAGAACCTGCTGGCCGGTGACCGCGAGGGCAACATCGGCTGGACGGTGATGGGCAATGCGATTCCGCTGCGCACCGGGCCGGAGGGTACATGGCAGGGATACGCACCGCCCGAGCGCTATCCACGGGTATTCAACCCGCAAGACCAGCGACTGTGGACCGCCAACAACCGTACGGTCGGCGGCGACGCCTTCGCCCTGCTCGGCAACGGCGGACAGGACCTCGGCGCGCGCGCCCGGCAGATCCGCGACGATCTTCGTGCCCGCACCCGATTCACGCCGGCAGACATGCTCGCCATCCAGACCGACGATCGCGCGGTGTTTCTTACCCGCTGGCAGCAGCTGTTGCAAGCCGTGCTCGCGCACGACGACGGCTCGCTGGCGGAATTGAAGAAACTCACCGCCCGCTGGCAGGGCCGCGCCGATGTCGACAGCGTCGACTACCGCCTCGTTCGCACGTTCCGGCAAAACGTGCGTGAAGCCGTGCTGGCGCCTTTCATCGCGCGCGCGAAGGCTCGCTTTCCCGATGTCGGGTGGTCGCGGGGCGCGGTAGCCGAAGCGGCGATCTGGGCGATGGTGGAACGGAAGCCGATGAACCTCCTGGACGCGCGCTGGAAGGACTGGAACGACCTGCTCCTCGCCGCCGCAAGGAAAACCGCCGATGACCTGGGCCGGCTTCCCGGCGGACTCGCGGCACGCACATGGGGCGAAGCCAATACGGCGAAGATCGCGCACCCGCTGTCCGCCGCGCTGCCCGCGTTCCTGTCGCGCGCCCTCGACATGCCGGCCGAGCCGCTGCCCGGCGATACCGACATGCCGCGCATCCAGGGACCGTCGTTCGGCGCGTCGGAACGCTTCGCCATTTCACCGGGACACGAAGACCGCAGCTACCTGGACATGCCTGGCGGCCAGAGCGGGCACCCATTGTCGCCGTTTCATGGTGCGGGCCACGACGACTGGGTGCACGGGCGACCGACGCCGTTGCTGCCGGGCCCGGCCGCCCATCGCCTGGCCCTCGCTCCCGAAGCACGCTGAGCGTCAGTCCGCGGGAATGCGGACGAGAACATGGTCGACCCAGCCGACCCGCGGCTTGCCCTGCAAGCGGCAAACGCATCCCCAGGTGCAGGTGTTGATGCCCATCTCGTAGAACACGTGGTAAGGCAGCACCCGGCCGGCGTTGCCTTCGGCCGGCAGCTCCCACAGGATTTCGTACCGGGGATTGACCGTCGCGGCGAGTGGCGTGGCCTTGGCCAGGCTTCCGGCATGATGCCGGGCGGCGATCCACTCGATCATCGCGGGTACGTCAGGACGCCACCACGTGCTGCGCGAGTACACCCTGTCGGCGTTGCTGCGGACGTTCGTCAGCGTCATGTCGGAGTGGGAAACCATCGCCGTGGTCTTGACGACGGCGAGGGCGAAGCTCGCGGATACGCTGCCGCTGCTCTGCGACCTGCCACCACCCACCGCACCTTCGCCCCCGAACGAAAACGACTCGCCGCTCGCGCGATTGACCGAACCGTCCACCGAGTCGGTCGGATAGAGCTTGCGCACCATGGGCGCCACGGGACAGTCGGATGGCAGGCTCGAATCCGGCCCGTCGCATCGAAAGGCCCGAACGTTGCCGACGAGCGGAAAGGTGGAGTTCACCGGCCAGGTATAGGTGTCGTCGCCGGGCATCACGCTGCCCCAGCCGGAGTGGATCGCGACATCCATGATCCCGTCGATGCCACCCGCACCGTCGGTATGCCCTTCATTGTCGCGGCCAAGCGTGAAGCCGGTGCCTGCGCCATCGCCCAGTGTCTTGTTCCAGAAGAAATAACGGGTGCCGCTTACGATGTCTTCCGAACGAATCAACGCCCATTCCGATGCCAGGGTGAGGCGGGCATGCTCCGATGGCGCGAACGAGTCGATCTCGAACTCGGCCGATTCGGCCAGATGCACGGACAGATGGCCATACTGGCACCAGCGACGAACCTCCTTGCGAAACGCCGTCCGCTGTTCGGTCGTAGGTGTCGCGTCGCCGAACATGCCGCGAGCCATTTCGCGGGCGAAGCCCTGGCAGACGCTGGACGGCGACGTGGCCAGCACGTCGAAATTGACCTGACGCGTCAGGGCGTGCGGCGCCTCGCGACGTGTCCTGCCGAACACGTCCGCGGAGAACGTGTCGGGTTCCCAAGGCCATAGCGAGATCACTTTCGCGCGCGACGCGTCATCCGTCGCGTTGAATCCGAAAATGCCCAGCCCCGACGCCGGATCGAGCACGATGGTGTCGGTGGACGGCCAAACGTAGGCATACGACGGCCGCAAGCGCTGGAGTAATTTCGCATCGCCTGCCACCACGGCCCGTCTTCCGTCGACGAGCAATCCGTCCAGCAAGCGGGAAAACGCGGCAGGCTCGTCACTGTCGTCGGCGCGGAGGATCGTAACGGAGGGAATGCTCTCTTCGTCGATCGACGTGGCCGCGGCCACGCCGGCCTGCGTGAATCCAAGCACCGCCAGTGAGGCGAGGTATCTGCGCATGGGGAATTTTTTCAGGTAGGGAAAGGTGCGAAAGATTCACACCCCCGCCCGGGCTCCACCATGCGGGCGCCGCTTGGCCTCCCGTCGGAAATACGCTCGGCGTCAGGCCAGGATGCGCCGACAGATCGCTTCGTATAGCGAAGGCAACGCTTCCAGGTCGGCGATCGATACGCATTCGTCCACCTTGTGGATCGTCGCGTTCACCGGCCCCAACTCGATTACCTCGGCGCCCATCGGCGCGATGAATCGCCCGTCGCTGGTGCCGCCTCCGGTGCTCTGCTCCGGATCGATGCCGCACAGGTCGCGGCACACCCCGACCACGGCCTCGCGCAGGCGTCCGCCCGGCGTCGCGAGAAACGGGTGCCCGGAGAGATGCCAATCGACGGAAAACTCCACGCCATGCGCATGCAGGATGGCTTCGGCGCGCTCGCGCAACCCGTCGGCCGTGCTCGCCGTGGAAAACCGGAAATTGACCAGCGCCACCAGTTCGCCGGGAATGACGTTGTTCGCTCCCGTACCCGCGTGGATGTTGGACACCTGGAACGAGGTCGGCGGGAAATCGGCGTTGCCTTCGTCCCACCGCTCGGCGGCCAACGCGGCCAGGGCCGGCGCGAAGCCGTGGATGGGATTCTTCGCCTTCTCGGGATACGCCACGTGCCCCTGTATGCCCCGCACGGTGAGCGTGCCCGACAGCGAACCGCGACGCCCCACGCGAATGAGGTCGCCGAGTCTCGCCTTGGCCGAGGGCTCGCCCACCACGCAGTAATCGATGCGCTGGCCGGTGCGCGCGAAGTGTTCGACCACCTCGCGCACGCCATGCAGCGCCACGCCTTCCTCGTCGCTGGTCAGCAGCAGGCCCACGGTTCCCGGATGGTCGGGATACGCGGAAACGAACCGTTCCAGCGCCACCACCATGGCCGCGACCGAACCCTTCATGTCGGCGGCACCACGACCATAGAGCAGCCCATCGCGCTCCGTCGGCTCGAAGGGCGGCGACGCCCAGCGATCTTCCGGACCGCTCGGCACGACATCGGTGTGGCCGAGGAAGGCCAGCACCGGCCCGTCGTTGCCATGCGTGGCCCAGAGGTTGTCCACGTCGCCGAAGCGCAGGTGCTCGATGTGGAAGCCGAGTGTTTCCAGGCGCGTGGCGATAAGGGGAAGGCAGCCGGCGTCTTCCGGGGTGACGGAGCGGCGTCGGATGAGATCGTGGGTGAGTTGGAGGACGGGTGACATGGCTACCTTCAGGGCGTCGAACGAGCCCCTCGCCGTAGGCACCGGCCTGCGCCGGTGCGATGGGCTTCGGGGCGAGGGTTATCGTCGCTTACTTCCCGAACCGCTTCTTGAACGCGTTGTCGGAAAAACCCACCGACACGTCGTCGCCCTCGACCACCACCGGCCGTTTGACCAGCGCAGGGTACTCCTTGAGCAGCAAGGTCCACTCCGGATCCGTGCGCGGGTCCTTGCGCTGCGGCAACAGCGTGCGCCACGTGGTGGAGGCCTTGTTGATGAGCTTTTCCCAGCCGCCGAGCGTCTCCGCCCACGCCTTCAGCGTGGCGGCGGGCACCGGGTCGGCGCGGTAATCGACGAAGGTGTATTCGACACCGAAGCGGTCGAGCCAGTTGCGGGCTTTCTTGCAGGTATCGCAGGTGGGCAGGCCGTAGACGGTGATCGCCATGGTCAGTCGCCGCTGCGCAGGAGTTCGTTGATGCCGGTCTTGGAACGGGTCTTCTCGTCCACCTGCTTGACGATGATCGCGGCGTACAGGCCGTGCGTGCCGTCCTTCGCCGGCAGGCTGCCGGCCACCACCACGCTGCCCGCCGGCACGCGGCCGTAGCTGATCTCGCCCGTGGCGCGGTTGTAGATGCGCGTGGACTGGCCCAGGAACACGCCCATGCCGATCACCGAGCCCTTTTCCACCACCACGCCCTCCACCACTTCCGAACGCGCCCCGATGAAGCAGTTGTCTTCGATGATGGTGGGGTTGGCCTGCAGCGGTTCGAGCACGCCGCCGATGCCCACGCCGCCGGAAAGATGCACGTTGGCGCCGATCTGCGCGCAGGAACCCACGGTGGCCCAGGTATCGACCATCGTGCCCGCGCCCACGTAGGCGCCGATGTTGGTGTAGCTGGGCATCAGCACGGCGTCCTTCGCGATATGCGCGCCACGGCGCACCAGCGCGCCCGGCACCACGCGGGCGCCGAGGCTGGCGTATTCGATCTCGTCGCCGTCGGTGAAGCGCAGCGGCACCTTGTCGAAGGCACTGGAGGGGCCGCCGTCCATCACGCGGTTGCCGTTCATGCGGAAATACAGCAGCACGGCCTTCTTCAGCCAGGCATTCACCGCCCAGCCGCCCTTGCCGTCGGGTTCGGCCACGCGGCGCTCGCCGGATTCGAGCAGGTTGAGCACCTGGTCGACGGCCTCGCGCAAACCACCCTCGATCTCGTTCTGGGTGAGGTCGGCGCGGCGTTCGAAGGCGTCTTCGATGGCGGACTCAAGCGTTTGCATCTGCATGTACGGCATTCCTGGAGGGTTCGGGACCGATGTGTCGCAGCAGGCACGCGCGAAGTATCTCCCGGCGGTCGGGGGACAACGGCGCATCGCTGCGATCGGTGAGTTGGAAGAAATCTTCGACGCGTTCGCCGAACGTGGCGATGCGCGCATCATGCACGCGCACCTCGGCTTCGGCCAGCGCCTGCGCCACCGCGGCGAGCAACCCGGGGCGATCGGTGCACACCAGCGCCAACTGCGTGCGCTCCCCCGCATCGGCGAACTCGATGCGCGGCGTCATCTGGAAGTGGCGCAGGTGGCGCGACATGCTGCGCTTGACCAGCCCCTGCCCCGCCGGTTGCTCCAGCGCGCGGCGCATGCGCACGCGCAGTTCATCGGCGCGCTGCAGCGTGGCCGGCGCCTGCGAATCGGATTCGAGCAGCAGGAAGGTATCCAGCGCCATGCCGGTGGTGGACACGAGCACGCGCGCTTCCACGACGGAGAACCGCAGGCGGTCGAGCATCGCGGTGACGGTGGCGAACAGGCCGTCGCGGTCGGGCGTGTAGATGAAAAGCTCGGTACTGCCGCGCACCGAGAAAGGATGCACCTCGACCAGCGGCGTGACGCCGCCGGCACGCAGGATCGCCGCCGTCTGCCAGGCGATCTGCTCGGGACGATGGCGCAGGAAACTGGAATCGGGAAACTCGGCCCAGACCCTCGCCACGTCGTCGATGCCGACATGCTCGCCCAGGAGCATCGACAGCGCGCGCTCGCGGCACTCGCGCACTCGCGCGCCGGCGTGCGCGGGCGGCGCGAGGTCGCTGCGCAGCGCGAAGCGCGTGGCGGTGTAGAGATCGGCGAGCAGGCGGTCCTTCCAGGCATTCCACAGCTTGGGGCTGGTGCCGATGATGTCCGCGATGGTGAGCAGGTAGAGGTGATCCAGGTGCTCCCAGTCGCCGATGGCGCGGGCGAAACGGTGCACCACGTCGGGATCGGTGATGTCCTGGCGCTGCGCCGTGGTGCTCATCAGCAGATGTTGGCGGACGAGCCACGCGACCAGCTCGACGTCGTCCCCGGGCAGGCCCACGCGCGTGCAGAAATCGCGCGCATCCTCCTCGCCCAGCACGGAATGGTCGCCTCCGCGGCCCTTGGCGATGTCATGGAACAACGCCGCCAGCAGCATCAGTTCGGGTTTTTCGACGTGCGGCCAGATCTCGCAGGCGATGGGGAATTCCCGCCGCGCTTCCGGGTCGGCGAAACGCGCCACGTTGCGCAGCACGCGCAACGTGTGTTCGTCCACGGTGTAGACATGGAACAGGTCGTATTGCATGCGCCCCACCACCTTGCCGAAGGCGGGCAGGATCGCCGCCAGCAGGCCGTGGCGATTCATCCGCCACAGCGCATCCACGGCAGGCGCTCCACGGCGCAAGAGGGCGAGGAACGCCGCCAGCACGTGCGGATCGCCGGCGAGCGATTCACCGTGCAACGACACCGCGTGCTGGATGCGCCGCATGGTTTCGGCGGTGAAGCCGGTGATGCCGGGTTCGTCGAGGCGGGCGGTGAAGATTTCCACGAGCGCCGCCGGGCGGTGCGCGAAGAGCTTCGGATTGCGTGGCGCGATGCGCGAACCGTGGCGGACGTAGTCGACGCCGACCGGCTTGGGATCGTCCTCGGGATGGAGCATCTCCTCGAAGCGCTCGACCAGTTGCGTGCCGGAACGCTCGATCTGCGTGGCCGCGCGGTAGTAGCCCTGCATGAATTGCTCCACGCCGAGATTCTTGGCGTGTTCGTCCTCGAAGCCCAGGCGCTCCGCCAATGCCCGCTGATAATCGAACAGCAACCGCTCTTCCGCGCGCCCCGCCTCCAAATGCAGCGCGAAGCGGTAACGGCGCAGCGTGCTTTCGGCGCGTTCGAGGCGCGCCGCTTCGCCGGGTTCCAGCAACCCTTCGGCCACCATGGCGTCGAAGTCGGGTGCGTTGGCCAGCCGGCGGCCGAGCCAGCGGATGGCATCGAGCGTGCGCAGGCCACCCGGCCCATCCTTGAGATTGGGTTCGAGGTTTTGCGCCGTGTCGTCGTAGCGCGCATGGCGCGCATCGCGCTCGGCGAGCCGGACGCGCAGGTAGTCGCGCGGCGGCCACAGCGAGGGGTCGTCGAGGATCCCCCGCAGGCCCTGCGCCAGATCCGGCTGGCCGGCGAGGCGGCGGGCGTCGAGCAGGCTGGTGAACACGCTCGCGTCGCGCGCCGCGAGTTCGCGGCATTGCGCCACGGTGCGCACCGCGTGGCCGGGCTTCAGGCCGATGTCCCACAGGCAGGCGAAGAAGTTCTCCAGCGCGCGGGAAAGCGTGGGGGAGTTCTCGCCGACCAGGGCGAGCAGGTCGACGTCGGAATAGGGAAAGAGCATTCCGCGGCCGAAACCGCCCACCGCGAACAGGGCCGCGGCGGTGGTATCGCCCAGACAGGCGATCCAGGCGTGCACCACCACGCGGTCGACCACGTCGGCCCGGCGGGCGGCGAGCGCCGTGGCGTCCTCGCCGTCGCGGAAGCTGGTGGCGAGCGCGCGGTCGGCATCGCCGAGCAACTGGCGCAACGAGCGCCTCGCCTCCGGCGACACGCCCGAGCGCGGCACCACGGCAGGCAGGCGCGGAAGCTTCGGGAGCGTCACTTCATGGCCCTCGGGAACGACGGAAGATGGCGCGGACGAGGATCGAGCGACCCTCGCCGGTGGGACGTCAGGCCGCGTCGGGCCAGGGCGTGAGGATCTCGAAGCCGTCTTCGGTGACCGCGATGGTGTGCTCCCACTGGGCCGAGAGCGAGTGATCCTTGGTGACCACCGTCCAGCCGTCGGGCAGCGACTTGGTCTGCGGCTTGCCGGCGTTGACCATCGGCTCGATGGTGAAGGTCATGCCCGGCTTGAGCTCCAGGCCGGTACCCGGGCGCCCGTAATGCAGCACCTGGGGCTCGTCATGGTAGACCTTGCCGATGCCGTGGCCGCAGTACTCGCGCACCACCGAGAAACCCGCCGCCTCGGCGTGCTTCTGGATCGCCGCGCCCACGTCGCCCAGGGTGGCGCCGGGCTTCACCGCCTCGATGCCCTTCATCATGGCCTCGAAGGTCGTGTCCACCAGGCGCTTGGCCAGCACGCTGGGCGTGCCCACGAAATACATGCGGCTGGTGTCGCCGTGCCAGCCGTCCTTGATGACGGTGACGTCGATGTTGACGATGTCGCCGTCCTTCAGCACCTTGCCCGGGCTCGGGATGCCGTGGCAGATCACGTGGTTGACCGAGGTGCAGACCGTCTTGGGAAAGCCGCGGTAGCCCACGTTGGCCGGGATCGCCTTCTGCACGTTCACGATGTGGTCGTGGGCGAGCCGGTCGAGCTCCTCGGTGGTGACGCCCGGCTTCACGTGCGGCACCAGCATCGCCAGCACCTCGGCGGCCAGGCGGCCGGCCTCGCGCATGGCCTGGATCTCTTCGGGGGTCTTCGGTACGACTGCCATGGTGGTCTCTCTTTTTTTCCTTTGCCCTCAGGGGATTGGGGCCACCAAGCGAGATGGCGGCACCCGGGCCCGAATTCCAGTGCGACTTGCGGCGACGGACCCCGGAAGGCTACAATTAGCGAGTTTTGCTGTCCGGCGAAGCCACTCCTACGTGGCCGCGGCGGCGATTCGAAGCGCGATTGTAACCGCACGGCGCCGTCATGGCCCCGTCCGAAGCGATCGCTTTTAACGCCACACACGCATCGGCACCGCCTTCGGGGTGCCCTTTCCGCCGTCGACGAGCGAAAGGCTCCGCGGATCGGAACGGGTCGAAGCCGGGGATGCGTGGAGGTCCCAACCCCCATAGAACCGCCTCGTGCGGTTCGCCCAGGAGTATTCCATGGCACAAGTCACCATGCGCGAGATGCTGGAAGCCGGCGTCCATTTCGGCCACCAGACCCGTTACTGGAACCCCAAGATGGCTCCGTACATCTTCGGCGCCCGCGGCAAGATCCACATCATCAACCTCGAGAAGACGCTCCCGCTCTTCACCGACGCGATGAACTTCCTCTCGGGCCTGGCCCAGAAGGGCGGCACCATCCTCTTCGTCGGCACCAAGCGCTCCGCCCGCGAGGCCCTGGCCGAGGAAGCCGGCCGCGCCGGCCAGCCGTTCGTCACCGCCCGCTGGCTCGGCGGCATGCTGACCAACTTCCGTACCGTGAAGCAGTCGGTCGCCCGCCTGAAGGAACTCGAAGCCGCCGAAACCGACGGTTCGTTCGACCGTCTGGTCAAGCACGAAGTGCTGGCCCGTCGTCGCGAACGCGAGAAGCTGCAGAACTCGCTCGGCGGCATCAAGGACATGAACCGCCTGCCGGACGCCCTGTTCATTGTCGACATCGGCCATGAAGACATCGCCGTGCAGGAAGCCCGCAAGCTGGGCATCCCGGTCGTCGCCGTCGTCGATACCAACTACGACCCGGCCCTCGTCGACTACGCCATCCCGGGTAACGACGACGCCATCCGCGCCATCCAGCTCTACGCCCGCGCCGCCGCCGATTCGATCCTCGAAGGCAAGGCCGCCGCTCCGCAGCACGCCGCCCGCGGCGATGCCAACGAGTTCGTCGAGCTCGACGAGGAAGGCAACCCGGTCGCGAAGGACGAGGCCGCCCCGCGTGGCGACCGTCGCCCGCCCGCCAAGAAGGGCGCCCCGCGCCGCGAAGGCGGCCGTGACGGTGGTCGCGAGGGTGGCCGCGGCCGCGCGTAAGCGCCCGCACCGCTTTCGAAAGGCATGACCCGGCGCCGCGGCATCCCCGCCGCGGCGCCCAACGAAATCATTGAGGAATCACCATGGCTGAGATCACCGCAAGCCTCGTCAAGGATCTGCGTGAGCGTTCCGGCGTCGGCATGATGGAGTGCAAGAAGGCACTCGTCGAAAACAACGGCGATATCGAGGCGGCAATGGAAGCGCTGCGCAAGAGCGGCGCGGCCAAGGCCGACAAGAAGGCTGACCGCGTTGCCGCCGAAGGCCTCATCGCCGTGGCCAGCAAGGCCGGCAAGGCCGTGATGGTCGAAGTGAACAGCGAAACCGACTTCTCCTCGCGCAACGAGGGCTTCATCCAGTTCACCAAGGATGTCGCCAACGTCGCCCTCGACTCCGACGTCGCCGACATCGACGCGCTGAAGGCCGCCAAGCTCGGCGACTCCACCGTCGAAGACAGCGCCAAGGCCCTCACCCTCACCATCGGCGAGAAGTTCGACGTGCGCCGCATGGCCGAGGTCAAGAACGACGGCCCGATCGGCGCCTACTCGCACAACGGCCGCATCGGCGTGCTGGTGTCCCTCAAGGGCGGTTCGGAAGAACTGGCCAAGGGCATCGCCATGCACGTGGCCGCGATGAACCCCAAGTTCATCAAGGTCGAAGACGTGCCGGCCGACTTCCTCGAGAAGGAAAAGGAAATCGAACTCTCGAAGATGTCCGACAAGGAAAAGGCCAAGCCGGCCGACATCCTCGACAAGATCGTCACCGGCAAGGTCAACAAGATCCTCGCCGAGGCGACCCTCGTCGGTCAGCCGTACGTGCTCGACGGTGACGTCACGGTCGCCGAAGCCCTCAAGAAGGGCGGCGCCGAAATCATCGACGTGAAGCGCCTTGCCGTTGGCGAAGGCATCGAAAAGGTGGTGGACGACTTCGCCGCCGAAGTGATGAAGCAGGCGGGCCTGGCGTAAGCCTCTCCCACCGGTTCACGAAAAAGGCCGCGAGCGATCGCGGCCTTTTTTTATGCCCGCCTCCCCACCCAAGGCGTCCCCCAGGGACCGGGAGCGACCGACGGACTCATGAACGCAAACAAGGGTCGTTCCCGGTTTGGTGAATTGCGACAGTTTTTCACGTTCCTGTAACAAAGAACGCGCGCTACACTACGCGCGTTTTGCCCCACACAATCTGGAGACCCCCCATGAGCACCCCGCTGAATCATCGCCGCATCCTGCTCAAGCTCTCCGGTGAAGCCCTCATGGGCAGCGAAGACTACGGCATCGATCCCAAGGTGATCGGCCGTCTCGCGAAGGAAATCCTCGAAGTGCGCGATGCCGGCGTGCAGGTCGGCGTCGTCATCGGCGGCGGCAACATCTTCCGCGGCGCCGGCCTGGCCGCGTCGGGCATGGATCGCGTCACCGGCGACCACATGGGCATGCTCGCCACCGTGATGAACGCGCTGGCCATGCAGGACGCCATCGAGAAGCTCGGCGGCGAAGCTCGCACGATGAGCGCCATCAAGATCAACGAAGTCTGCGAGGACTTCATCCGCCGTCGCGCCATCCGCCACCTCGAAAAGGGCCGCGTCACCCTCTTCGCCGCCGGCATCGGCAATCCGTTCTTCACCACCGACTCCGCCGCCGCCCTGCGTGCCGTGGAAGTGGGTGCCGACCTGCTGCTGAAGGCCACCAAGGTCGACGGCGTGTACAGCGCCGACCCGAAGCGCCATGCCGACGCCACCCGCTACGAACACCTCACCTACAACCAGGTCATCGAGCGCCGCCTCGAGGTGATGGACACCGCCGCCATCGCCCTGTGCCGTGAAAACAAGCTGCCGCTGCGCATCTACGACATGACCGAGCCCGGCAACCTCATGAAGATCATGAAGGGCGAGCCCGTCGGCACCCTCGTCGACGCCGGCTGAACCGCCCGGGCGCCACGGTGCGGCGCGGCACGGCCGCGCCGCCCTCCCTGCTATACTCGCCTGCTGACCGTTCCACCGGAAACAAGCCCATGATCAACGACATCAAGAAAGATGCTGAGACCCGCATGGGCAAGAGCATCGATTCGCTCAAGCACGACCTGAAGTCGATCCGCACCGGTCGCGCCAACCCGCAGATCCTCGAGAACATCAAGGTGCCCTATTACGGCACCGATACCCCGCTGGCGCAGGTCGCCAACGTGACCACGCCCGATGCCCGCTCGCTGTCGGTCAAGCCGTTCGACAAGGCCATGATCGGCCCGATCGAGAAGGCCATCATGGCGTCCGACCTCGGCATCACGCCCACCACCATGGGCATGGACATCCGCCTCAACTTCCCGCCGCCGACCGAGGAGCGCCGCAAGGAGCTCGCCAAGAGCGTGGCGAAGGAGGGCGAACAGGCCAAGATCGCCATCCGCAACGTGCGCCGCGACGCCATCCAGCACGTCGACAAGCTGCTGAAGGACAAGGCCATCACGGAAGACGACAAGAAGCGCGCCGACGACGACATCCAGAAGCTCACCGACAAGTACGTCAAGAACGTCGACGACGTGGTGTCGGAAAAGGAAAAGGAGCTGATGGCGCTCTGACGCGCCATCGGTTCGCCTGCATGGCCCCGAAGCCCGACGCGCGGGTACCACGCCATCTCGCCATCGTGATGGACGGCAACGGCCGCTGGGCGAAACAGCGCCTGCGGCCCCGTACGTTCGGGCAC
Organism: Luteibacter aegosomatis; assembly: GCF_023078455.1. GTDB lineage: Bacteria > Pseudomonadota > Gammaproteobacteria > Xanthomonadales > Rhodanobacteraceae > Luteibacter > Luteibacter aegosomatis. The sequence continues at coordinate 1,175,006 of NZ_CP095740.1, read as the reverse complement.
CACGCCGGTCAGAAAGCCGTGCGCGAGGCGGTGGAATTCTGCCTGCGCCGCGGCATCGAGTCGCTCACCCTATTCGCCTTTTCCAGCGAAAACTGGAAGCGCCCGCCCACCGAGGTGTCGGCATTGATGGAGCTGTTCCTCAAGGCCATCGACCGCGAAGTGGACGAACTGCACGGCAACGGCGTGCGCATCCGCTTCGTCGGCGACCTCGACGCCTTCGCGCCCGAGTTGCGCAAGCGCATGCAGGGCGCCATGGAGCGCACGGCCGGCAACACGGCCCTCAACATGAACGTGGCCGTGAACTACGGCGGCCGCTGGGACATCGCCAACGCCGCGCGCCGCGCCGCCGAGGCCGTGGCGCGCGGCGAGTTCGCCGCCTCCGAGATCGACGAAACCCGCCTTCACGGCTACACCTGCCTCGCCGACCAGCCGCCGCTCGATCTCTTCATCCGCACCGGTGGCGAGCATCGGGTGAGCAACTTCCTTCTCTGGCAGATCGCCTACGCCGAGCTGTATTTCACCGACACCCTGTGGCCCGACGTCGACCAGGCCTGCCTCGCCGAGGCCATCGACGACTATGCCCGCCGCGAGCGCCGCTACGGCCGCACCGGCGAACAGGTCGCCACCACGGGCTGACCCTCAGATCATGCTGAAGCAACGCATCACCACCGCCGCGATCCTCCTGCCCCTGGTCCTGGCGCTCATCCTGCTGCCGCCGACCGGCTTCTTCGCCGCCGTGGTGGCTTTGGTCTTCGTCATCGCGGCCTGGGAATGGAGCCTGCTCGCCGGTTGCCGCACGCCCGTCGGGCGCGGCATCGTGGCGGCGCTGGCCGCCGCCCTGCTGGGCGCCCTGGTCGTGGTGCGCACTCCGGGCGTGCTCACGGTGCTTACCTTCGTCGGCGTAGCCTGGTGGATCGGCTGCTGCTTCTGGTTGCGCCACTTCACCTTCGCCGCCGCCCCAAACAGCGAAAACCGCCTGCTCAAGCTCGGTGCGGGCGTGCTGGTGATCGTACCCGCGCTGGCCTCCGCCATCGCCCTGCACGGCAGCGACCGCGGTCATTGGTGGACCCTGCTGGCCCTGGTCATCGTCTGGGCCGCCGATACCGGAGCCTATTTCAGCGGCCGCCGTTTCGGTCGCCGCAAGCTCGCGCCGCGCATCAGCCCGGGGAAGACCTGGGCGGGCGTCTACGGCGCGGTGCTGGCCGGCGGCGCGGTCGCCCCGCTCGGCGGTTACCTGCTGGGCGTGCGCGACGGTGCGCAACTGCTGGGCATGCTCGTGCTCGGCGTGCTGACGGTCGCCATCGCCGTGGTCGGCGATCTCTACGAAAGCCTGCTCAAGCGCCACGCGGACGTGAAGGATTCCGGCGCGCTCTTTCCCGGCCATGGAGGCTTGCTCGACCGTCTCGACAGCGTGTTCGCCGCGCTGCCGATCTTCGCGGCCGGCAAACTCCTGCTCGGACTCTGACGATGACGCTTCGCCAGGTCGCGGTGCTCGGCGCCACCGGCTCCATCGGCACCAGCACGCTCGACGTCATCGCCCGCCACCCCGATCGTTTCCGCGCCAGCGTGCTGGTGGCCCACCGCGGCACCGAAGCCCTTGCGCGGCTCTGCGAACGCTTCAGGCCGGATCTCGCCATCGTCGCCGATCCCTCGATGGAAGCCGACCTGGCCCGTCGACTCGCGGCCGCCGGCGTGCGCTGCGAGGTGGCCTCCGGCGCCGACGCGGTGACCGCCGCCGCGGCCGGCCCGCTATGCGACACGGTAGTGGCCGCCATCGTGGGCGCCGCGGGCCTGGATTCCACGCTTGCCGCCGCACGCGCGGGAAAACGGCTTCTGCTGGCCAATAAGGAATCCATCGTGATGGCCGGCGAGCTGCTGCTCGCCGCCTTGCACGAGGGTGGCGGCGACCTGATCCCCGTCGACTCCGAGCACAACGCGATCTTCCAATGCCTGCCGCAGGGCCGCCCCGGCGTCGGTCGCTCGGGCGTCCGACGGTTGGTGCTCACCGCATCGGGCGGCCCTTTCCGTGGCCGCACGCGCGCCGAGCTGGGCAGCGTCACGCCCGACCAGGCCTGCGCCCATCCGAAATGGTCGATGGGCCGGAAGATCTCGGTCGATTCGGCCACCCTGATGAACAAGGGGCTGGAGGTCATCGAGGCCCACCATCTGTTCCAGGCGCCGCCGGATGCCATCGAGGTGGTCGTCCACCCGCAGAGCCTCGTGCACTCGCTGGTCGACTACGTGGACGGCTCCATGCTGGCCCAGCTAGGCAACCCCGACATGCGCACGGCCATCGCCTGCGCGCTGGCCTGGCCCGAGCGCATCGAGGCCGGGGTCCCCCCCCTCGACCTGGCGGCCCACGCCCGGCTCGACTTCGAGGCGCCCGACACCCGCACCTTCCGTTGCCTGGCCCTGGCCTTCGAGGCCCTGCGCGCCGGGGGCGACGCCACCGCCATCCTGAACGCGGCCAATGAAGTGGCCGTGGACGCCTTCCTCGGCGGCACCCTGCCCTTCCTTGGCATCGCCGAGGTCGTCGAACGCGTTCTTCAGGAACTGCCGGCCCAAGCCGTGGTCGATGTCCAGACCCTCGCGGAACGCGACGCGGAGGCGCGTCGGTCGGCACGCGACGTGCTCCGCCGCGCTTACTGCTAAACTCGCTCCACCCAAACGTTTTTTTTCGAGACCCGTCTTTCCCGATGAGCCCTTTCCTTGGTTCCGTATTCTGGCTGCTGGTGACGCTGGGCGTCCTGGTGACCTTTCACGAATTCGGCCACTACTGGGTCGCGCGCCGCTGTGGCGTGCGCGTGCTGCGCTTCTCGGTCGGTTTCGGACGCCCCTTGTGGCGGCGCGTCGCGAAGGACGGCACCGAATACCAGATCGCCGCGATTCCGCTGGGCGGCTACGTGAAGATGCTCGACGCCCGCGAGGCGGACGTCGATCCCTCCCAGGCGGGTGAGGAATTCACCGCCAAGCCCGTATGGAAGCGCATCGCCATCGTCGCCGCCGGTCCCGCGTTCAACCTGATCTTCACCGTCGCCGCCTTCTGGGCGATGTACATCGTGGGCAAGCCCGACGTCGCGCCGATGGTCACCGCCGCGCCTTCCTCCGTCGCCGCCCAGGCGGGCATTCGCCCGGGCGACCGAATCGTCGCGATGGACGGCCAGCCGGTGGGCACCTGGAGCGACGCCATGGACGTGCTCGCCAATGCGCTGCTCGGCACCTCGCCGCTGCCGGTCCGCGTGAAGGGCACCGACGGCGCGCAGCGTGACGTGGTCCTGCCGTTGCAGAAGCTCGACAACACCGGCGACATCGGCCAGCGCTTCAACCAGCTCGGCCTGGCCATGGCGCCCCTGCCGGCCGTGGTCGGCACGGTGCTGCCGGGCGACCCCGCCTCCCTGGCCGGCCTGCGCCCCGGCGACCGCATCGTCGGCGTCAACGGCATCCCCGTCGACAACTTCGAGGCCTTCACCAAGCTGGTGCCCGACGAAGCGAAGAAGTCGCCGAAGCTCTCGCTGGCCATCGTGCGCGACGGACAGCCCTCCACGGTGGAACTCACGGCACGCATGAAGTCCGAGGAAGGCCAGCCGGTCCGCTGGATGATCGGCATCTCCGCCGTGCCGCCCGAGGCCGCCACGCTGCGCTACGGGCCGGTACGCGCCTTCACCGAGTCGCTGTCGGCCACCTGGACCGGTACCCGCAACACGCTGGGGCTGATCGGCAAGATGCTTTCCGGCGAGGCCTCCACCAAGAACCTTTCCGGCGTGATCGGCATCGCGCAGGTCGCCAACGACTCGGCCAACCGCGGCCTCGGCTGGTTCCTCAATTTCCTCGCGCTGGTCTCGCTCAGCCTGGCCATCCTGAACCTGCTGCCCATCCCCGTCTTGGACGGTGGACACCTGCTGTATTACCTTATCGAGTTGGTCAAAGGCAGTCCGGTAAGCGAACGCACGATGATCGCAGGCCAGTATGTGGGGCTCGCCTTGCTGTTTACCCTGATGGGGTTGGCGTTTTTCAACGACATCCAGCGAATGCTCGTCTCGTGACGAAGGCCCACGCGTTGCGCGGACCCGAACCACAACCGTATCACCCAGGCCCTGGACGCATCCGCGCCCATGGCCGAACGACGCCGGGCATGAGTCCGGCGCGTGCTCCTCTTCGGTCGCCGGCCTCGTCCGCCTGCGGCTGGAATTAACCCAACGGAATCGACGATGAAGCGTATCGCCGCCCTGATCCTGCTTGCCTCCCTGTCCGCCAATGCGCTTGCTTTCGAGCCGTTCGTCGTTTCCGACATCCGTATCGATGGCCTGACGCGTATCGCGCAGGGCACGGTACTGAGCTACCTGCCCGTCGAAAAGGGCGACACGCTGAGTGACGACAAGGCCCAGGCCGCGATCCGCGCCCTCTACCAGACCAAGTTCTTCAGCGACGTCGAACTCGACCGCCAGGGCGACATCCTGGTGATCAAGGTCGTGGAGCGCCCGGCCATCGCCAAACTCACCCTGCGCGGCAACAAGGACATCAAGGAAGACGACCTGCGCAAGGGCCTGAAGGAAATCGGCCTGGCCGAAGGCGAGACCTTCGACCGCCTGTCGCTCGACCGCGTGCAGCAGGAGCTCATCCGCCAGTACTACAACCGCGGCAAGTACAACGTGTCGGTCGAACCGCACGTGACCCGCCTCGATCGCAACCGCGTCGCCATCGATATCGAAATTCGCGAAGGCAAGGCGGCCAAGATCAAGGAAATCAACATCGTCGGCAACAAGGCCTTCCCCGACAAGGCCATCCGCGACGGTTTCGAGTCCAACACCACCGGCTGGCTGTCGTGGTACTCCAAGGACGACCAGTACTCGCGCGAAAAGCTCTCGGGCGACCTCGAGAAGCTCAGCAACTACTACCTCAACCGCGGCTACGCCGATTTCGGCCTGGATTCCACCCAGGTGGCGATCAGCCCGGACAAGCGCAGCATGTACGTCGACGCCAGCGTCAAGGAAGGCGAGGTCTACACCGTCTCCGACGTGAAGCTGCTCGGTGAGCTGATCCTGCCCGAAGAGACGCTGCGCAAGCTGGTCTACGTGCACAAGGGCGACACCTTCAACCACGCGGCCATCGAAGCCAGCACCGACGCCATCAAGGGCATCCTCGCGAACATCGGCTACGCCTTCGCGAAGGTCACCCCGGTGCCCAAGCTCGACAAGGACAAGCGCACCGCCGACCTCACCCTCTTCATCGAGCCGGGCAAGCGCGTGTACGTGCGCCGCGTGGTGTTCCAGGGCAACACCCGCACCGAAGACGAGGTGCTCCGCCGCGAAATGCGCCAGCTCGAGGGCGCGTGGTACGCGCAGGGCGCCATCGACCGTTCGAAGACCCGCCTGCAGCGCCTCGGCTACTTCAAGACCGTCGATGTCGACAAGCAGCTCGTGCCGGGCACCGTCGACCAGGTCGACCTCACGGTGAAGGTGGAAGAACAGTCCGCCGGCTCGCTGATGTTCGGCGTGGGCTACTCGCAGTACTCCGGCATCATCCTGTCGGCCTCGGTGTCGCAGAACAACTTCCTGGGTACGGGCGACCGCTTCTCGATCGGCGCGGAAACCAGCACGTACTACAAGCGCATCAACGCCAGCTACGTGAACCCGTACCTCACCGACTCGGGCATCCAGCTGGGCTATAACCTCGGTTACAGCAAGCTCGATTACGGCGACACCGACCTGGCGAACTACACCTACAGCACCAAGTCGTTCCAGACCACGCTGTCGTTCCCGATCACCGACTACGATTCGCTGTCGACGAGCCTGGGCGTCAGCTCCAACCTCATCAACACGTCGTACCTGACGCCGTCCCAGCTTTCGGCGTACCAGCGGGCCATCGGCAACAAGACCATCCACTCGTGGACCACGAGCCTGGGCTACACCCACGACACCCGCAACAGCTACTGGGCGCCCACCCGTGGCGGCCAGCTGACGGCGTCGATCGAGGGTGCGCTGCCCGGCTCGACGGTGCAGTTCTACAAGCTGTTCGGCGAAGCCAACCACTATTGGCCCATCGGCAAGGGCTTCGTGCTCTATCTCGACGGTCAGGTCGGCTATGGCAAGACCTACGGCCAGACGTACGACAACGACGGCTACGCGATCAATCCCGACGGCACGGTGGGCGCCAAGATCTACAGCAAGGGCGACAAGGTGCAGTTCCCCTTCTGGGAGAACTACTACGCGGGCGGCGTGCGCGACGTGCGCGGCTTCCAGGACAACACCCTGGGTCCCCGCCTCTGCGACGGCGGCAGCGCCAGCCCCAATCCGGACAGCCACGGTCGATGCAGCGGCGGCTATTACTCCTACGGCCAGCCGATCGGTGGCGCCTTCAAGGTGCTGGGTACCGCGCAGATGTTCCTGCCCCTGCCCTTCCTGAAGGACGTGAACACGGCCCGCGTGAGCTGGTTTGTCGACGTCGGCAACGTCTACAAGGACTACTCGTCCTTCGACGCCAGCGAACTGCGCGCTTCCACCGGCCTCTCGCTGCAGTGGCAGGCGCCGATCGGCCCGCTGATCATCAACTTCGCCGTGCCGTTCCGTAAGAAGACCGACGACAACCGCTTCGTCGAGCGCATCCAGTTCACCTTCGGCAACACGTTCTAAGGCGTGGACCGTAAAGGGTAAACAGTAAGTAGAATCGTGGGGTGGCAGGGGGCGATCCTCTGCCACCCCTTCTTTTTGGGAGCTTTCCTGTGAGCGGGAATCCGCAATTCACGCTTGGCGAACTGGCCGAGCGGTTCGGGCTCGAGGCGCATGGCGATCCGGCCACCGCGGTCGACGGCATCGGCACCCTGGCCACGGCCACGCCGACGCAGTTCACCTTCCTCTCCAACCCGAAATACACCTCGCAACTGGCCGACACCCGGGCCGGCATCGTCGTGCTCAACGCCGACGCCCTGCCGCTGCGCCAGGGCGCGGCCCTGGTGGCGAAGGACCCCTACGTCGCCTACGCGAAGATCGCCGCCCTGTTCGAGAAGCATGCCGCCGCGCCGCGGGGCATCCATCCCAGTGCCGTGGTGTCCGCCTCCGCCCGCGTGCATCCCACGGCCAGCGTGGGCCCCTGCTGCGTCGTCGAGGACGGCGCGGTGATCGAGGAAGGCGCCATCCTCGGACCGGGATGCACCATCGGCCCCGGCTGCGTGGTGGGCGCCGATTCGCGCCTGGTCGCCCGAGTCACCCTGGTGATCCGCGTCACCTTGGGCAAGCGCGTGCTGGTCCACCCCGGCGCGGTGATCGGCTCGGACGGTTTCGGCCTCGCCTTCGACCGCGACCACTGGGTGAAGCTGCCCCAGCTCGGCGGCGTGCGGATCGGCGACGACTGCGAAATCGGCGCCAATACCACCATCGACCGCGGTGCGCTCGACGATACGGTGCTTGAGGAAGACGTTCGGCTCGACAACCAGATCCAGATCGCCCACAACGTGCACATCGGCGCCCATACCGCCATGGCCGGGTGCTCGGCCGTGGCCGGCAGCGCGAAAATCGGCCGCTACTGCCTCATCGGCGGCAACGCGGGCATCCTCGGCCACCTCGAACTGGCCGACCGGGTTACCATCACGGCCAAGAGCCTGGTCACGGCATCGATCCGTGAGCCGGGTGAATATTCTTCAGGTTCCCCGCTGCAGGAAAACCGCCAATGGCGGCGCAACGCGGCACGCATGAAACACCTCGACGAGTACGCGCGCCGCCTGGCGGCGCTGGAAAAGGACAAAGGGCAATGAGCGATTCGAAAGCCGCCGTGAAGCTCCCGGTGGACGTGGAACAGATCCAGCAACTGCTGCCGCACCGCTATCCGTTCCTGTTGGTCGACCGCGTGATCGAGATCGATCCCGGCAAGACCATCACCGCCATCAAGAACGTCACGATCAACGAACCGTTCTTCCAGGGCCATTTCCCCGGGCACCCGGTGATGCCGGGCGTGCTCATCGTCGAGGCCATGGCGCAGACCGCCGGCCTGCTCACCCAGATCACCAGCCAGATGGACGGCCAGGGCGGAAGCCCGCTGTTCTACTTGGTGAAGGTCGACAACGCCCGCTTCTCCTCGGTGGTGGCGCCGGGCGACCAGTTGCGCATGGAAGTCTCCCTCAAGCGCCTGATCCGCGGCATGGGCCTGTTCGAGGCCAGGGCGCTGGTCGACGGCAAGGTGGTGGCCTGCTGCGAACTGATGTGCGCCGCGAGGAACGACAAATGATCCATCCGACCGCGCAGATCGACCCGTCCGCGCGAATCGCGGACAACGTCAGCATCGGTGCCTACACCATCATCGGTGCCGACGTGGTCGTCGGCGAGGGCACCACCATCGGCCCCCACGTGGTCATCGAGGGGCCCACCACCATCGGGCGCGACAACCGGATTCTCCAGTTCGCCTCCATCGGCGGTCCGCCGCAGGACAAGAAATGGCAGGGCGAGCGCACCGAGGTGGCGATCGGCGATCGCAACCTCATCCGCGAGTTCGTCACGATCAACCGCGGCACCGGCGACGGCGGCGGCATCACGCGCATCGGCAACGACAATTGGCTGCTGGCCTACGTGCACATCGCGCACGACTGCCAGGTGGGCAACAACGTCGTGTTCTCGAATTACTCCGCCCTGGCCGGCCATGCGGAAATCGGCGACTGGACCATCCTGTCCGGTTATTCGGGCGTGCACCAGTTCTGCAAGGTCGGCGCGCATGCCTTCCTCGGCATGGGTTGCCTGGTCGGTTCCGACGTCCCTCCGTTCGTGATGATGGCCAACGAAACCCGTGGCCGCCCGCGCGGCATCAACAGCGAGGGCCTGAAGCGGCGCGGTTTCGACACCCACCGCATCGCCGCCATCAAGCGCGCCTACCGCACGCTCTACATGGCGGGCCTGCCGCTGGCCGAGGCTCGTGAACAGCTTCAGGCACAGGCCGAAACCAGCGAAGACGTGCGGCAGATGCTGGAGTTTCTCGATCGCAGCGAGCGCACGATCGCCCGCTGACGTGGCACCGGCATGACACACACCACGCAAGGACCCTTCATCGCGCTCATCGCCGGCGAGGATTCCGGCGACCAGTTGGGTGCCGATCTCATCGAAGCGCTCCGCCTCCGCTACCCCGGCGCCCGGTTCGCCGGTATCGGCGGGGCCCGCATGCTGGCCCGCGGCTTCGAGTCATGGCACGACATTCGCGAGCTGTCGGTGATGGGCTTTGCCGAGGTGGTGAAGCACCTGCCCCGCCTGCTTCGCCTGCGCAAGACCCTGGTCGCGCGGCTCCTGGCCGAACGGCCCGATGTCGTGGTCGGCATCGACGCGCCCGACTTCAACCTCGGCGTGGAGCGCCGGCTCAAGCAGGCCGGCCTCGCCACGGTGCACTACGTGAGCCCGTCGGTGTGGGCCTGGCGCGAGAAGCGTGCCGAGAAGATCGGCCGCTCGGCCGATCGCGTGCTCTGCCTGTTTCCCATGGAGCCGCCGATCTACGCGAAGCACGGCATCGACGCGCGCTTCGTGGGCCATCCGCTCGCCGACCGCTTTCCCATGGTGTCCGATCGCGCTGCCGCGCGTGACGCGCTGGGCCTGCCCCACGATGCCCCCGTGCTCGCCGTGCTGCCCGGCAGCCGCCCGAGCGAGATCGAACGCGTCGGCGCCATTTTCGTCGAAGCGGCACGCCGCGTCGCCCGTTCGATGCCGTCGCTGCGCATCGTGGTGCCCTCGGCCAACGAACGCGTGCATGCGCGCCTTGCCGAGCTGCTGGCCGATTTTCCCGGTCTTCCCCCCCTGCTTACCGACGGTCGTGCCCACGAGGCGATGCTGGCCGCCGACGCGGTGCTGCTCGCTTCCGGCACCGCCACGCTCGAAGCCATGCTCGCCAAGCGGCCGATGGTGGTGGGCTACCGCGTATCGCCCACGAGCTATCGCATCGCCAAGGCGCTGCGCATGCTGAAGACCGACGTCTACAGCCTGCCCAACATCCTCGCCCGCGCCTGCGGGCTGGGCCAGCACCTCCTGGTGCCCGAATTCATGCAGGACGACTGCACCGCCGACAACCTCGCCGGCGCCACCCTCGACCTGCTCGGCGACAGCGAACGCCGGAGCGCCGTGGTGGCGGCGTTCGAGTTCCTGCATCGGGAGCTGCGTGGTGGGCTGGAAGGAAAAGCCGCGGATCGCGCCGCCGAGGCCATCGCCGAACTCATGGATCAACCTCACGTCCCGAACCTTGTCGGCACGACCGAACCCCACTAGCCTTTCGACCATGCCCCGCAAGCTCAACGTCACCCGCCAGCTCGCCCGCGATCTGATCGTCGCCGGGGTGGACGAGGCCGGCCGTGGCCCGCTGGCCGGCCCGGTGGTGGTGTCGGCCGTCATCCTCGATCCCGAGCGACCCATCCGCGGGCTCAACGACTCCAAGCAACTCGACGAGGCCACCCGCGAAAAGCTCTACGGACGCATCGTCGAGCGCGCCCTGGCCTGGACGGTGATCTTCGTCGAGCGCGAGGAAATCGACCGGATCAACATCTTCCAGGCCACCATGGTCGGCATGACCCGCTCGCTCATGGGCCTGTCCCTGGCACCGCAGATGGCGCTGATCGACGGCAATCGCCTGCCCCGCACCCTGCCCTGCGAAGCCCGGGCCGTGATCGGCGGCGATGCCACCGAACCGGCCATCAGCGCGGCCTCGATTCTCGCCAAGGTAAGCCGTGACCGGCACATGCAAGCCCTCGACGCCGTGCATCCGGGCTACGGCTTCGCCCGGCACAAGGGCTACGCCGTACCCGAGCACATCGAGGCCCTGGATCGCCTGGGCCCCTGCCATGCCCACCGCCGGACCTTCGCCCCGGTCAAGCGCTGGTTCGAGCCCGCGACGCCGGTGGGCGACCTCTTCGAAACGGCCCTGTCGTAAAGCCTAAAGTCTTGGATGTTCCCGCCGATAAGTCGGCAACGCCCTATTTCGCGGCGTCCGGTTTATTCATCACCATAGGGACCACCAATGAAAAAGATCGCCATCGCTGCCGCGCTGCTGATCGCGGCTCCGCTCTCGGCCCATGCGGCCTGCACCGCCAAGGATTTCGCCGTCGACGGCTTCGCCGTGAAGATCCAGCAGGGCGCCGGCCAGCCGCGTTTCAGCATGAAGGGCAACCTCGTCAACAAGTGCAGCGAACCCGCCGCCGCGCAGATCCGCATCGACGCGAAGGACGCCTCGGGCAAGGTCGTCGCCAGCAAGCAGGGTTGGCCGGCCGGCACCTCGAACATCGAGCCGGGCAAGAGCGTGGACTTCGACCTGGGCCGCCTGTTCCGCTACTCGTCGGACATGCAGGATTACACGGTCGTCGTGTCGGACGTGAAGGCCTGGTAAAGCTTCCGCTTCGCGGGAATCGCGGACAGGGTCCGCTCCCACCCTTCGGTAGCAGCGTATCTACCGAAGGGTCGGAGCGGGCCCTGTCCGCGATGCGTTTCGGCTCTCAAAGAGAAATCCACGCTACCCGTTCGCCCGCCGCGAACGGCTCGCCGCGCGAGGGCAACCATGCCAGCACGTGGGCCGACGCGAGATTGCTGAGCATGTGCGACTCCTGCTTCGGCAACAGCGTCAGGCGCGCGGTACCGTCGCCCAGGTCCAGCCGCATCCGCAGGAGTCGATCGCGCTCGGCGTCGGCCTCCACGTTGGTCGTCAACACGCCATGGCACCATGCCGGCTGGCTCGACGTTTCGCCTTCCAGACGGCCAAGTACCGCCCGGGCGTGGATCGCCAGGCAGACCAGGACCGCGCCCGGATTGCCGGGCATGCCCAGCAAGGCCTTGCCGTCGTCACGAACACCGTACCAGAGCGGTTTTCCCGGCTTCTGCGCCACTTTCCAGAATTTCCGCCGCACGCCGAGTCGATCGGCGACGAGCGGCACGTAATCACGATCGCCCACGGACACGCCGCCGCTGGTGATGACCAGGTCGGCGCTGTCGAGGGCCGCGCTCATGGCTTCTTCCAGTTCCCGCTCGTCGTCCCTCACGTAGCCGATCACCGGCTCGCCGTAGCCATGCTCGACGAACCACGCGCGAAGCAGCGGGCCGTTCGCGTCGTAGATCTGACCGGGACCCAGGGGGTGCCCCACGCGCAGCACCTCGTCGCCCGTGATCAGCACGGACACGCGGGGACGGCGGCGCACGTCGATTTCGTCGACGCCCGCCATCGCCAGCACCGCGACGAGGCCGGCGGTCACGCGCTGGCCCGCCTCGGCGAGCACGTCACCTTGCTTGAGTTCCTCGCCCTCGCGACGTATCGCTTCGCCCACCCGCACCGCTTCACGCAAGACGATGCCCTGGCCGTCGCGCTCGACGATTTCCTGGCGGGCGACGGCGTCGGCACCGTCGGGAAGCATGCCGCCGGTGAGGATGCGCACGGCCTGTCCCTCGCCGACATGCACGTCGGCGGGAGACCCCGCCGCCGAAGTGCCGATGAGGGCCCGGGGGCCGACGCCGTCAGCCGCGCGCACCGCGTAGCCGTCCATCGCACTCTGCGTGAAGCGCGGCAACGAAAGACGCGATCTCGGCGACTCCGCCAGCACGGCCCCCAGCGCGATGTCCAACGGTACGCGATGCACCGGTAGCGGGCGGACGCACGCATAGTGTTCGAGGGCCTGTTCGAGCGGAATCAACGCCATGGTCAGGTTTCCTCGCCGTATCCGCCGGCGTGGCGTCCGCCGCGGCGGGCGGTCTCGATCAGGTGGACGATGCCCGGTAAGGTGGCGGCGAGCGATTCGGAGGCGCCGCCGCGACTACCCGGGAACGTGAGCAGCAACGAATCCCGCACGTAGCCCGCGATGCCCCGGGACAGCATGGCGAAGGGCATCCGCCGTTGGCCGAAGGCGCGCGCGGCTTCCATGATGCCGGGGATCTCGACGTCGAGCATCGGCGTCACCGTGTCCACGGTGATGTCGCGCGGTCCCAACCCCGTCCCGCCCACCGTGACGATCAACGCCACGCCCGCCTCGGCGAGGCGGCGGATCGTGTCGCCGAGGGTGCCCGCGTCGTCGGCGATCACCGTGTAGCCGACCGGCCCGAAACCGGCCTGCTCGAGCGCATCGCGCACGAAGACGCCCGCGGTATCGCGCGCGGCGCCCGCGGCGACGGTGTCCGACAGCACCACGACCGCCGCGTCGCGCGGCTGCGAAAGCTGTCGACGGTAATGCGACTTGCCGCCCGTCTTGCGTTCGAGGCGGCACGCCTCGATGTGCATGTCGTCGGGCTCGCAGTACGGCTTGAGCATGTCGTAGAGCGTGAGCGCGGCGAGGCTGGCCGCGGTCAACGCCTCCATCTCGACCCCGGTGGGGCCGATGGTCTGCACCTCGGCGATCACCCTGACGGACGTCTCGTCGAGTTCATAGGTGACTTCCGCGCGATGGATGGGCAACGGATGGCACAGCGGGATCAGTTCGTCCGTACGCTTGGCCGCGAGGATGCCGGCGACGCGCGCGGTCTTCAACGCATCGCCTTTTTCCGTGTCGCCGCTATGCAGCCGCTCGATGCAATGCGCCGGCGCGTGGAGGGTGGCGGTGGCCCGGGCCACGCGCAGCGAGTCCGGTTTCAGGCCGACGTCTTTCATCCGTGGCTCGCATGCGTGTGACGATGGTGGAGGGGCGCCGCGGCATCGGCGTCGAGGTCGTCGCGGATGCAGCAGCCCTCCACGAAGGCGCTGCTGCCGTCGGCGTAGAATTCTTCCTTCCAGATGGGCGCGCCATGTTTCACCGCGTCCACCGCATGTCGGCAGGCGTCGAAGGCTTCGGCGCGGTGCGGCGCCCTCACCACGCAGGCGATGGCCACGTCGCCGATGGCGAGGTCGCCGAGGCGGTGCACGATGCGCACGTAGGGCACACCGAACCGGTCCCGGGTGGCCTGTTCCACCTCCCGGATGATCTTGCCGGCCAGGGCTTCATGCGCGGTGTAACGAAGACGGGTCACCGCGCGTCCCTCGTGGTGGTCGCGCACGGTACCGACGAAGAGGGCGAGGCCGCCGCATTCCGGGTGGGCGTCCAGTTCGAGCAGCGCGTCGATGGCGATGGGGTGATCGGACAGCACGTGTCGCTCCATGGTCAGCCTCCCGCCACCGGCGGCAACAGCGCGATGCGTCCGTCGCCGGGCAAGGGATCGGTACGGCGCACGATAGCGTCGCCCGAGGCGCAGGCGCAGCGAGCCACCAATTCGGCAAGCTCGGGACGCGCCGCGTTCAGGCGATCCAGCGCATCGCCGACCGTGGCGGCGTCGCCGGCGTCGAGCCGGTATTCGCGGGTGCCGGCCAGTCGTTCGAGGCTGGCGTAGAGTTCGAAGACGATCGTTGTCATAAGGGATCTTCAGCCGCCCATCGTATGCATGGTGGTCGCACGCGCGACGGGGCCCGGGCGAGCGGCATACCCCGCGTCCTTGAGCCACACGGCCTTGCGGACGAGCGCCGAGAGCGCCTCGTCGTCGGCACCGTCGCGCATTCGCTTACCCAGCGGCATACCCACGGGCGAGAACAGGCAAGTGAAGAGTTCGCCCGTGGCGGTGAGCCGCAGGCGGTCGCAGGTACTGCAAAAAGGGTTGGAAACGGTGGAGATGATGCCTAATTCGTAGTGCCCATCGATGCGCCAGGGCGTGGCCGGGTCGGCGCCGCGGGGCTGGCGTTCGACCACATGCCCCCGCTTTTCGATGGCGGCGATCATGTCGGCCTCGGAAACCACCGCGTCGCGCCGCCAGTGTCCCGGCGCATCCAGCGGCATGTATTCGATGAAGCGCAGCGGAAGGTGTCGCTCCATCGCCCATTCGAGCAGGCGCACGATCTCGCCGTCGTTGTCGCCGCGTACCACGACCGCGTTGAGCTTGACCCGGGCCCCCGCCGCCGCCAGGGCCTCGATGCCGTCGAGCACGGGCGCGATCTCGCGCAGGGTCATGCGCCGGAACAGGTCGGCGTCGACGGCATCCAGGCTCACGTTGAAGTCGTCGACACCCGCCTCGACCAGTTCGACGGCGCGAGGGGCGATGCGCGATGCGTTGGTGGTCATCGACACGCGGCGGAGGCCCCGCTCACGCAGCCCGTCTAGGCCACGCACGCATTCGGTCAGATCGCGGCGCAACAAGGGCTCGCCGCCGGTCAGGCGGATCTGCTCGATGCCATGTGCCACGAAGAGGCCGGCCAGGCGAAGCACCTCGTCGCGCGTGAGCAGGCTCGCCCGAGGCAGCCAGTCCGGATGCTCGGGCATGCAGTACGTGCAACGGAAATTGCAGCGGTCGGTAAGCGATATCCGCAGCTTCCGTTTGGTACGGCCGTGACTGTCGGTGAGTGGGAGCATGTGGCCTTGGGGATGCCCGCGGAACGATGTGACATCGTGCCAGAGTCCGCGCATGGAGGTCATCATACCCCTCGCCCGGGCGTGCAAGACTGACTTTTTCCGCAACGCGTCACACAAACCCCGAAAAAAAAGGACCCAAAACGGAAAAAATCTTCGGAAACCCTATTTTCAGCGGACCAAAGCAACGCTAGAGTGAGTCGCCCGCTGGGCACCGGCCATAAAGGCCGCAACATTCGAATCACGTGACAAGGATAACCATGGCCAAGACCACCAAAACGGCGGCGAAGAAAGCTGCCAAGGCGCCCGCCAAGGCTGCTAAGACCGCCAAGGCCCCGGCCGCCCTCAAGCCGATCAAGGATCCGCTTTCGAAGTCCTCGCTCGTCTCGCACATCGTCGAGCAGAGCGGCGTCGACAGCAAGAGCGTGAAGGCCGTGCTGGCCTCGCTCGAAGGCGCGATCTCCGCGTCGGTCCACAAGAAGGGCGCCGGCACCTTCACGCTGCCGGGCCTGCTGAAGATCACCTCGGTCGCCGTCGCCGCCAAGCCGAAGCGCAAGGGCAAGGATCCGTTCACCGGTGAAGAGCGCTGGTTCGCCGCCAAGCCCGCTTCGGTGAAGGTCAAGGTCCGTCCGCTCAAGAAGCTCAAGGACGCTGCCGCCTGATCGTTCGCGATCACGGATAGTTGCACGTGAAGAGCCCCCGCTTCGGCGGGGGCTTTTTTTTTGGTTCGTGTTCCCGTGAAAACAGGAACTCAGCGCCCCGGTCTTCGCCAGGGAGAGGCAACCTGATCGTCTTTTCGTAGGTAGCGTCTCGCGATATCCCACCGCGTCGCGCCGGGTTCCCGCGTCACGGTAACGACGGGCTTGCGGCACTTGACTACACCTGTCGTCAAGCGCATCCTGATTACATATGTAGTCAGGAGAGCGTCATGACCGGCAAGACCATCGGCGACCAGGAACTCGCCTTGTTGCAGTACATCGAGGAAACGCCGAAGAGCTCGGTGGCCGACGTCGTCGCCGGTTACGGCGAACCGCGCGGCCTGGCGCGCTCCACCGTGCTGACGATGATGGAACGCCTTCGCGCGAAGGGGTATCTCTCCCGGCGCCGACTCGAGGGCGCCTATCGCTACAGCGCCACCAACGGCACCGAACAGGTCATGACCGGCGCCGTCGCGCGCTTCGTCGAGAAGACCCTGCAAGGCTCCGTGTCGCCCTTCGTCGCCTGGATGGCCGAACGCGGCCAGGTCAGCGATACGGAGCTGGCCGAACTGGAAGCGCTCGTCGGCACGCTGCAATCGCGGCGCAAGGGGCGCTGACATGGACGCCTTCGCCGATCTGCTGGCATCGCGCCTCGTCCACGCGTCCGCTCAGGCGGTCGTGCTCGGAGGGCTCGTGTTCGTCGTCTGCCGGGCGCTGCCCTCGCTTTCGGCGGGTATGCGCGCGCTCTTGTGGTGGCTGGTCGGTGCGCAGCTCCTGCTGGGCATCGCCTGCCCTTCACTGCTCGAACTGCCGCTGCTTCCGGCACGGCACGTCGCCACGGCCGGCACCACGATCGTCGTCGACGCGGGGGGTGGCGACATGCCTTCCGGCATGCCGACGAGCGCATCCACGACGTCCGTCGCCTGGACCGTCGTACTTCTCGCGCTATGGGCCGTCGCGGTACTCCTGCAGCTGGCGATCGCCGCATGGCGGGCGCGACACCTCCCCGGGCTGCTGCGCCGGGCGATGCCGCACGACGACGTGCGCGTGGAAACGCTTTGCGCGCGTCGCGCCCACGAACTGGGATTGCGCCGCTCGCCACGCCTGGCGGTATCGCACGACGTCGTCTCGCCGCAGGTGGTCGGCCTGTGGCGACCGACCATCCTCCTGCCCGCCGACGACGCGCTGGACGAGCGCGAACTCGACATGGCCCTGATGCACGAACTGGCCCACGTGCGCCGCGGCGACCTGCTCCTGGGCTGGCTACCGGCGCTCGCGCGCATCCTGTTCTTCTTCCATCCGCTGGCCCACCTCGCCGTCCGTGAGTACGCCGTGTGCCGCGAAGCCGCCTGCGACGCGCTGGTGGTCTCGCGCGGCCGCCAGGCGGCGCAGTCGTATGGACGTCTATTGCTAAGGCTCGGCGTCTCGCCGCATCCGCACCACGCGCTGCCCGGCGCGTCCCCCACCTTCCTCACCCTGAAGAGGAGACTCACCATGCTCGGTCGAATCAACGAGACGCCACCCCGCGTCCTCACGCTCGCGCTCGTCGCCATGGCCGTGGTGGCCACCGCCCTGCCCTGGCGCGTCGTCGCCGCGAGCGACCACGGCCAGGAGAAAAGCGCGGGCACCTACGCGGCGCCGATACCGCCCACGCCGCTCGCTCCACCGGCGCCTGTCGCGCCGGCGACACCACTCACGCCGCCGACGCCACCCACGCCCGTGACCCCGGTGACGCCGATGACGCCCCCCACGCCTCCCGTGCCGCCGACGCCCCTCACCCTGGCGACGCCGGGCAAGGGCATGCGCATCGTCACCATCCAGGGCGACAGGCCGGCGCGCGCCTTCATCCTCTACAGCGACGATCTCACCGTCATGCGCGGCGACCCGGACGACTATCGCCGCGCCGAGGCCGCTCGCCCCGGCAACGATCCGTTCGTGTGGTACCGCGACGGCGACAAGGCCTGGGTGTTGTCCGACCGCGCGTACCTGCAGCGCATCCGCGAGATCTACGCGAAGGCGCAGCAGCCGGCGGAAGCCGGACGCGAGCAGGCCGAACGGCAGCAGAAGCTCGATATGGAACAGGCGGCCCTCAACGAACAGATGGCCAGGCTTTCCGCGCGCCAGGCCGAACTGGTGAGCCGTGAAATGAACGCGGGAGGCGCAAGCGCCACGGAGTACGCGGCCGGTCATGCCGCCATCGGACGCGAGCAGGCCGACCTGGGCAAGAAGATGGCGGCGATCGGCCAGGTGCGCGCCGAGCAGGGCAAGGCCAACGCCGCACTCGCCCAGCGCCAGAAACAGGCCGCCGACCAGGCGAGCGCGGAGGTCGACGCGCTGCTCGCCAAGGCCGTCCGCGAAGGCGTGGCGAAGGCCTCCCGCTGACGAAAGGCTGGGCAGTCCGGTAAGGTGGACGTTTTCGCGGTGCGCCGCGAAGCGTCCCCTTCCCCGGAGGCAACATGCGACTTGAATCGGGCACGGTCATCGAAGCGACCGCGCTGCTGTTCGACATGGACGGCACCCTCATCGACTCCCGCGTGGTGGTCGAGAAGATCTGGAAACGCTGGTGCGACGCGCACGGCATCGACTGGCACGACGTACTGCCCCGCCTGCATGGCGTGCGCATGTACGACTCGGTGAAGCAGTTCACGCCGCCGGGCCTCGACGTGCAGGCCGAATACGAAAAACTCTACGCCGAAGAGGTGGAGGACGTGGACGGCATCGTGCCGATTCCGGGTGCGCCCGAATTGCTGGCGATGCTGCCGCCCGACGCCTGGACCATCGTCACCTCCGCCGACACCGTGCTGGCGAAGGCGCGCCTCGGCGCCGCGGGCATCGCGGTGCCGCCGCGGATGGTGACCGGCGAGATCGTCACCCACGGCAAACCCCATCCCGAGGCCTACCTGCTCGGCGCCGAACGCATGCAGGCCGAACCGAAGGATTGCCTGGTGTTCGAGGATGCCCGCGCGGGAATCGAGGCGGGGCTTGCGGCGGGAGCGCGGGTGATCGCGATCGCCGGGGATCACCCGGAGGAAGTGCCCGAGGGCGTCGAGTGGGTGACGGATCTGACGGCGTTGCGCTTCGATGGCGTCGTCGACGGCAAGGTGACGTTGCGCGTGACCTGAGTTCTTTCGGCGCTCGCTCCGCATCGTTCGCGGACACGGTCCGCTCCCACCTCTTCGATAGCCAGCTCGCTACCGAAGGGGTGGGAGCCGATCGCATCGGCGAACCCGGGCGAAGCGAAAGCTCAGTAGACGTCGCGACGGTAACGGCCGGAGGCAGCCATCTCCTCCAACGCGCGGTCCCCCAATATCGCCCGCAACGCCGCATCCACTCCCGCCGCCATGCCGGCGAGGCTGCCGCATACGTACACGCTCGCACCGTCGTCCACGAAGCGCTTCACATCCTGGGCCGACACCCGCAAGCGATCCTGCACGTATCGCGACCCGCGCGATTCCCTCGACCACACCAGGTCGAGGCGTTCCACGTCGCCATCGGCATGCCAGCGTTCGAGGTCGTCGACGTGCAGGCGGTCCACGCCCGACTGCCGCTCGCCGTATACCAGCCAGTTACGCCGATGCCCCGCCGCGATACGCGCCTTGAGCAAGGCGCGCAATCCAGCGATGCCGGTACCGTTGCCCACGAGCAGCACGGGCCGGGCGTCATCGGGCGCGTGGAACGACGCGTTGCGACGCACGCGAAGGTCGATGCGGTCGCCGGGCGACGCGACGTCGGTGAGCCAGCGCGAGCCCACGCCCAGCTGCCGGACGACGAGATGGAGCGCGCCGTCCTCCGGTAACGAAGCGATGGAGTATTCCCGATGCGGCAGGAGTCCGGTGTCGTCGCGCGCGCGGCGGGGACCGATCTCCACGATATCGCCCGCATCCCACCGCAGCGATGCCGGATCGTCGGGCACCAGCGCCACGTGGAAACACGGGCCACCGAGGCTTCCGGGATTCAACAGCCGCCGCTCCCGCAAGCGCCACGCCCCATAGGAAGGCCTCGACCAGTCCGCGGGCACCGCCGCGCCGCACGCCAGCGCCACCTGGCGCTGCCAGTGGCGCAAGGCACCATCGTCGCCGTCGTCCACCTCGACCAGGTCGAACCACGGCGTGGCGCCGGCGTCGCGAAGCCAGCGATCCAGTTCGTGGCCGAACGCGCAGAAGTTCGCGTAGTCCCGGTCGCCCAGGGCGAGCACGCCATAGCGAAGCCCATGCAGCCGCGGGCGCACGCCCATCGCCTCGCGGCGAAAGGCACTGGCGACATCCGGCGCATCGCCCTCGCCCGTCGTGCTCACCACGAAAAGCAGACGGGCCGCGTTCGCCGGCACGGCATTGAGCTCGCCGATCGAACGCGCGACCGCCGCTTTTCCGCCGTCGCGGAGCATCGTCGCGGTAAGCTCGGCCAGCTCGGTCGCGAAGCCGGTCTGCGAGGCGTGCACGACGAGGATATCCGTCGCGGAAGCCGCCGCGGATCGACGCGGACGTATCGCGAACGCGACGAAGGCGAGCCAGGCCGACAGACTGCCGGCGGCGGCGGTGACGCGCGCGACGCCAGCCACGTGAAGTCCGTGGAAATCCTGCATCGTCGCGAAGGCGAGCACCGCCGCGACGAGCACCGTACCCAGCACGGCTTGCCCGACGGCGGCCCTCACCGCCGGAGTACCGCCGCGAAAGCCGGCGACATTCGTTCCTCGAAACCGCCGTCCTTGCCGTAGAGCACGAAGAGCACGGCCAGGCCGTGTTTCGCCGCGTAGGCCATCCCCTGCTCCGGCCCGAGCACGGTCATCGTGGTACCCAGCGCGTCGGCATGCATGCAGTCGTCGGCGACGATGCTGACCGACGCCACGCGATGCGCCACCGGGTATCCCGTGCGCGGATCGATGTGGTGCGAGTAGAACCGCCCGTCGCTCTCGAACGAATGCCGATAGTCGCCCGACGTGGCGATGGCCTTGCCGTCCAGCTTCACGATGCGCTCGATCTCGTCGGGATCGTCCACGGCAGCCGCCGCGGCGCCAGGCCGCTCGATGCCGACATTCCAGCGCGTGCCGTCGGGCTTGCGGCCATGGGCGCGCAATTCGCCGCCCACTTCGACCAGGTAATCGCGCACGCCCTCGCGATCGAGGAAGCGCGCCACCTGATCCACGCCGAAGCCCTTGGCCACCGAGGACAGGTCGACGTAGACGCCGCCCGGCTGGAACGCGCGATGCGTCGCGTCGTCCAGCCGAATGCGCGACCAGCCGACGCGGGCCTTGGCCGCGGCGATGTCGGCCGCACCGGGGGCTTCGCGCGGACGCTTGTCGGGGCCGAAGCCCCAAAGATTCACCAGCGGCCCGACCGTCGGGTCATAGGCACCGCCCGAATCGCGTGCGAGCGACAAGGCATGCCGCAGCACGGTGTAGAACTCCGCGGGCAACACCTGCCACGTCCCGGCCGGTGCGCGGTTGAAACGGCTCAGGTCGGAATCCGCTTCGTAGGTGCTCATCTGCGCCACGACGCGATCCAGTTCGGCCTGGATGCCGCGACGCACCGCCTTGTCGTCGGCACCGTCAGGCAGCACGGCATTCACCGACCAGGTGGTGCCCATGGTTTCGCCTTCGAAGCGGCGGACGTCGGTGGCGGCTACCATCCATGGGCAAAGCATCCAGACAAAGGCCATGGCCAGGCGAAGTCCTCGCTTTGCAGGAATCGCGGACAGGGTCCGCTCCCATCCTCCGGTAGCAGGTTCACTACCGGAGGGCGGGAGCGGACCCTGTCCGCGATGGGCCTGCGGAGTCACTCCGGCAATACCTCAAGCGTGGCGGTATACGCCACCCGCCGCCGCTTCGCTTCCTTCACCGACGTCTTGCCGTCTTCCGTGGACGCATTCACCCAGTACATGCCCGCCTTCGGGAAGGTGAAAGCGAACGTGCCATCGGCGTCGGTGGTGGTATCCATCTCGTCCTGCGAATCCCGGTAGCGCGTGGCTCCGGCGATCGCGACCACCTTGAGGTTGGGCGCCGGCTTGCCGTCGAGCAGCAGGCGGAAGGTGGCCTTCTCGCCCGTCACCAGATCGTTAGGTTGGGTGACCGGCACCAGCTCGAGACCTTTGCCGGTGGGCTTCAAGGCATCGCCGCCGGGCTTGCCCTGGGTCACGAAGGTTTCCACGCGCGAGGCCATCTCGCTTACCTGCACGTCGCTCGCACCGGCGGGGATGCCGGTCTTCAGCTCATCGGCCTTGCCGCGCCAGCGCTGCTTCTTGCCCTCCAGTTCATAGCTGGCGAACAGCCCCTGGTTCACCAGCGCGATGCGGTACGTGCCCTTTTGCGGCACGGGCAGATCGAAGGTGCTGCGGTATTTGCCGGTCCAGGGATTCTCCGCTTTCACCGCGCTGCCGTCCGGTGCGGTGATCGCGAGCTGGTCGAGCTGCGCCGGGAAATGATCCGGATAGTAAAGATCGTTCGACACCGCCGCATCGACGGTCACCCAGGCATCGTCGCCGGACACCACCGTGGCCGACGGCACCATCCACATCTTGTGCGCCTGTGCCGCGGCCGGCAGGACGAGGGCCGCGCACAGCGCGGCACGAACCAGTACGTGCTTCATGGAAGTCTCCGTTCAGGGATTGAGGTCGAGATCGATCTGGCCGAGTTCCTGCTCGCCCTTGGCGCCCAGGTGCACGGGCGCCTTCGCCGGCCAGTCGAACGGGATTCGCAAGGTTTCATGGCCGCCGACTTCGCGCGCCGCCTCCACCACGAGTTCGTAATGACCCGGCGCCAGCGTGCCCAACGGCGGCTTGCCGTCGGCGAAACGCAGGCGGTGCTGGCCGGCCGGACGCGTGGCACCCGACACGCCATCGATCGGCATCGTCTGCTCGCGGCCGCTGCGCCGCCACCACTGGCGCATGTCCTTGAGCCACTTCGTTCCCTCGCCGTCGGCCTTCTTCACGTCGTACCAGACGGCGAGGTTCGCGGCCACGCTGTGATCGTCGCGCTCGATCCACACGGCGACGTAGGGACGGTGGTATTCGGCCACCTTCAGCGTGGGAATCTCCACGGTCAGGGCCATGTCGGCAGCGAAGGCCGGCGCGGATATCAGCGCAAGCGCGAAGAACGGAAGTCGGCGCATGGAGGGCTCCGTCAATGGATGAAAAGGAGGGCGACGACCAGCGGGAGCACGAAACCCAACGCCACCATCGGCCAGGTCATGCGCCGCTGCCCGGCGTGCATCTTCAGCAGCAGCAGGCCGGTGAGCGCGAACACCACGCAGGCCAGCGCGAACACGTCGATGAACCAGCGCCAGGCCGGGCCGGTATGGCGTCCCTTGTGCAGGTCGTTGAGGTAGGCGAGCCAGCCGCGGTCGGTGGATTCGTAGCGAACCTCGCCGGTTTCGCGGTCGATACTCACCCAGGCGTCGCCGCCCGGCCTGGGCAAGGACACGTAAACCTCGTCGTCGCTCCAGTCGGCCGCGCGCCCGGCCACCTCGGCACCCGTGCGGGCGGCGACGGCATCGGCGACGGTCGCCGGAAGCGGTGCCGCCTTGCCTTCGACATGGGCCAGCCGCTTCAACAGGTCGTCGGCAAGCACGGCGTCGCGGCGTTCCACGCGCGGAGACGCTTCGATGCTCGCGGCATGGTTGAGGGTAAAACCGGTCACGGAAAACAGCAGCAGCACCAGCAGCGATACCGCCGAACTGATCCAATGCCAGCGGTGCAGGTGTTTGAGCCAGAACGCGCGGCGTTGCCGGTCGACGGTATCGCGCATGCTGTCGCAGACCCCTGGAACGTGGCGGATGAGAGCCGGCACAGCCTAACAGCAATGCGAATCGTTCGCAATTGGAGCATCCCCTGGCGGGTGAGCGTCCTCGGTTCGCCTCGGTTCGCCTCGGTCGACGCGGGAAATTCGCCTAGCATAAATTCGTGGTGAACCGTGCCGGTTCGGACACGTCCGTGGAAAGCGGCCCGAAAGCCTTCCACGACAGCATGCGCCCCACCACCCCTCAGGCGTATGCTTCCGCCCATGCGCATTCTCCTCGCCGAAGACGACGCCTCCATCGCCGCCGCCGTACGGGCCTCCCTCGAACAGAGCGGCCACGCGGTGGACCACGTGAACGATGGCCTCAGTGCCGACACCGCCTTGCGCGGCCACGACTACGACCTGCTCGTGCTCGACCTGGGGCTTCCCTCGCTCGACGGCAGCGACGTGCTCGCCCGCGCGCGCAAGCGCGGCTCGGGCGTGCCCGTGCTGGTGATCACCGCGCGCGAAGGGCTGAAGGAGCGCGTGCGCGTACTCGACCTCGGCGCCGACGACTACCTCGTGAAGCCGTTCGCCCTGGTCGAGTTCGAAGCGCGCGTGCGCGCCCTCGCCCGCCGCCGCACGAGCAACGGCACGCCGGAATTCCGCATCGCACGTCTGCGCCTGGACATCCCCGGCCATCGCGCCTGGGTGGGCGACGCACCGCTCGACCTCACGGCTCGCGAATTCGGCCTGATCGAAGCGCTGGCCACCCGCGCCGACAAGGTCACCAGCCGTACGCAACTGGTCGAGGCGCTGTGCAACTGGGACGAAGACCTCACCGACAACGGACTGGACATCGCCCTGCACCGCCTGCGCAAGAAGCTCCAGGGATCGGGCACCAGCGTGCGCACGATCCGGGGCCTCGGTTACCTGCTCGAAGAAACGCCGGATGCCTGAGCGCCGTTCCGCGGGGAAGCGTCCCACCCGCCCGAGCCTCCGCCGCCGCCTGCTCACCTTCCTGCTCGTGCCCGTGCTGGGCGTGCTCGTGCTCGATGCCGTGATCGGCTACTTCGTGGCCCTGGCCTATTCCAACCACATCCACGACAACGATCTCTCCGACCAGGCGCTGACGCTTTCGGAAATGATCGACAACGACGCCCTGGCGGGCGAACTGACGGAACAGGCGCGTTTCCTGCTCGAATACGACCCCGACGGCCGCAACTATTACACGGTGGTCAGCGACCGCCATGGGCGGATCATCGGCAACGCCAAGCTCGAGGGTCCCGGCGAAGCCGTCGGCATCGACGAATCCCCGAAGCTCTACGACACCGTGCTCGGGCGGCGCCCCCTGCGCGCGGCGGTGATGCGCATGGCCAACCGCCATGAAGCGGGCGACACCCTCACCATCACCGTGGCGGAGAACCTCCGCGACCGCCATACCCGCGCGCGCGAAATCCTTTTCCTCACCCTGCCCATGCAGGCGCTGCTGATCGCCGCGGTACTGCTGCTGGTGTGGTTCGGCGTGAGCCACGGCCTGCGCGTGCTCGAGCCGCTCACCGCGCGTCTGGGCCGGCGCGAGCACGACCTCGGCCCCATCGGCGAAGAAGACGTGCCGGTGGAGATCCTCCCCCTCACCCGCACCATCGACGATCTGTTCGCGCGCATGCGCAACATGCTGGGCCTGCAGGAGCGATTCATCGCCGACGCCGCGCACCAGCTGCGCACGCCGCTGGCCGGCATCCAGCTGCACGTCGAGCGCTACGGCACCGTGACGGACGACGCGCAGCGAGCGGAGGCCATGGCCCACGTACGGCGGCTCGCCGCCCGCGCGGCGCGCACCTCGGCGCAGCTGCTCGCCCTCACCCGCACGCAATCGCCCGACCTGCCCGACCACGACGGCATGGCCGTGATCGATCTCTCCCAGGTGGTGCCCGAAGCGGTGGCGATGCGCGTGCACCAGGCCATCGCGCTCGGCGTCGACCTCGGCTACGAAGGCATCCAACGCCCGGCCCTCGTGCGTGGCGACGCCTTGCAGGTGCAGGAGGTCATCGACAACCTCATCGACAACGCCTTCCATTACGCCGGACGCGACCACAGCGTGACCGTCTCCGTGGAAGACGCCATCGCCGACATCGTGCTGGCCGTGGAAGACGACGGCCCCGGCGTGCCGGACGCCTTCCTCGCCCAGCTCGGCGAGCGTTTCTTTCGCGTGCCCGGTGGCGACGAGGACGGCACGGGCCTGGGCCTGGCCATCGTCGAAAGCATCGCCGAGCGCCATGCCGCCCGCGTGGAATTCACCCGCGGCGAGGCCGGGGGCCTGCGCGTGGAGATCCGTTTCCCCGCGCAGCCTTCGGGCCAGGCCGGCGAGTCGCCATGAACCGTCGCGCCGGCCCGCGCCGGTGCGACGCCGGAAAGCCCCCTGAAACCGGTGCATGGCACCATGGCCGGCATACGCATACCTAGGTAGAGACCGGCCAGTGAGCGACACGGCGGAATTCCATTTCGAAGGCGGCCGCGACGGCGTCCTGCTCATCCACGGGCTCACCGGCACCCCGACCGAAATGCGCCTGGTCGGCAAGGGCCTCAACCGGGCCGGCTTCACCGTCGTCGGCGTCCAACTCGCCGGCCATTGCGGCACCGAGGAAGACCTCATCGCCACCTCGTGGGAAGACTGGTACGCCAGCGTCGAGCGCGCGGCGGAGGCCCTGCGTGGCCAGGTCGACCGCCTCTTCGTGGCCGGGCTGTCGATGGGAGCCGTGCTCGCGCTGCGCCTCGCCGCCGTCCGTCCCGATTGGGTATCCGGCGTGGGCGTCTTCGGCGCCACCTTTCGCTACGACGGCTGGTCGATGCCCTGGATCGCGCGGCGCATGGGCTTCATCCTGCCCATCTGCAAGCGACTGGGTATCGGGCGGGGCCGCAGCTTCCTCGAACTGCCGCCATACGGCATCCGCGACGAACGCCTGCGCGCGCAGGTGACTTCGGCGATGCACTCGGGCGACAGCAAGAGCGCCGGCCTGCCCGGGAACCCCTGGTTCGCGGTGGCCGAGATGATGGCGCTGGCCCGCGACGTGCGCCGTCGCCTGCGCCACGTCGCCGCACCGTGCTTCGTGGCACACGCCCTGGAGGACGACATCGCCAGCGTCGCGTCCAACGCCGACCTCGTGGCGAGCCGCGTGAGCGGGCCCATCGAGATGCTGCTGCTCGGCGACAGCTACCACATGATCACCATCGACCGCGAACGCCGCATGCTCATCGAGCGCACCGCCGATTTCTTCGGCCGCATCGCGCGCGATGCCCGTCCGACCCGCATGGCGGCCTGAACGCATGAACGGTCTTACGCTGGCGCTGTGGATCGCCAACGTCGTGCTCGATACCGGCGGCCAGCTCGCGTTCAAGGCGGCCGCCGGCGACGACCGCGCGGGCGACGGCCTCGCCCGCTGGAAATACATGTTCGCGCGGCCGTGGATCTGGGTGGGCATCGGCAGCTACGTGGCCGAGTTCCTCGTGTGGATCGCCTTCCTCTCGCTGGTGCCGCTCTCCGAGGGCGTGCTGCTGGGGTCGATCAACATCATCGCCATCATGATCGCCGGCCGTTTCCTGTTCCACGAACGCCTGAGTCCCTTGCGCGTCACCGGCATCGTGCTGGTCGCGATCGGCGTGGCGGTGGTGGGAGCCGGCGCATGAAGCGGTTCTACCTGTTGGGCTTCGCCCTGCTGCTGGCCTTCGACACCCTGAACCTCGTGTGCTTCAAGATGGCGGGCAACCATGCCTTGCCCGTGGAGATGAGCACGGCATGGCTCACGCGCGTGTTCTCGCATCCCTGGATCTACGGCGCGGTGGCCGGTTACATCGGCGCCTTCGTCACCTGGATGAGCCTGCTCAAGCATGCACCCATCGGTCCCGCCTTCGCCGCGTCGCACCTCGAAGTGGTGAGCGTGATGCTGCTTTCCTGGTGGGTGTTCGCCGAACCGGTCACGCCCACGCAGATCCTGGGCGCACTGGCGATCGTCGCGGGCATCGTCTGCCTGGCCTTCGCCGAAAGCGGTGACGAGGCGGCCGCCGATGCGGTTACGGCCTGAACGCGAGGCGCCGCCCACCGCGGGCCTGCCGCTGGCGGCGAGCGATCTCGCCGGTGACGTCAACGCACCGCTGACCGCGCAGGCCGCGTGTTTCCTCGGCGTGGACGAGGTGCAACTGGAGTGTTCCGGCACGGCGGCACTCACCGTCGCCCTCACCGCGTTGGCCGAACACGAACCCTCGCGCAACGAAGTGGCCATCCCGGCCTTCACCTGCCCGCTCGTGCCGCTCGCCGTGCGTCGCGCCGGGCTGGTGCCGAGGCTGGTCGACCTGCTTCCGGGTCATTTCGACATGGATCCCGCCTGCCTCGTCGAGGCATGCGGTGAACGCACGCTCGCGGTGGTGCCCACCCATCTGGGCGGACGCGTGGCCGACGTGGCGAGCGCCAACGCCATCGCGCACTCGGTGGGCGCGCTTACCGTCGAGGATGCCGCGCAGGCGCTGGGAGCGCGACGGGACGGACGCCCCGCCGGCACGCATGGCGACGTCGGATTCTTCAGCCTGGCGGCGGGCAAGGGCCTGTCGATCTTCGAGGGCGGCCTGCTCGTGGCGCAGGACGAGGCCTGGCGGACTCGGTTCCGCCACACGTCGCGTCGCATCGCCCGCTGGCATGGCGGCTGGGAGCTGCGCCGCTGCCTGGAGCTGGCCGGATACGCGGCGCTGTATCGTCCTTCGGGCATGGGCTGGGCCTACGGAAACGCCGTGCGAAAGGCCTTGCGCGACGGCGACCTTCTCGGTGCCGCGGGCGAGCACTTCCATCCCGACTTTGCGTTGCATCGCGTCGGCCGCTGGCGGCGTGCGGTGGGAGCGCGCGCGTTTCCGCGGCTGACGCCCTTCATCGAGGCCACTACGGCCCAGGCCCGCCTGCGCCTGCCGCGGCTGGCGGGCATTCCGGGCGTGCACGTGTTCAGCGACGACGGTGGCACATGGCCCTACCTGATGCTTCGCCTGCCCGACGAGTTCTCGCGCAATGCCGTGCTCGAACGGCTATGGGGATCTCGCCACGGCGTGGCGCGGATGTTCATCCATGCGTTACCGGATTACGACTATCTCGGCCCGATGGAAGGTGCCGACGACGTGCCCAACGCGCATGATTTCGCCGCGCGCACGTTGACGATCAGCAACAGTCCGTGGCTCGACGATGCGTCGTTCGAGCATGTGTGCGCGGTGATCGAGGCGGTGATGGTGTCGCGCTGAATGATCGCGGACAGGGCCGCCCCCGCCCTCCGGTAGCAGTATTCCTACCGAAGGGTGGGAGCGGACCCTGTCCGCGATTCAGGCCTTGCCTTGTTCCACGAGGGTGAGCGCGACCTTGTCGCGCAGGTACACCGGCAATGCCAGCTCCGGCGCCACCGCCGCGCCCTCGCGAAAACGCTTCGCCGCGATCTCCGCCACGTGCCTGGCCTGCGGATAACGCAACCCGTCGGCCGAGCGGATCGTGCCGGGGATGCGCTCACGCAGCACCGCCTCGTAAGTGCCCCAACCGGTGCCGACCACATGCCATGCGGATGCCTCCGGAAGCAGCAGCGCCGCCGCCGTATCCACCCGCTCGCGATCGATCAGCGACACGCTGCCGTCGTCCTCGCGCTTCCACGCGGCCACGTAGATCTCGCCCATGCGCGCGTCGATCACCGAAAGGATGACCCCGTCGTCCTCCGGTGCTTCCAGCGCCAGGGCCTCCAGCGACGACACGGTGACCACCGGCACGTCGAGCGCCATCGCCATGCCCTGGGCCAGCGACACGCCGAGCCGCACCCCTGTGAACGCGCCGGGACCGCGTCCCACGGCGATGCCGTCGAGCGCCTCTCGCTTCAGGCCCGCCTCGGCGAGGAGCTCGTCCGCCATCGGCAACACCAGTTCGGCGTGCCGGCGCGGGGCGATCTCGCTGCGCTCGATCACTTCGTCGCCGTGGACGAGGGCGACCGAGCAGGCTTCCGTGGAGGTTTCGATGGCGAGGAAGTTCATGGCGTGTCCGGCTTCGTGAGGGAAGGCACGCCATGGGCGTACCAATCGATGCGGCGGGTGAGGTACATGAGCAGCGCGACGACCGCGACCAGCACCACCGAACCGATGAGCAGCGCGTACTGCTCCGCGCCGATCAGGCCGTAGAGTATCGCGTAAACCAGGGCCAGAACGCCGCCCAGCACACATCCCGCGCTCCTGGCGCGCAGCACGGCCATCGCATAGCCGCCCACGATCAGCACCACCGTGGCGGCCGCCACCGCATAGGCCGGCCCGAAGCCGATCTGCTCGGACAGGGCCAGCAACAACACGTAGAAGCTGGTCATCGCCGCGCCGATCAGCAGGTATTGCACCGGATGCAGGCGCAAGCCCTTCAGCACTTCGAACAGGAAGAACGCCACGAAGGTGAGCGCGATGAACAACAGGGCGTACTTCCCGGCCCGATCGTTCTGCTGGTACACGCCGCCGGGCTGGTAGAGCTTCACGCCGAACGCGGAAGGTTCGAGCCGTCGGGCGACGTCGCCGTCCGCCGCATCCCATTGCTGTCCATAGGCCCGGTTGAGGTCGAGCACCTGCCAGGCCGCATCGAAGCCCTTCGCCGTCACGCTGCGCCTGGCGGGCAGCAGCGCGCCGGTGAAACTCGGATCCGCCCAAGGGGAACGGATGCGCACGTCGTTCGAGCGCGCCAGCGGCAACACCGAGAACGACTCCGTGCCGGCGATGCGCAACGTGATCGCCACGTCCACCGGCACATCGCGCGACGGATCGATCGGCAAGGGCGTGGCTAGCACCGTGTAAGGCCCCATGCGCGCCGTGGACGACGCCAGCGTCGCCGTGCGCCCGTCCACCGTCAGCGTGGTGATGCCCTGCAGGCCGCGCGTATCGGCGACCAGGAGGCGCAACTCGGCCTTGGCGGGATCCCAACGGGCGGTCGACGCGTCGGCGAACCGGCGCACGTCGGCGGGCAGGATGCGTCCATGGATCGTCACCTCGCCGGTATAGACCGGCACCGAATACATGCCGAAACGGCGTTCGCCGACGGCGAGGTCGGCCACGGTCACCAGTTCGTCGGCGAGCACGATGGCGGTGGAGTCGCGCATGCCGACGAGCTTGCCGTCGCGATCGCGCACCTCGTCGCGCGTGGGCACGCCGAGCACCAGTCCGCCGAGCGTCTGCGGGCCACCCCATCCGTCCGCCACGCGTACGGCGGCCGTATCGCGCATGGCCTGCCGCTCGCGCACCAGGCCGTCGGATTGCGACAGCGGAATCATCATGAGCAGGGCAAGCAGGGCTATGCCAAGCACCTTGGCGGTCATCGATTGCATCCAGCGCGGCATCGGGCGATATCCTTCGTAGGGTCGTGGCGCCGATGGTGTGCGCCATGTCGGACCCGTCCCGGCCAGGCCCGTGGCAATCCCGGGGCGCCGTGAGGCGGAACGCGGCGGCTTACGAAAATTCGCCGTCACGAATGAGAGTGTTCTCAAGACGCACGCGCCGTTCGCCACGCAGGATCGCACCCAAGTCATCGCAAGGAGCCGCCATGCCCCCCGTCCGTCTTGCCCTGCCCGCCACACTGCTCGTCGGGGCCGTCATCGCGATGGCGCAACCTTCGCCGCATGCCGATCGCGCGACGGTGAACACCGGGGCGCCCTCCCATGCCGCGCTGCTCGGCGACGGAAGCCGCATGCGCCTGCTGCGCATTTCCATCGGCCCGGGCGCGGGCCTGCCATGGCGAAACGGCTCGCCGCCCATGGGCGGCTACGTGGTGAAAGGCGACCTGCGCCTACCTGTCGCCGCGGGCCGGCGGCGGCCGGTGTGTCCCGGCGACGCGCTCGCCGACCACCCGGAGGTGGTGCGACGCGGCCACGCGGGGCCGGAGGGCGCCACGGTGCTCGTGTACTACGCGAACGAGGCTTGACGCTTCAGGCGCCGTCGGCCGGTCGGGAGAGAAACGCCACCGCGTCAGTCAATTCACGCGTGCGTGGCATGGGCGGCAGGCTCGCGAGAAACAGCCGACCGTAGCCCTTGCTCGACAGGCGCGGATCGCACAGCACCAGCACGCCACGGTCGTGCACGTCCCGAATGAGCCGCCCCGCGCCCTGCTTCAACGCGATCACGGCGGTAGGCACCTGCCAGCCCATGAAGGGATTGATGCCGGCTTCCTCCAGGGCTTCCAGTCGCGCCTGCAACACGGGATCGTCGGGCATGGCGAAAGGCAGCTTGTCGATCACCACCACGCCGAGCGCGTCGCCCGCCACGTCCACGCCTTCCCAGAAGCTCGCCGCGCCCAGCAGCACGCCGTTGCCACTGGCGCGGAAGTCTTCCAGCAGGCGATGGCGCGGTGCCGTGCCCTGCACGAACAATGGCCAGGGTACACGGCCCTCCATCAGTTCCGCCGCGCGACGCAGCGCGCGATGGGACGTGAACAGCAGGAACGCACGACCGTCCGACGCGTCGAGCACCGGCCGCACGGCGGCGATCACCTTGTCGGTGTAGTCTCGGGCGGAGGGATCGGGAAGATCCTTCGGTAAGTAGGCCAGTGCCTGGCGTGGGTAATCGAACGGGCTTTCCACATGCAGCGTGCGCGGGTCGTCGATGCCGAGCTGGCGCGCGAAGTGACCGAAATCCCCCGCGATCGACAACGTCGCCGAGGTGTGGATCCACGCCGCCTGGGTGGACAGACGCATCGCCCGCAGCGGCGAGGCGAGGTCCAACGGCGTGGCATGCAGCGAAAAACCGCGCGGCGACACCTCGTACCAGCGCACGTCGCTGGCCGAGTGCTCCTCGGCGATGCGATCCAGCCGCAGGCTCAGCATCTGCGCCCGCTCGTACACGTTGGCAAGGCCACGCGAGCGTTCGCCCAGGCCGGACAGCAGGTGGGCGAGCGCGGCCATCACGTCGCGCAACGCGGTGAGGCCCTCGTGGGCGCCTCCGTCGCGATCCAGCGCGCCGAACGGACCGCGCTCGGGCAGCGAGGCCATCGCCAGGCGCAGGCGCTTGACCAGGTCGTTCAACGTTTCGACGGGTTCGAGCAACTGGCTGAGCGCGCCGGTGACGCCCTGCGCTTCGGCCAGCGCGTCCTGGCCCAGGTCGGTGAGTTGGCGTGCGCTCACGCTCTGCGAAAAGAACTGGCCGGCCAGCTCGGGAATCTGGTGGGCCTCGTCGAGAATGAAGGCATCAGCGCCGGGCAGTATCTCGCCGAAGCCTTCCTGCTTCAGCGCCAGGTCGGCCATGAGCAGGTGGTGGTTGACCACGACCACGTCCGATTCCATCGCCTCGCGCCGCGCCTTCACCACGTGGCAGTCGTCGAAGAAGGGGCATTCCACGCCGAGGCAGTTTTCCGGCGTGGAAGTGACCCGCGGCCACAGCGGTGAATCCTCGGGGATCTCGGCCATTTCCGAGCGGTCGCCGCGGCGCGTGCGCGTGGCCCACCGGCGGATAGCGGAAAGCTGCCCGGCCACGCGGCGATCGGGGTTGCCCTCGCGCACGGCCTGGTCGAGGCGATGCAGGCAGAGGTAGTTGGCCCGGCCCTTGAGCAGGCTCACCTTCGCGCGGCTGCCCAGCACCGAGCGCACCCGCGGCAGGTCGCGGAAGAACAACTGGTCCTGCAGGGCCTTGGTACCGGTGGAAACGATGACCTTGCGCCCCGACATCAAGGCGGGAACGAGGTAGGCGAAGGTCTTGCCGGTGCCCGTGCCGGCTTCGGCGATGAGCAGGTCGCGCTCGTCGATCGCCTCGGCCACCGCGACGGCCATGCGCTGCTGGGCCTCGCGTGGCGCGAAACCCGGTACTTCGCTGGCGAACGGACCGTCCGCGCCGAGGATCGCGGCCACTTCGTGTTCAGTCATCCGCCCAGTATCGCCTACAATGACCCCCTTTTCGCCTGCCCATCCGCGACCTTGAAGGGTCCCGCGCCGAGAATCCCCGCATGGACAAGAGTTTCGAGCCCAGCCAGATCGAGTCGAAGTGGTATGCCCACTGGGAAGCCAACGGCTATTTCAAGCCGTCGGGCAAGGGCACGCCCTATACGATCATGCTGCCGCCGCCCAACGTGACGGGCACGCTGCACATGGGCCACGCGTTCCAGCACACCATCATGGACACCCTGGTGCGCTACCACCGCATGCGCGGCTTCGACACCCTGTGGCAACTGGGCACCGATCACGCCGGCATCGCCACCGAAATGGTCGTCACCCGGCAGCTCAACGCCGAGGGCAAGCAGCGTTCCGACTTCGGCCGCGACGCCTTCATCGAGCGCGTGTGGGAGTGGAAGAAGGAATCCGGCGGCACCATCGGCCGGCAGATGCGCCGCATGGGCGTCTCCGGCGACTGGAGCCGCGAGGTGTTCACCATGGACGAGGGCCCCTCGAAGGCCGTCGTCGAAACCTTCGTGCGCCTGCATGAAGAAGGCCTGATCTATCGCGGCCAGAAGCTGGTCAACTGGGATCCGGTGCTGAAGACCGCCATCTCCGACCTCGAGGTGGTCAGCGAGGAGGAAGACGGCTCGCTGTGGTCCATCCGCTACCCGCTGGCCGACGGCTCGGGCGAGCTGATCGTCGCCACCACGCGTCCCGAGACCATGCTCGGCGACGTGGCCGTTGCCGTGCACCCGGACGACGAGCGCTACGCGCACCTGGTCGGCCGCATGCTCAAGCTGCCGCTGTCCGACCGAGAGATTCCCATCATCGCCGACGACTACGTCGAGAAGGACTTCGGCACCGGCTGCGTGAAGATCACCCCGGCGCACGATTTCAACGACTACGCCATCGGCCAGCGCCACGACCTGCCGCTGATCAACATCCTCACCGACGACGCCGCCATCAACGACGCCGCGCCGGCGAAGTACCGCGGCATGGACCGTTACGTGGCGCGCAAGGCCGTGCTGGCCGACCTCGAAGCGCAGGAACTGCTCGTCGAGACCAAGAAGCACAAGCTCCAGGTGCCGCGCGGCGACCGCACCGGCCAAGTGATCGAGCCCTACCTCACCTGGCAGTGGTTCGTGAAGATGGACACGCTGGCCGCCCGCGGCCTCGAGCTGGTCGAGCAGGGCCAGGTGAAGTTCGTGCCCGAGAACTGGATCAACACCTACCGCCACTGGCTGGGCAACATCCAGGACTGGTGCATCAGCCGCCAGCTTACCTGGGGCCATCGCATTCCCGCGTGGTACACGGCCGACGGCGGCATCGTCGTCGCGCACGACGAGGCGGAAGCCAAGGCCATCGCCGCCTCGCGGGGCGACACCGGCGAGCTTCGCCGCGACGACGACGTGCTGGAAACCTGGTTCTCGTCCGCGCTGTGGAGCCACTCCACGCTGGGCTGGCCTGACCCGCGGGCGCAGGCCGAGCGCGGCTTCGACCGTTACCTGCCCACCAACGTGCTGGTCACCGGCTTCGACATCATCTTCTTCTGGGTGGCCCGGATGATCATGATGACCGACCACTTCACCGGTGAAGTCCCCTTCAAGGACGTCTACGTCACGGGCCTCATCCGCGACAAGGACGGCCAGAAGATGTCCAAGTCCAAGGGCAACGTGCTCGACCCGCTCGACCTCATCGACGGCATCACGCTGGACGACCTCCTCGCCAAACGCACGCGTGGCCTCATGCAGCCGAAGATGGCCGAGAAGATCGACAAGGCCACGCGCAAGGAATTCGCCGAGGGCATTCCCGCCTTCGGCGCCGACGCGCTGCGTTTCACCTTCGCCTCGCTCGCCACGCACGGCCGCGACATCAAGTTCGACCTGGAGCGTTGCGGCGGCTACAAGGCCTTCGTCAACAAGCTGTGGAACGCCTCGCGCTTCGTGCTGATGAACCTAGGCGACGGCCCCGTCGCGCCGGTGGCGCCGTCGACCGAGGCCGAGCGCTGGATCCTCACCCGCCTGCGCGACACGTTGGCCACGGCGAA
This sequence comes from Luteibacter aegosomatis, assembly GCF_023078455.1. GTDB lineage: Bacteria > Pseudomonadota > Gammaproteobacteria > Xanthomonadales > Rhodanobacteraceae > Luteibacter > Luteibacter aegosomatis. The sequence continues at coordinate 1,139,359 of NZ_CP095740.1, read as the reverse complement.
GGAGCAGCTCGCGCTCTACCGCTTCGACCTCGTCGCCCAGGCGCTGTACGAGTTCACCTGGAACGAGTTCTGCGACTGGTTCCTCGAACTGTCCAAGCCCGCGCTCAACGGCGACGACGCCGACGCCATCGCATCCACGCGCTACACGCTGGTGCACGTGCTGGAAGCCCTGCTGCGCGCGCTGCATCCCCTGATCCCCTTCGTCACCGAGGAAATCTGGCAGAACGTGCGCCCGGTGCTCGGCATCGAGGGCGACACGATCATGCTGCGCCCCTACCCCGAGGCCGACGACATCGTGGCCGACGCGGCTGCCACCGCCGAGATCGAATGGGTCAAGGACGTGCTCACCGGCGTGCGCCGTATCCGTTCGGAAATGAACATCGCCCCCGGCAAGGTCATCCCCCTGTTCTTCGCCGACGGCGACGCGTCCGATCGCGCGCGCGCCACGAAGTTCGCCGCGCAGGTGGCGTTCCTGGGCCGTGTCGAATCGCCGACGTGGATCGAGGGCGACGAGCCCGCCGCGGCCGTCGCGGTGGTCGGCGGCATGCGCGCGCTGATCCCGCTAGAGGGTCTCATCGACCTCGGCGCGGAGAAGGCCCGCCTGGCAAAGGAAATCGCCCGCGTGGAAGGCGAGATCCGCAAGTGCGAGGCCAAGCTCGGCAACGCCAACTTCGTCGCCAATGCGCCGGCCGAGGTGGTCGAGCAGGAGCGCCAGCGCATCGCCGACTGGACGCGCCAGGCGGATGCGATGCGGGAACAGGCTCGCAAACTGGGTGGTTGAATCGGCTCTACGCGTCGCTGGCGCGGAGGCGGCTCGCTGCCTTCGCAGGCGCGGCAAACCGATCTCGCCGTTTCTGCGGAGGTGGAGGCCCGGTACCCGGCATTGGCTGCATGATGCGAAATCGGCAACCAAGAAAAGCCGCGCATCCTCTTTTGCATAGCGACGAAAGCACTAATCCCTTTGCCCGTATGTTCTTGCGTCCGACGCACTGCTACAACACCCCAGCACCCGCTCACGCGGTAAAACAGGGGGGAGCGCGAACATGCGACGCAAACGGTCCTACGTTCTTGTGCTGATGCTTGCACTGACGATGTTTGCACCGGCCGGAGAGGCAGCCGACAAAGGCTTTCTCAAAGGCAGAGTTCCCGATGCAGCCAAATGGCTGCCGCCTGCGCCGACCGACGGCCCCGACGTGCTGGCCGACATGGAAGAATACCTCGCCGACCGACACGTGCTCGGGGAGCCCCGAGGTGTACAAGCGCAGAATGACGACGTATACGCTCCAGAACCCGTTGCCGAAAGGTTCCACGATGCGTTGGCATTGGGAGTTCCCCTGACGGCGAAGAACGCGGGGGCGATATTGACCTTGATCGGCACAGCCCAGGAAGACCTGGAAAGTGTCATGGAGACCGTCAAGATTCCGCCTGAAAAAGGCGGGCGCACGCGGCCCTACGTCGCCTTTCCCAGCCAACCGGCGTGCCGTCACGAGGAAAGCGATGCGAAGTACCACATGGCGACGACGGGCTCCTATCCGTCGATGCACGCGGCCATAGGCATGCTGTGGGCGGAGATGCTCGTGCAACTCTTTCCCGAACGTTCGGAGGCCATCTTCGATCGAGGCTACCAGTTCGGGGAAAGCAGGCTCGTCTGCGGCTTCCATTACAACTCCGACCTCGTCGCAGGCCGGATGGTCGCGTCATTCGTTGTTGCACGGCTGCAAGCGGACAGGAACTTCCAGAAGAGCCTGAAGGCGGCCCAGCGACAGGCATCGTCCCTATCGAGGAGAGCAGGTCATTAGGCGGAGGAAACGGCCGCCCCAGACGGCCCGCTTACATGTCGTGCTTGTTCACTTCGAACCCGCCCCGCTTGTACTCCGTCCAGCGCGCACGCGAGCCCTCGCGTTCGGCCGGGTCGGCGGCCACCACTTCGAGCACGCGGTCGTAGCGGCCCGGTGCGCAGACGTCGCGCAGGTTGATGACCATGGGCCGGTCGGGCGTATCGACACCCGGCGGCACGATGAGGACGGCGATGTCGGCGTCGTCCTCGTCGCCGGCCAGTTGGTGCGGGACGTACGCGTCCTCGTCGAAATCCCAGAGCCGCTCGTCGATGGCCTCGGCCTGTTCGAAGTCGCGCGTGAGGATCAGCGTGGGCTGCTGGGCCGCGAACGCGCGTTTGGCGAGTTCGCAGACCAGCAACAGCGGATCGTCGCGGAACCGCGGCTTGTCGATCAGGTAGAAGTCGGCGCGCGGCATGGGCGGACGATCAGCCGGCCGCCACGCGATCGAGCAGCCACTGCGTGAGCAGCGGCACCGGACGGCCGGTGGCCAGGCCCTTGCGGCCCTCGTCCCACGCCGTGCCGGCGATGTCGAGGTGGGCCCAGCGGCGGCCTTCGGTGAAACGGGCGAGGAAGCAACCCGCCGTGATCGCGCCGGCGTACTTACCGCCGATGTTGGCCACGTCGGCGAACACCGAGTCGAGCTGGCTCTGGTAGTCGTCCCACAGCGGCAGGCGCCATGCGCGGTCGAGCGTGCTTTCGCCGGCGGCGAGCAGTTCGGCGGAAAGGGTTTCGTCCTTGGTCATCAGGCCGCTGGCGTGCTTGCCCAGCGCGACGACGCAGGCGCCGGTGAGCGTGGCGGCATCGATGATGGTGTGCGGGTCGAAACGCTTGCCGGTGTAGGTAAGCGCGTCGCAAAGGATCAGGCGGCCTTCCGCGTCGGTGTTGAGCACCTCGATGGTGATGCCCGCGAGGCTGGTGAGCACGTCGCCGGGGCGGTAGGCGTCGCCGTCGGGCATGTTTTCCACGGCCGGCACGACGCAGACCAGGTTGACCGGCAGCTTCAGGCGCACGGCGGCGACGAACGAGCCGAGCACGCCGGCGGCGCCGCCCATGTCGAACTTCATCTCCTCCATGCCCGGGCCGGGCTTGAGGCTGATGCCGCCGGTATCGAAGGTGATGCCCTTGCCGACGAAGGCGTAGGGGCGCTCGCCCTCCTTGCCGCCGTTCCACTGCAGGACGACCAGGCGAGGCGGATTGGCCGAGCCGCGGGCCACCGCCAGCAGGGAACCGAAGCCTTCGCGCTCCATGTCGGCGCGCTCGAGCACCTCGCAGGTGACGCCCTCGTTGGCGTCGGCGAAGGCGCGGGCCTGGTCGGCGATGTAGCCGGGATTGCAGATGTTCGGCGGCAGGTTGGCCAGCTCGCGGGCGTAGCGCACGCCCTCGGCGATGGCGCGGGCCTCGACCAGGCCGGTTTCGCCGTCGGCCGGGGCCACGAGGGTGACCGAGGCCAGCTCGGGCTGGGCCTTGTCGCGCGGCTTCACCGTGGCGGTGTAGCGATAGGCGGCGTGGTCGATGGCCAGGGCGCCGACGCGGACGCGCCAGGCGGCGTCGCGGCCGGGCACGTCGATCTCGGCCAGCCAGCTGGTGGCCTCGGTCACCGGCAGGCGGCCGATGGCGCGGGCGGCTTCGAGCGTCACGCGCTGGTAGCGGCCCGCGTCGAAGCCCTTCTGCGCCCCCAGGCCCACGATCAGCACGCGGGCCGCGGCCACGCCGGGCGGGTGCAGGAGCGTGACCACGTTGCCGAGCTTGCCGGTGACGTCGCCCGCCTCGACCAGGCGCTTGATGGCGCCGTCGGCGGCCGTATCGATGCGCGCGGCGGCGCTGGTCAGGATACCGTTCTCGTAGACGCCGACCACGGCCACGGGGGTGCTGGTGGATTCGGGAGCGTTGGAACCGAGGCTGAACTGAACCGTCATAGCTAACTGCCCTGCGAAAGCCCGCCGGGGCCCGGACAGGCTAGACTTAAGGATTGCCGGCCAGGACTGACGCGGCACGAACCGCCAATTCTACCAAATGCTCAGCATCCTAGACCGCTATTTCCTGCGTGAACTCGCTTACGGCATCGTGGCCACGGCCGTGGTGCTGCTGGTGATCTTCGCCGGCGGCGCCTTCGCGACCGTGCTGCAGAAGGTCGCCAACGGCAGCATCCAGCCCAGCGTGATGTTCGAGGTGCTCGGCCTGCAGATGGTCGACCTCCTCTCCACCCTGCTGCCCATGTCGGCCTTCCTGGGCACCCTCATCGCCCTGGGCCGCATGTACCGCGAGAGCGAGATGCACGTGCTGGCCTCCTCGGGCATGGGTCCGGGCGGCATGCTTCGTCCGGTGGCGATACTGGCCGTGGTCGCCACGGTCGTGGTGGGCACGGTGGCCCTGTGGCTCGGCCCCCTCTCCGCGCGCACGGCCGACCAGGTCATCGCGGCCGCCAACAAGTCGGTGATCGCCGCCGGCCTCGATGCCGGACGCTTCACGGAACTGCCCGGCAAGGGCGGCATCATCTTCGTCGAGAGCCTCAGCCGCGACGGCACGGTGCTGGGCAAGACCTTCCTCGCCTCCGACCATACCGACGGCGCGGGCAAGGTGCAGGTGCGCGTGGTCAACGCGAAGAGTGGCCGCATGTACCAGGAAAGCGACGGCCAGAACCGCTTCCTCGCCCTCTACGACGGCTGGCAGTTCGAGATTCCCCTGGGCGGCGACAACTGGCGCCGCATGAAATACGATCGCAACGACGCCTCCCTGTCCAGCATCACCGACGACGACAGCGACAGCGATCCGGCCCACGAAGCCACCACCGCCGACCTCTTCAAGGCGCACGACGCCGAATCGCTGGGCGAGCTGGTATCGCGCTTCGCCGCGCCGGTCAGCACGCTGGTTTTGATGATGATGGTGCTGCCGATGTCCCGGCAGGCCCCGCGCGACGCCCGCTACGGCCGCCTGCTTGTCGCCGTGCTGGCCTACTTCCTCTACGTGATCTGGCAGCTCATCGCGCGCGCGCAGATCATCAAGGAACACCTGCATACGTCCATCCCCATCTGGGTGCTGCACGTCATCGTCTTCCTGGTGGCCGCCTGGTTCTTCCGGCGCCAGAATTCGCCGCGGCGCGTCGTCGCCAAGGGAGCCGCCGCGTGAGCGCCCTGACGATCAAGCGCGCCGACCGGCTGATCGGCATGAGCGTGCTGGGCACGCTGCTGCTGGTATGGCTGGTGCTCACCGGCTTCGACGCCCTCACCCAGTTCGTGCGCCAGCTCGGCAACATCGGCAAGAACGGCTTCACGCTGTACGACGCCATCGCCTACATCATGCTGACGGTGCCGCGCCGCCTCTACCAGATGTTCAGCAACGCGGCGCTGATCGGCGGCCTGCTGGGTCTCGGCGGCCTGGCCGCCACCGGCGAGCTGACGGCGCTGCGCGCGGCGGGCATGTCCAAGTTGCGCATCGCCGTCTCCGCCGCCGGCGTGATCGCCATCCTCACCGTCGGCGTGGTGGTGATGGGCGAAACCGCGGCGCCTTACGGCGACCAGCATGCGCAGGCCATCCAGGTGCGCATGCGTTCGAGCAACCTCGGTGCCACCAGCAGCGGGCTGTGGGCCCGCGACGCGGGCAAGATCATCAATGCCAAGTCGGCCATCGCCGTGCAGGACGGCGATCGCACCACGGTGAAGCTGGTCGACGTGCGCGTGTTCACGTTCACGCCCGACGGGCAGGTGAAGGAGTTCTCGCACGGCGACAGCGCCATCCATGACGGCAACCAGTGGATCATGTCCAAGGTGCGCACCACCACGCTCGACGACCAGGGAACGCATTCCACCGAGCAACCCACGCAGACCTGGATATCGCGCCTGAACCCGCACGTGCTCGAGCAGTCGGTGATCCACCCCGAATACCTCTCGATGAGCGACCTCCGGCGCAACATGCGCTATCTGGAGGCGAACGGCCAGAATCCCGGCGCCTATGCCGTCGCCTTCTGGGGCCGCGCGCTGTTCGCCGTCAACACGCTGGTGCTGGTGCTGTGCGCCATGCCGTTCGCGTTCGGTTCGCTGCGTTCGGGCGGCTTCGGCAAGCGGCTTTTCATCGGCGTGATCCTCGCCATCGGCTGGTATTTCCTGCAGGGGGCGATGGTGAACTTCGGCACGGTGTACGGGTTGCCGCCGCTGCTGGCCAACCTCCTGCCGACGACGCTGCTCGTCGTGGGCGCGCTGGCGTATTTCCGACGGTTCGGCTGACGCGACAACCGAACGCCCTGCCGTGGGCACCGGCCTGCGCCGGTGCGACGATGGATACCTCGAGGTAAAAACGAAGCGTCGCACCGGCGCTGGCCGGTGCCTACCGCGATGCATCCGGTTTTAGCGACTCAATGGCGCGGCGGTTCACCGTGACACCGCCTCCAGCACCGCATCCAGGTCCGCCCCCGTCATCGGCTTGCGCACCAGCGCGTCCATTCCCGCCTCGCGGATGGCCGAGGTCTCGTCGCCCGCGGAACGTGCCGTGACGGCCACGATGGGCATGCCCTCGAGGTGATCCATGCGACGGACCATCCTGGCCACCTGGAACCCGCTCACCACCGGAAGGTCGAGATCGAGGAGCAACGCATCGAACGAACCCCGGGACAGCTCCGTCATCGCGCTGAGGCCATCGCCCACGAGGCTCACGTCGTGTCCGCGCTGTCGGAGCAGGCCATCCATGACCTCGGCGATCATCGGGTCGTCTTCCACCACCAGGAGGCGTCGTGCGCGCGTGCCTTCGACATCGGTCGGCGTCGGCGCCGCCGCGTCGACCGCGCAGGGCCGCAACGGCAGGCGTACGGTGAACGTGCTGCCGCGTCCCGGCTCGCTGTCCACGGTGACGCTGCCTCCCATCAGCGCGCAAAGCTCGTGACAGATCGCGAGACCCAACCCGGAGCCTTCCGAGCGCTGGGGCGAACCGCCCTGCGAGAAACGCGAGAAAAGCCGCGAGAGAAGCTCTTTCGACATGCCGGGCCCGGTGTCCTTCACCGTGGCGACGAGGCTGGCGTCGGTCCAGGCGACGTGCAACGACACGCCGCCGCGCTCGGTGAACTTCACCGCGTTGTTCACCAGGTTCTGCAGGATCTGCCGCAAGCGCACGGTGTCGCCGAGCACGGCCTCGGGCACGTCGGCATCCACGGCGGCGGATAGCGTGAGCTGCTTGGCATGTGCGTTGCCCGACGCGAGCGCCACCACTTCGTCGGCCAGTGCCCTCACCGGCACGGCCTCGCTTTCCAGCACGAGCTGGCGGGATTCGATGCGGCTGATATCCAGCGCATCGTTGATGAGGCGAAGCAGGGTCGCACCCGAGCGGCGAACGGCTTCCACGTAGCCACGCTGCACCTCGTCGAGCGGTGTCTGCGCCATCAGTTCGGCCATGCCGAGCACGCCGGTCATCGGCGTGCGGATCTCGTGCCCCAGCGTCGCCATGAATTCGGTTTTTGCCGAGTTGGCCCGTTCGGCGAGCTGGCGCCGCTGTTCGGCCAGCTTCAGGCGCATCGCCTGCCTTACCCGCCGGCGCGTACCGCGCACGACCGCCCATGCGATGACGGCCGCCACGGCGGCGTAGAGCAGCCATGCCCACCAGCGCATCCACGGCGGGGCGTCGACCCGCAGGACGAGTGGCGGCGCCGACGCCGTGGCGCCGAATTCGCGCGGAAAGCCCGATACCAGCACGCGATAGACGCCGGCGCCGAGCGCGGCGAAACGGTACTCGCCCGCCTTTCCGGTCATGCCGTGGGAACGTTCACCGTCGTGATCGACGGTGACGCGCAGCCGGCTCTCGTCCGGGTCGACATACGAGAGCGCGCGTGCCCGGATTTCGAACTCGCGATCGTTCCAGCCGATGCGCAACTCGCCGTCGTCGACCGGTATGGACTCGCGTCGCCCCTCGCGCAGCACGCTGGCGCCCAGCACCACGACGGAGGGCCGATGGGCGTGGTCGCGCTGGCGGTCGGGACGAAAACCCACGATCCCTCCCACCGTTGCGCCGTACATGGTGCCGTCGGGAAGCTGCACGGTGATGGCATTGGTGAATTCGCCGTTCGCCAGGCCGTCGGCCAGCCCGAAGCGGCGGAACGACGTCATGCCCGGATCGAAACGCCAGACGCCGGTCTGGCCATACAACCAGAGGCGACCGGCGATGTCGCGACGGATGTTGAGGATGTCGCTGGTCGGGAAGCCGTCGGCACCGCCGAAGCTGAGATCCCGCTGGGCATGGCGGCCGTCCCAAACGTAGTGTTCGAGCATGTCGGGCCTGACCACCCAGAAACCCTCGTCGCCGGGTTCGAACGCGTTGATTCTCCCAGCGGCCACGCCGTCGACCGGACGCATGGTGCCCGTCGAGGCGTCCAGCCGCGCAAGGCCGACGAGGCTCGCCTGCCACAGCTCGCCGTCGACGATGTCCATCTGGCGGGTATCCGCCGTACCCCGCGTGGCGGACTCGAAGGGAATGCCTTCGACGACGCGGCGACGCGGATCCACCCGGAACAGGCCCTGTCCGAGGGCGGCCACGTAGACCGCGCCCTTTCCGTCGCCCACCATCGCCGTGACCGGCCGGTGGATGCGATCGCGCGCCAGCGGCCGCACCGAGCGACGCGCCGCGATCGAGAGGCCGTCCACCGTGCCGACGAGCAGGCCGGCTTCGGATTCGAACAGCGACTGCACGCGGGCGGGCCCGATGTCGAATCCGTCGGAGGCCTTGCCCGTGGCGGGGTCGAACGCGCGAATCCAGCCTCGGTAACCGCCCACCCAGAGCGCCGCGTCGCCCTTGGCCGCCACGGCGGTGATCGCGCGCGCGGGCAGGCTGTCGGCATCGGTGGCGACGTGGGTGAAACGGCTGAAATCGTCCCACCCGGGGCCCAGGTAGGCGAGGCCGCCATCGGCGAGGCCGAACCACAATCCGTGCTCGTCGTCTTCGATCATGCTGCGCACGTTGCGTCCCGGGATGCCACGGGATGCGATCCACGCGCCACGGATGCGATGCAGGCGGCCATGGCGGTCGAGCAGTTCGAGTCCGTCGATGGTCGCGACCCACAGGTTGCCGTGACTGTCGCTCAGCGTCGCGTACGTGAGTACCGCGGGAAGGCGCACGTCGCGATGCAGGCGACCGTCGGCACCCGGCAGGTAAACGCCGCGATCAGTGGAAACGATCAGCTCGTTCGGCCTCCCGGCGATATGCCGCACGCGAGGCACGTCGCCGACGAAGGGCATGCGTTCGACGCGCCCCTGCGCGTCGATGATGCCCACGCCATGGTCGCCGCCCACCCACAGACGGCCGTCGTCCGTCGCGTGCAACGCATGCACGGCCGAGGGAATGCGCCCACCTTCGGTGTCGACCACGTGCTCGACCTTGCCGTCGGGAAGCAGGCGGTCCAGCCCTTCGGACGTGCCGACCCATACCGCGCCGTCGCGCGTATGCGCGATCGCCTTCACGTCGTCGTCGGACAGGCCGTCGCGCCATTGCACGAACGTGCCGGCGGCGACGTCGTAGCGCGCGACGCCGATGTCGCCTCCCCCGATCCAGATGCGATCTTCGCGGTCGACGGTCATCGTGGTGATGCCGCTCAGGGCCAGCGGATGGCGCCCGTCCGCGCCCACGCCCGGCGTGCCGAATTCGACGCCGTCGAAACGCGTCAGCCCGACCGGCGTGGCGACCCAGAGGAAGCCCCGGGAATCCTGCGCCACCGCCTGCACGTTGCTGCTGGGCAGTCCCTCGAGCTGGCCGTAGCTGCGGAACTGCGGCGTGGGAACCGGCGGGAGGGGCGCCTCCGACCCGACCGCCGTCGCGGAAAGGGCGGCGGCGAACGCGAGGGTCCATCTCGCCACGAACAAGTGATGCATGACGCCTGCTTCCAATCGATCCCGTTCATCTTGCCATGGTCGTCGCACGGAAAAAGCCGGGTAACCGCCTGATATCCATGTAGGCGCATGCCGACACGCTTCGACGTAAGATGCCTCCCATGTCACGCCGATTCCGTCTCTTGACCGCCGCCATCGGCATCGCCGCGCTCGCGTGGCTGCTGCTATCGATCCTCGAACGCGCGATGTCGACGGCACAGCGCTTCATGACCCTGCCCCTCGGTATCCGCTGGCTGATCGGCGCGATCCTGGCGGTCATTCTTTGCGGCGGACTGGGGGTGGTCGCGTATTGGTTGCGCCCGCGTCGCGACCGCCCTCGGGCGGTCGCCCCGGACCGGGGGTCGATCGAGGCGCGGATCGGCGCGCTGCGCGAACGACACGCCGACGCTGAGAATCTTCTTACCGAACTCGACGAACTCGACCGCCGCCGTGAAAGTCGGCGCATCCATATTGCGCTGTTCGGCGAAATCTCCGTCGGCAAATCGGCACTCATCGCGGCGCTGGTTCCCGATGCCCACGTCGTCAGCGATGCCCGCGGCGGCACGACGAAGACCGTCACGCTCCATGACGGCCCCTCTCCCACGGGCGACACCTGGACGATCGCCGACGTACCCGGATCGGCCGAGGCCGGTGGCGAGGCGCATGAACGCATCGCCCGCGACGAAGCCCTGCGCGCGCATGCGGTGGTCTACGTCTGCGCCGGCGACCTCACCCGCACCCAGGCGACGGAACTGCGCTGGCTGGGGTATTTCGGCAAACCGCTGGTGTTGGTCGTGAACAAGGCCGACCAATGGACCGACGGCGAGCGCGACGCCATCCTCGCCCGTGTCCGCCAGCACGCCGACGACATGCCCGATGCGGTGGTGGCGACGAGCGCGGGGGGTGACGAACGTTTCACCCGCCGCCTTCCCGACGGCACGGTGGAAGAGGTACGCCGGGCGCGAAAACCCGAGGTCCGCGACCTGCGCGCGGCGCTGGAACGTCTCGTGGCCCCCGGCGTCGATGCCCTGGAAACGCAACGCGAGCAGGCGGTGCTCGCCCGTCTCCACGAACGCACGAGCGAAAGCGAGGCGGCCTTCCGCGAGGAAGAAGCCGAGCGCATCGTGACGCGCCATGCACGGCGCGCCATCGTCGGGGCCATGGCGGCCGTGGCCCCGGGCACCGACCTGATCGTGCAGGGTGCCCTTGCCGCCAGCCTCGCCCGCGACCTGGCCACGCTCTACGGCGTGAAGGTGAGCGACATCGAAATCGAGGCCCTGCTGCGCGAGGCGCGCATGACGGTGCGCACCGGCACCTCGGTGGTACTCGCGGTGGCGGGCAACGCATTGAAGGCCTTTCCCGGTCTGGGCACGCTCGGCGGGGGCGTCCTCCACGCCTTCGCCTACGCGCTCATCTTCGACAGCCTGGGTCGTGCCCTCGCCACCACGCTGGCCGAACACCACCGGCTCGACGGCGCCGAAGCCGGGCGGCGCCTGCGCGACCTGCTCGCGGAAGGCTCGGCCTCGCGTCTTGGCCGGCTCACCGACCTCACCCGCGAGGCTCTGCGGGATCGGCGGGGCGAACGATGAGTTCTCCATTTGGCGGGCTGACAACCTTTTTCCTCTCGGCCACACTCACCCTTATCGGCTGCGCCGCGGCCCTTTTCCGAAGCAGGGCTCCCCGCATGTCGCATGCACGGTTCTTCCTCCCCGCCTTGCTGGCACTGGCGCCCTTGGCCGCCATGGCCGAACCCGCCGACTACCGCCTCGACCCGGTGCATACGCAGATCGTGTTCAACGTGGAGCACAACGGTTTTTCACGCTCGTTCGGCCGCCTGAAGATCAGCGAAGGCTCGCTGCGCTTCGATCCGGACGACTGGTCGAAATCCTCGTTGCAGGTCACCGTGAACCTCGATTCGCTCGACATGGGCGACGCCGACTGGAACAAGGCCGTGAAGGGTGCCAGCCTGCTCGACACGGCGCGCGCCGCCACCGCGCGCTACGTCAGCGAATCGGTGGAAAAACGCAGCGATACCGAAGGCACGGTGCACGGCAAGTTCACCCTGCGCGGCGTCACGGTGCCGCTGGACATTCCCTTTCGCGTCAACCGCGTGGGCCGCACCATCTACGGCCTGCACACGGTGGCCGGCTTTTCCTCGAGCTTCACCCTCGACCGCACCGTCTTCGGCATGACGTCGAACCGAAATTCCATCGGCACCGAGGTCACCGTGTGGCTCGAGGCCGAAGCCATCCGCGGCGGCGAAAAGCCGTCCCCCACCACCAAGGAGCCCACCGATGCCCCTACGCAGTGAACCCGGCCGATGGAGCACCGTCGCCAAGACCTTCCACTGGGTGATGGCGCTCCTCATCGTCGGCAACGGCATCTTCGCGTTCTGGATGTCCGACCTGAAACCGTCGATGCAGAAGATCAACATGTTCGCGCTGCACAAGTCGATCGGATTGACGGTGCTCGCGCTCTTTTTCCTGCGCCTTCTGTGGCGCCTCGCGGATCGCCGTCCGGCGGAGGATCCCGCGCCACGGTGGCAGCGGATCGCCGCGCACGTCGTGCATGGCCTGCTCTACGTGCTGATCGTGTCGTTGCCGTTGTCGGGCTGGATCTTCAACTCGGCGCACGGTTTTCCGTTGCAGTACTTCAAGCTGTTCAACCTGCCCGCGTTGATCGACAGGAATCCCGACATCGACGACCTCCTGCTCGAGGTGCACGAGTACCTGTTCTGGTTCCTCGTGCTGGTGCTCGTCGCCCACGTCGGCGGCGCGCTCAAGCACCATGTCATCGACCGCGACGATACGCTCCGGCGTATGCTGCCCTTCGGCCGCGCCAAGCGGAACATCCCCCCTTCCCCCGGAGACACGCCATGACGATCCGCCGCCTTTCCGCCCTCGCTTTCGCGCTGGCCCTGCCGATGGCCGCCTCCGCGGCCGACTACAAGGTCGGTCCCGGCAGCACGCTGGGCTTCAGCGGCAAGTTCCAGGGCCAGCAGTTCGACGGCAGCTTCGGCAAGTTCGACGCCGCCATCAGCTACGACCCGGCCAACCTCGCCGCCTCCAAATTCGACGTGACCGTCGACGTCGCCACGGCGAAGACCGGCGACGGCGATCGCGACGGCGCCCTGCCCGGTTCGGATTTCTTCGACGCGGCCAAGTTTCCCAAGGCGCACTACGTGACCACCGGCTTCACCAAGGACGCCAAGGGCAACGTGGTGGCCAACGGCAACCTCACGCTGCACGGCATCACCAAGCCGGTGGCGTTGAAAGTGGTGTTCGACCCCGCCGCCGGCGGCGCGCGCCTTTCGGTTACCGGCACGCTGAAGCGCCTGGACTTCGGCGTGGGCGGCGGCGAATACAAGGACACCTCGACCATCGCCGACGAGGTGTTGGTCAACGGCACGCTCAACCTGCTGCCGAAGTAAGCCGCGCATGGCGGGCTGGCGCGAACGCCTGCAAGGCCTCACCGGCCGTTTTCGCCGTGCCGCGCCGTCCGCCCCGGTGGACGGCGCGCGTGGCGGAGCGGTCGCCGCCAGCCTGCGCGGCCTGCTCGACGATCCGTCCATCCCCGCCGACGTACGCGCGGCGATGGCCGAGGATTTCCGTCGCGTCGAGCACATGCTCGACCGGCTGGAAAACGAAGAACTCCACGTGGCCGTCTTCGGCCGCGTTTCCGCGGGCAAATCGGCGCTGGGCAATGCGCTGCTGGGCCGCGAGGCGTTCGAGGTGGGCGTGCTCCACGGCACCACCACGGGCGCCGACGTGGCTCGCCTCGACGAAGCCACCAACGCGGGCCTCGTGCTCATCGACACGCCGGGCATCAATGAACTGGGCGGCGAAGACCGCGAAAAGCTCGCCTTCGAAGTGGCCGAGGTGAGCGACCTCATCGTCTTCGTCGCCGACGGCGACCTCACCCGCGAAGAACGCGACGCGATGCGCACGCTGGCCGCCACGCGTCGGCCCCTGCTGCTCGCGCTCAACAAGGCCGACCGGTATGCCGACGACGAACGCGAGGGATTGCTCGAACGATTGCGTGAGCACGCCGATGGCCTCGTGCGCCACGAAGACGTGATCGCCGTGGCCGCGCGTCCCACGCCGCGCGATGTCGTCGAGGTGGATGCGCGTGGCGGAGAGCGGCGGATCAGCGAGCCTCGCCCGGCGGACGTGACGGCGCTCAAGTCACGCCTCGTCGCCATCGCCGAGCGTGAAGGCAAGGCGCTTTCCGCCATCAACGCGGGCCTGTTCGCCGGACGGCTGACCGACCAGGTAAGCGCGCGCATCGCGTCCACGCGACGCGAGGTGGCCTCGCGCACGATTCGCCAATACTGCATCGCCAAGGCCGTGGCCGTGGCGCTCAATCCCGTGCCGGTGGCCGACCTGCTGCTGGCCGGCGGCCTCGACGCCGCGATGGTGGTGCAACTGAGCCGCGTCTACGGCCTGCCGCTCACCCGCGGCGAATCGGGCCGCCTCGTCGCCGTCATCAGCACGCAGCTCGCCGCGCTGATGGGCGCGGTGTGGGGCATGCAACTGGCGTCGTCGGCGCTGAAAGGCTTGAGCGGCGGGTTGTCCGTGGTGGTCACCGCCGCGGCGCAGGGTGCGCTGGGCTGGTACGCCACGGTGCTCATCGGCCGCGCGGCGGAGCATTACCTGGTGGCGGGCAAGTCGTGGGGCGAGCAAGGGGCGAAGCGGGCGGTGGCCGATATCGTGGCGAGCCTGGATCGGGATTCGATCTTGCGGGAGGCGCGGGAGGAGATCCTGCGGCGTTTAAAGAAATAAGCGCGTGATCGCCGTCCCGTCGCGGACAGGGTCCGCTCCCACCCTCCGGTAGCAACGCATCTACCGAAGGGTGGGAGCGGACCCTGTCCGCGATGGGGCGGCGAAAGACTTCACCGCACCGACGTCGAACGGCCAATCCAGCTCCACCCCGTCGCCGCGCCGCAATACCGGCACGCGAGCCCCGTATCGCGCTTCCAACGCCTCGTCGTCATCGATGAACACCGAGGAAAAATCCGGCAACCGCGCCACCGCCAGCACGTCCAGCGCCTGGTCGCAGAGGTGGCAGTCGTCGCGCTGGAAGAGCGTGAACGGGGTCATCCGGTGGCCTATGGGGTCGATGGGCGGCAGGGCGTAGAATAACCGGCTGTCCCCCCATCCCGTAGCCACCCAGGCAGCCATGGCAGTCAGCGTTTTCGACCTCTTCAAGATCGGCATCGGCCCGTCCTCGTCGCATACCGTGGGCCCGATGCGCGCCGGCGCGCGCTTCGCCGACCACTGGCTCGAGGAGAAAGGCGTGCTCGAGCGCGTGGCGCGCGTGCGCTGCGAACTGTTCGGTTCGCTCGCCATGACCGGCCGCGGCCACGGCACCGACAAGGCCGTGCTGCTCGGTTTCGAGGGCGAATGGCCCGATCGCGTCGACCCCGACGCCATCCCCGCAACGCTCGAGCGCATCCGCTCGACCAAGCGCATCCGCATCCTCGGCCGCCACGAGATCGCGTTCGACGAAAAATCCGACCTGGTCTTCAACAAGCGCCAGAAGCTGCCGTTCCACACCAACGGCATGCGTTTCTCGGCCTACGACGCCGACGGCAACGAACTGGCCACGCGCGACTACTACTCGGTGGGCGGCGGCTTCGTCGTCAATCCCGACGAAGCGGCGGAAGACCGCATCGTGGCCGACACCAGCGAGCAGCCGTATCCGTTTTCCACCGGCGACGAACTGCTGTCGCTGTGCAAGGAACACGGCTTGACCATCGCCCAGCTGATGATGCGCAACGAAAGCATCTGGCGTCCCGAAGAGGAGACCCGCGCGGGCCTGCTGACCATCTGGAAGGCCATGCAGGACTGCGTCGCGCGCGGCCTGCGCTCGCCGGGCACGCTGCCGGGCGGGCTCAAGGTCAATCGCCGCGCCCCGGCCATGGCCGCCGAACTTCGCGCCCAGCCCGAAGCCTCGCTGCGCGATCCGCTCACCATCCTCGACTGGGTGAATCTCTACGCCCTGGCCGTCAACGAGGAAAACGCCGCGGGCGGCCGCGTGGTCACGGCCCCCACCAACGGCGCCGCCGGCATCGTGCCGGCCGTACTGCACTACTACCGGCACTTCTGCCCGAGCGCGTCGGAAAACGGCGTGATCGAGTTCATGCTAACGGCCGCCGCCATCGGCATCCTCTACAAGGAAAACGCCTCCATCTCCGGCGCCGAGGTCGGCTGCCAGGGCGAGGTGGGCGTGGCCTGCTCGATGGCGGCCGGCGGCCTGGCCGCCGCGTTGGGCGGCACCGTCACCCAGGTGGAAAACGCCGCCGAGATCGGCATGGAACACAACCTCGGCCTCACCTGCGACCCGATCGGCGGCCTGGTGCAGATCCCCTGCATCGAGCGCAACGCCATGGGCGCCGTGAAGGCCATCAACGCCAGTCGCATGGCGCTCAAGAGCGACGGCAAGCACCACGTGTCGCTCGACAAGGTAATCGCCACCATGCGCGACACGGGACGCGACATGAAGGACAAGTACAAGGAAACCTCGCGGGGCGGGTTGGCCGTCAACGTGATCGAGTGCTGAGGCGCCTATCGCGGACCCTGTCCGCGATGCTCGGACTATCGAGCCGGGCAGATCCGGGGTAACCGGTCCACCGTCTCCACCCTCACCGGCTCATCCTGCCCCCACCAGTTCGCCACGGCGGAATAGCACACCCGGAGCTTGCCCTGCCGGGCGTCGAAGCGCTGCTTGCTCGTATAGGCGAAGCACGACACCGACGAAAGATGCCCCAGTTCACGCATCGTGATGGCGCAGCGCCGCACGGATTCCACGGGGTCTTCGCCCGGATGCAGCGTGAAGTAGAAACCCTTGGCGGTGCGGTCGTACGACTCCGAATCGATCGAACGGCCCTTGTCGCTCCATTGCTCCTCGGCTGCGGCGGTGCCGCATACCGAAATCGCAATGAACAACACGCCGCCGACGACCCACTTCGAACGCATCCGAACCCCTTGATCCTTACCGCGCCGTTCAGTGTATATCGACCGGCGGCCGGTTTGCGCAGGGGCCGCGCAGGCTGACAGCGGGGCCCCGGGCTGTCATCATCCGGCCCTTGTGCCGCACAGGTCCGGATGTCCCCGGGTCCTTCCGAACGGAGTGTCCATGTCCCATCACCATATCCGCCGCGACGTCGGCGCCTTCGCCCTGATGCTGACCGGCCTGGGCTCGATCATCGGCTCAGGCTGGCTGTTCGGCGCCTGGCACGCCGCCCAGCTCGCCGGCCCGGGCGCGGTCTACGCCTGGATCATCGGCGCCGTCATCATCCTGTTCATCGCCCTGACCTACGCCGAACTGGGCGCGATGTTTCCCGAATCCGGCGGCATGGTGCGCTACGGCCACTACTCCCACGGTTCGCTGGTCGGCTTCATCGCCGGCTGGGCCAACTGGATCGCCATCGTCTCGGTGATTCCCGTGGAAGCCGAGGCCTCGGTGCAGTACATGGCCTCCTGGCCCTGGGAGTGGGCCCAGTGGACCAAGGGCCTCTACATGGTGCCGCCCGGCGCCGACCACGGCGAACTCACCCACGCGGGCCTGGCCATCGCCGTGGTGCTGGTGATGGTCTACTTCTTCCTCAACTTCTGGAGCGTGAAGCTGTTCGCCAAGAGCAACACGGCGATCACCGTCTTCAAGCTCGTCGTGCCGGCGGCCACCGGCATCGCGCTGATCTACACCAGCTATAACCCAGGCAATTTCGATATCGGCGCCCACGGCGGCACGCACGCGATCGACATCTCCTCGATCCTCACCGCCGTGGCGATCTCGGGCATCGTCTTCAGTTTCAACGGCTTCCAGAGCCCCGTGAACCTCGCTGGCGAAGCCCGCAACCCGGGCCGCAGCGTGCCTTTCGCGGTCATCGGATCGATCCTGCTGGCCACCGTCGTCTACGTGCTGCTGCAGGTCGCCTTCATCGGCGCCGTGCCGCCCGAACAGCTCGGCAACGGCTGGGCGGGCCTGCAGTACGCCTCGCCCTTCGCCCAGCTCGCCACCGCGCTGATGATCAACTGGATGGCGATCCTGCTCTACGCCGACGCCTTCGTCAGCCCCAGCGGTACCGGCGCCACGTACACGGCCACCACCGCGCGCATGATCTACGCGATGGAGCGCAACGGCCAGTTGCCGAAGATCTTCGGCCACATCCATCCGCGCTTCGGCATCCCGCGCCCCGCGATGTGGCTCAACCTCGTGGTGAGCTTCATCTTCCTGTTCTTCTTCCGCGGCTGGGGCACGCTCGCGGCGGTGATCTCGGTGTCGACGATCATCTCCTACCTCACCGGCCCGGTGAGCGTGATGACGCTGCGCCGCACCGCCCCCGAACTGAAGCGTCCGCTGCGCATCCCCGGCCTGCCGGTGCTCGCCGCGCTGGCCTTCATCTTCGCCACCGAGCTGCTGTACTGGGCCAAGTGGCCGCTCACCGGCGAGATCATCCTGCTGATGGTCGTGGCGCTGCCGATCTACTTCTATTACACGGCCAAGAGCGGCTGGGACGACTTCGGCCGCCACCTGCGCGGTGCGTGGTGGCTCATCGTCTACCTGCCCGTGATCGCCCTGGTGTCGTGGGCCGGCAGCAAGACCTTCGGCGGCCACGACTACATCCCGTACGGCTACGACCTCGCCCTCGTGGCGGTGCTCGGCGCGATCTTCTACGTGTGGGGCATCCGCACGGGTTGGCGCACGCCGATGGTGGAGGCGGCGCGCTTCCATCACGAGGATGAACTGGATCTGCCGCCGAGTGCGGCTGAAGCGGAACGGGTTACCGGCCACCGTTGAGCGCTACGGCGCCTCCATCGCGGACAGGGTCCGCTCCCACCCTCCGGTAGGCGACCTCACTACCGGAGGGTGGGGCGGACCCTGTCCGCGATGGGAATATCGACCCGCTACAGGGCCAGCACGTCGCCCAACAACGCCTGCGCCGTGATCTCCGGCCCCGCCCCCGGCCCCTGGATCACCAACGGCGTCGAGTGATACCGCGTGGTGGTCAAGGCGAACTGGTTGTCGGTTCCCGACAGCCGCGACGCCGGATGCGAGGCGTCCACTTCCACCAGGCCCACCCGCGCGCGGCCGCGCTGGTTGAGCCGCGCGAGGTAACGCAGCACCTTGCCCTTCACGCGTGCCGCGTCGTGACGCGCGCGCAACGGCGCGTCCAGCTCCTTCACTCGGTCCAGGAAGGTCTTCGCATCCACCTCGCGCAAGGCCTCGGGCACGAGGCTCTCGATCTCCACCTCGTCGCTGCCCAGGGCGAAACCCGCGTTGCGCGCGATGATGAGCAGCTTGCGCGCCACGTCCTCGCCGGAGAGATCCGAGCGCGGATCGGGCTCGGTATACCCCAGGCGGCGCGCGTCGAGCAGAAGCTCGGAGAACGGCTTCGATCCGTCGTACTGGTTGAACAGCCACGACAGCGAACCGGAGAACACGCCTTCGAGAGTCAGCAGGCTATCGCCGCAGCGGCGCAACCGGCGCAGCGTGGAAAGCACGGGCAGGCCCGCGCCCACCGTGGCGGCATCGCCGTAGACGGCCCCGTTCGACGAGGCCGCCTGCAACGCGCGCCAGCCGGAGAGGTGGCCGCCCGCCAGCGCCTTGTTCGCGGTGACCACGTGATAGCCCGCGGCGAGCCATTCCGCATGACGCCCTGCCTCCTTCGCGCATGCGGTGGCGTCGATCACCACCTTGCGCGACGCGCCGCTGCCGTCGAGCGCGGCCAGCAGAGGCGCGTTGTCGCGCCCTTCGCGGTTGGCCGCAAGGCGGTTCGCGACCTCGCCCGGCACGAGGCCTTCGGCCTCGGCGTGCTGGCGTTTCGAATTGGCGGCGCCGACCAGGCGGATGTCGCGCGCGGCACCGCTGGACAGCAGGGTGAGCAAGGCACGACCGACCACGCCGGTACCCAGGAGCACCGCGGCGGTATGCGGCGGTGGCACGGTGTCGACGGCCAGCGCGTTCATGCGCCGACCTTGCGTTTGGAGGTGAGCGCGGCCACGGCGGCGGCCCGGGCCAGGGCGGCGTCGAGATCTTCGATCAGGTCGTCGCCGTCCTCGATGCCGACCGACAGGCGCAGCAGGTTGTCGGCGATACCGGCGACGCGACGCGCCTCCGGTGCCATCGCGGCATGCGTCATCGTCGCCGGGTGCGCGACGAGGCTCTCGACGCCACCCAGGGATTCGGCGAGCGAGAAATACCGCAATCCGTCGACGAAGGCTTCGATGGCATCTTCACCGCCGGCGATCTCGAAACTCAGCATCGCGCCGAAACCCTTCTGCTGACGCTGCGCGAGTTGATGGCCCGCGTGCGACGCCAGGCCCGGGTAGTAGATGCGTTCCACCGCGTCGTGGTTCGCGAGGCGATCGGCGATACGGCGCGCGTTTTCCTCGTGCGCGCGCAGGCGCACAGCGAGCGTGCGCACGCCACGCAACGTGAGGAAGCTGTCGAACGGCGAACCGGTCTGGCCGTTGCAGTTGCCCCACCACTTCAGCTGTTCGGCCACGGCAGGGTCGGCCGCGATGACGGCGCCACCCACCACGTCGCTATGGCCGTTGATGTACTTGGTGGTCGAGTGCACGACGACGTCGGCACCGAGCGTCAGCGGCTGCTGCAAGGCCGGCGAGAGGAAGGTGTTGTCCACCACCGCGAGCGCCCCGACGGCGTGGGCGGCCTGCGCCACGTGGCGCACGTCGGTGATGCGCAGCAGCGGATTCGACGGGGTTTCGATCCACACCAGCGCGGGCTTCGCGGCCAGCCCTTCGGCGAGAGCGGCCGGATCGGTGAAGTCGACGAAACGCACCTGGAAACGTCCCTTGCGTGCCCAGGCGTCGAGCAGTCGCCACGTGCCGCCGTAGCAGTCGTGGGCGGCGAGTACGAGGCCGCCCGCCGGCACCAGTTCAAGCGCGAGGGCCACCGCCGACATGCCCGTGTTGGTGACGACGGCACCGGCGCCTTCTTCCAGTTCGGTGAGCGCTTCGGCGAGCAGGTCGCGGGTGGGATTGCCGCTGCGCGAGTAGTCGTAGGCGCGCTTGCGGCCGAAGCCCTCGAAGGCGTAGTTCGTCGACAGGTGCAGCGGCGGCACCACGGCGCCGTGCTGCGTGTCGGATTCGATGCCGGCGCGAACGGCGCGGGTGCAAAGGCGGGAGTCGGTCATGGCGTGTTCTTATCGACAGTCGTTGAGGGCGCGGCGGAGCACGGGGGCGATCTGCGCGGTTTCTTTCAGGAAGGCGTCGTGTCCGTACGGTGACTCCACGACTTCGAGGGTGGCGGTGTTGCCGAGACGGCGTTGCAGTTCGCACAGGTCGGCCAACGGCACGAGACGGTCGGAGGGAAAACCCACCAGCGTCGCCGGCACGCCGATGCTTTCGGGCGATACGTCGTGCAGGTCGATCGATTCGGAGAGCGCGAGGAAGCGCTGCGCATCGAAGCGTTCGACGAAGCGGCGGCCTGCATGTTCCAGGTAATCCTCCACGGGAAAGTGGAAGCGGCCTTCGCGCAGTTCGGGACCCGCGGCGAAGCGTCGGGAAAATTCCTCGCTGCCGCGGTAAGTGGTCATGGCGAGCTGCCGCGCCAGCGCGAGCGCCTCGTCGGTACGCCCCGATTCGAGGCCCAGCCGCACGATGCCGCGCTGCACGGAACGCTGCGCGGTGGACAGCGGATGCGGACGATGCGCGCCGGCCAGCAGCACCAGCGACTTCAGCTTGTCGCCATGGTTGGCGGCGAAGGCGAGGCCGGTCATCGCACCGTACGACGAACCCACGAAGGCATGCGCACGACCGATGCCCAGCTCGTCCACCAGCGCGGCGATCGCGGCAGCCTGGTCTTCGCTCGACACGGACGGCACGTCGCCGAGATCGGTCGGCAACAGCCAGTCGATGCAGAGCACGCGATACTGTGCAAGGTCGATCGCCGCGCCCTCGCACACCAGTTCGTGCCACCAGCCCGCGTTGCGTTCGCGTCCGGCACACACGTCGCGGTCGGCGGAGATGCCGCCCTGCACGATCACGGTCGGTGCATTCGGCGCGCCGCACCAGAGGTAACGCACGTCGACGTCGACGGCATCGCTGCCGTACTTCGGCGTGAAGGAGACGCGGCGCGTGCCGCGCTGCTCGGTGAGGTCGGATGCGCAACGCGGTGCCGCGACGGCGGTCGCTTCGGGGAAGGAGATCACGGTGACGGGCTCGGCTGGCATATCGGGCGATTCCTGCGATGGAGGGTCGAGCCCTGCGGGGAACCGTCACACGGATTGCCGACGATGCGAGTACGCGAATGCGTGCCCGTAACGGACATCCCATCTATCGGCTGGCGTGCTGGCACGCCCCGCAGGAGTTGGCACCGTCGCGGAAATCCGCAGGTTGCCCCGGCTTCAAAGGGCCTGTCCCTCAGCCGGTCTCGATGAGTGGAACCGACGATACGCCTGGATATGGGGCGTGTCAACAGACGTTTAGACGTCCAGACGCCCATCCGTCATTCCCGCGCCCTCGGGAATCCAGCGCGTCGAGCGGAGTTTTCGCGACGACGCTCCCACGCGATACCGGCGTCCGGGGTGCCGGATTCCCGCGTGCGCGGGAATGACGGCGAGGGTTTACCATCCTCCCATGACCACCCACCCCACCTTCGCCGCCGGCATCGGCAACACGCCCCTCCTGCGCCTGCGCCACGCCTCCGAGGCCACCGGCTGCGAGATCCTCGCCAAGGCCGAGTTCCTGAACCCCGGCGGCTCGGTGAAGGACCGCACGGCGCTGGGACTGCTCGACGATGCGGAGCGCCGCGGCCTGATCCGGCCCGGCGGAACCATCGTCGAGGGCACGGCGGGCAACACCGGCATCGGCCTGGCGCTCCTGGGGGCCAGCCGCGGCTATCGCACCGTCATCGTGATGCCGGAGACCCAGAGCCGCGAAAAGATCGATGCCCTGAGGGTCACGGGCGCCGAGGTCCGGCTGGTGCCCGCCGCGCCGTTCAAGGATCCGAAGCACTACGTGCACGTAGCCCGGGCACTGGCCGAGGAACGCGGCGCATGGTTCGCCAACCAGTTCGACAACACCGCCAACCGCGACTGGCACGAGGCCCACACGGGCCCGGAGATCTGGGAGCAGACCGGCGGCCGGGTGGACGGCTTCGTCTGCGCGGCGGGCACCGGCGGCACGCTGGCCGGCGTCGGCCGGGCCCTGAAGGCCCGCCGACCGGACATCCGCATCGCCCTGGCCGACCCGGCCGGATCGGCGTTGGCCGCCTTCGTCAACACCGGCGAGTTGGTGGCGGAGGGCACCTCGATCAGCGAGGGCATCGGCAGCAGCCGGATCACGGCGAATTTCGACGGCGCGCCCGTGGACCGGGCCTGGTCGATCCCCGACGACGAGTCGGTGCCGTTGCTGCACGACCTGCTCCATCGCGAGGGCTACTGCGTGGGCGGTTCCAGCGGGGTGAACCTGGCCGGGGCGATCCGGCTGGCCCGGGAACTGGGGCCGGGGCATACCGTCGTCACCGTGCTCTGCGACGGCGGCATGCGGTATCAGGCGAAGATGTTCAATCCTGCATTTCTTCGCGGCAAGGGGATCCCGGTGCCGGGGTGGCTCGACCGGGCGTTTCCGCAAGAGTGAATCGCGGACAGGGTCCGCGATCGGCTTACCGACAGGCCGGGGACTGCCCGGCCGCGACCGAACGCACCGCCCCGGCGATCCCGTCGGCCAGTTGGCCCACGGCCTGCTGGTGCGCCGCCACCAGGCTGTCGTAATTCCCCCCGGCCGGTTGGGTCACGTGGGAGGCGCAGTCGGCCGAGGCTTTCGCCCCACGCACCGACCAGGCCGCTTCCAGCGTGGCGTTGCCGCCCAACTCCGAATCGAAGCGCCGCACGTCCACCTGCACGCGCACGACCTGGGTGTCCTTGCCCAGGGGCAGTCCATGCACGTCGTGCGTGCCCAGGCGAGCGGAAAGATCGGCCGCCAGCGCGCCGCGGATCTCGTCGCCGAGCGACGAGGCCCAGCGCTCGCCGTCCATGACCGACACCCCACTGGCTCCGTGGCGCAGCACCAAGGCAGGCTGATCGACCTGCGGCGGCACGTTGACCGGCTGCACGTCGATCACGAAAGCCGCCGAGGCGATGGCCGGGGATGTCGCCGGGGGCACCAGCGTATGGAAGTGGGTCGGCGCCGACGAACAGCCGGCGAGCGCCAGCAGGGCGGCGGACCCGGTGAGGCGGAGGATGGTGTTCATGGCTGTACTTCCTTGCCCTGCTTGGAGGTCGAGGGAACCGGCGCGGGCGCGTCGGCGCCGCGGCCACGCAGCAGCGCCTCGGGGTGGCGGCCGAGATAGTCGGTGAACGCCCGCACCGAACGCACCGTGCGTTGCAGTTCCTCGAGGGTGTTGGTGATGTTCTGCCGCAGCGGCGAGTTCTCCGACAGGGCGTCGTTGGCCGTGCCCATGGTGGCGTTCACGCCCTGGAGGGTCTTCTTCGCCTCGGGCAGCAGATCGGTGTTGACCTGCTTCAGCGTGCCGTTGAGTTCCTTCAGGCTGCCGTCGAGGTTCTTGCCGATGGAGTCGAAGGGAATCTTCTCCACCTTGTCGACGATGCTGGATATCTGCTCCTGCAGGTGGTCGAAATCGCCCGCCACGGTCGGTATCTCCACCGGCTTGGCGTTGGGATCGAAGGCCACCTTCGGCGCCTTCGGATCGAAGTCGAGCGCGATGTAGAGCTGTCCCGTGAGCAGGTTGCCGCTGCGCGCCTGCGCACGCAGGCCGTGCGCCACGAGGCCCTGGGTGATCTTCGGGAACGCGCTGTCCTCGTCGCCACCCGCCGCCTTCAAGAGCTTCTCGTGCGCCTTGCCCAGGCGTTGCGGATAGATCACGGCGCCGACGATCACCGGGAACTTCTTGGTCTGCGGATCGTAGTCGAGGGTGACCGACACCACATGCCCCACCTTCATCCCGAGCAGCTCCACCGGCGCGTCGACGTTGAGGCCGCGCAGCGAATGCTCGAAGCGCATGCGGATGTAGTGCGGCGCGCCGTCGGGCGGCGCGAGCGCCGTGGCCTGGTCGTTGAACAGGGTGAAGGCGGTCATTTCCGGCGCCGGACTCTCGTCGTGCGGCCCGCGGGGATCCTGGAAGGCGACGCCGCCGGCGATCACCGTCGCCAGCGACTGGGTGTTCATCTTCAGGCCGTCGGCGCCCAGCGACACGTCCACGCCGCTGGCGTTCCAGAAGCGCGTGTCCTTCGACACGAATCGGTCGTTGGGGCCGTCGACGAACAGCTGCAGGGAAACGCCCTTGCCGTCCTTGTCCAGTTCGTACGACACGATGCGGCCCACCTGGATGCGGCGGTAATAGACGGGCGAACCGATGTCGAGCGAGCCGAGGTCGTCGGCATGCAGCGTGAAGCGCCGGCCGGGTGCGCCGTGGGTGACGGCGGGCGGCGTTTCCAGGCCCGTGAAATCGGTCTGTTCCTCGTCCGAATCGCCGGCGTCGGCACCGATGAAGGCACCCGACAGCAAGGTATCGATGCCCGACACGCCACCGGCCCCGACGCGCGGACGGACGACCCAGTAGCGTGTGCCCTTGGTGGCGAAGGCGCTGGCGTCCTTGTTGAGGTCGATCGCCACCGAGACGTGGCTGCGATCCCTGGACAGGCGCATGTTGGTGACCTTGCCGATCACCACGTTCTTGTATTTCACCTGCGTCTTGCCCACCTCGATGCCTTCGGCGGTGAGGAAGGTGACGCCGATGTGCGGCCCGGCCGAGCGGATGTGGCTGACCAGCAGCGAGACGCCCACCAGCGCCGCCACGATCGGCACCAGCCAGATCAGCGACAGGCCGAGCTTCGAGCGGCGCACTTCGGGCCGCGGCAGCTCGCCGTCGTCCTGCGGGTTCCCCTGTTTGGTGTCGCTCATCGAGATTTCCTTTTGTCCCAGATCAGCCTGGGGTCGAAACTCATGGCCGCCAGCATCGTGAATACGACGACCATGCCGAAATACACCACGCCGGGCAGCGGCTCGACGCGGGACAGCACCTTGAAATGGACCAGCGCGGAGAGGATCGCGACGACGAAGACGTCGAGCATCGACCAGTAGCCCACCAGCTCCACGAACCGATAGAGCTTCGCGCGCCGACGCGCGCCCCATTCGCTCGCCCGCTGCACCGACACCAGCAGGTAGCCCAGGATGAGGAATTTGAGCACGGGCACCACGATGCTCGCCGTGAAGACGATGACGGCCAGGTCGGGGGATCCGGCCCGCCACAGCTCCACGATGCCGCTCAGGATCGTGTTGTCGTCCTTGTCGAACAGGCTCTGCGTTCGCATGATCGGAAACGCGTTGGCCGGGATGTAGAAAATGGCCGCCGTGATCAGCAGCGCCCACGACCGCGCCAGGCTCGCATGCTTGCGCACGTGCAAGGGGCTGTGGCAACGCGGGCAGCGCGCCTTGGGATCGTCGGTGTAGGCCGTGACCAGGCGGCACACGTGGCAACCCATCATGCCCAGTTCACGCGCCCTTGGCAGTTCGCTCACGTACGGATCTCCCGGGTCACGTCCCATAGGTTGCGCGGATCGTGGCTGGCGAACACCGTGACCAGCACGGTGAGCACGCCGAACGCCCAGATGCCGGGCCCGGGCACCACGTCGAAATACGTATGCGCCTTCACCACCGATACCAGCACGCCGAGCATGAAGACCTCGATCATGCTCCAGGGCTTGACCCGTACCAGCGCGGACATGGCCTGGCGGAATCCCGGCGCCCGCAGCCCGGAGCGGGCGAACCACAGCACCCAGCCATGCATGAGGATCTGCGCCAGGGGGAAGAAGAACAGGGTGAGCGCCGTGAGCACGGCCACGATCTGCGCGCCGTCGTTCCACATGGCGATGACGGCTCCCCAGAGCGTCGTGTCGGCCGTCATGCCGGAAAGGCTCAGGCTGACGATGGGCGAGACGTTGGCGATCACGAAGACGATGAGCCCGGTGAGTACCAGGGCGAACTGCGCGTCCACGCCGAGCCACTGGTGGCGCTCCAGCACGGCATCGCAGACGGCGCACCGGGCGACCTCGCCACGGGCGAGGGGCTGCCGCCGGTACACGGTATCGCAGTGTTCGCAGACGATCAGGGAGGGAGCCTTGTCCATGCGTTCCGGCACGCTGGGCCACACCGGCCCGGTGGCACATGATCGCAAATCAGGGTAAACGGCGCATGACGGGCCGCCCCCGGACCTTGATATGCTGCCGGGTTCCCCCGATCTTCGGACGATCGGTCCCACCCCCCAGGAGCATTCCGTGAGCAGCGCCCAGAGCACCAGCGAACACATTTTCGACGCGACCACGGCCGGTTTCGAGAACGATGTCGTCCAGGCCTCCATGCAGACCCCCATCCTGGTCGACCTGTGGGCGGAATGGTGCGGACCCTGTAAGTCCCTTGGCCCGATCCTCGAGAAGCTGGCCGTCGAATACAACGGCGCGTTCCGCCTGGCGAAAGTCGACGTCGACGCCGAGCAGCAGATCGCCGCGGCGTTCCAGGTGCGCAGCATTCCGACGGTGATGCTGGTCAGCGGCGGCGGCATCGCCGACGGTTTCACCGGCGCGTTGCCGGAGGGCCAGGTGCGGGAATTCCTCGCGCGCAACGGCATCGAGCCGCGCGAAGCCGGCGAGCCCGCCGCGGAGGCCCCCGCCGCCGTGGAATCCCCCGAGGACGCCATCAACCGCATCCAGCAGGCCATCGCCGCCGAACCGGACCGCGCCGAACTCAAGCTCGACCTCGCCCTGGCGCTGATGCGCGCCGGCCGCGTCGAGCCGGCGCAGGCCGAACTCGACGCCCTGCCCGCCAATCTCGCGACCGACGCCCGCGCCGTGCGCCTGCGCAGCCAGCTCGAACTGGCCCGGGCATTGGCCGGCGCGCCAGGTATCGAGGAACTGCGCCAGCGCGTGCAGGCGAACGACGCCGACTGGGAAGCGCGCGACCTCCTCGGCGTGCGACTGCTCATCGAAGGCGACGAGGCCGCCGGCCTCGACCAGTTCCTCGACGTGCTCAAGCGCCAGCGCGACTGGAACGACGGTCAGGCGAAGAAACGCCTTCTGGCGGCATTCGCCACGCTCGACGACGCGGAGCTGGTGGGTACGTATCGCCGCAAGATGGCCTCGTTACTGTTCTGACCCCCACCGTCGCTCCTGCGTTGCGCAGGAGCGACGGTCAGCGACGCTTTCGCCTCACGTAAAGCTGCTTGCGAACCACGGCCACCACCTCGCCCGAGGCCGTACGCACTTCCGTCTCGAACCACCGCAGGCATTTCTCGCCGCCCCCCGTCGCCGCGCGGATCTCGTCGAGCACGGCGTCGTCGACATGGAACTCGGCGAAGACGTCTTCCCGCCCCGGTGACACGAAGCGGATCTCCCCCGCCTGGTCCCAGACGACGTACTCGTCGCCCAGGCACTTCAGCACCATGATCATCCAGAACGGATCGGTCATGGAGAACAGGCTGCCGCCGAAGTGCACCCGCACGTAATTGCGGTTGTACCAGGCGAGCTTGAGCTTTACCCGGGCGTAGCGGTAATCGTCGAGTGTTTCCACGCGGATGCCGGCGAACAGGAACGGTGGCCACAGGTTGAGGATGCGGCGGAGCGTTTTTGCTTTCATCGCCCCATGCTATCCAGCCGACCCACGGCGGCGTAGTCCCCCGTTTCAAACGGCCATGACCTCTGGCACAGGTTCGCCCCGGTGAGGCTCCTACCATCGGTGGTTATCCTACCCGCCGGAATACGAGCCATGCGTCCCTTGCTCCGCCGTGCCACCCTCGCCTCGGCCATCGCCGTCGCCACCTGCTCAGGCGCCTGGGCGCAGGAACTCCCGGTCGCCGTCGACCAGCCCTACCAGGGCAACCTCTCCCTGCAGGTGGATCTCTCCGACCAGCAGCGCCACATCTTCCACGTGCGCGAGAGCATTCCCGTCCATGCGGGGCACATGGTGCTCTATTACCCGAAATGGCTTCCGGGCTATCACGGCCCCGACGGTCCGTTGTCCAACGTGGCGGGCTTCATCGTCACCGGCAACGGCAAACGGATTCCCTGGCGTCGCGACCTCAAGGAGATGTATGCCTTCCACGTCGACGTGCCCGAAGGCGTCAGCAAGCTCGACCTCGCCTTCGAATACCTCGCCCCGGCCACGCCGAACTACATCCCCCTTTCGTTCAACGAAGTGGCCTTCTATCCCGCCGGCTACTACGTAAGCAGGATCACCGTCGACCCGAGCGTGAAACTTCCGGGCGGCTGGAAATTCGCCAGCGCCCTGGAAACGGCCGGCCAGGACGGCGACACCGTGCGCTTCAAGCCGGTGAGCTTCGAGAACCTCGTCGATTCGCCCGTGCTTACGAGCAAGTACTTCAACCGCATCGACCTCGCGCCGGGCCAATCGGTGCCCGTGCACCTGGACATCGCGGGTGAGAACGCCGACAGCATCAAGGCCACCGACGCGCAGATCGCCAAGCAGCGTTCGCTCGTGGTCCAGGCCAACAAGCTGTTCAACGCGCACCACTACGGCCATTACGATTTCCTGCTGGTGGTCTCCGACCACACGGGGCATTTCGGCCTGGAGCATCACCAGTCCAGCGACGATCGCCTCTTCGCCAACTTCCTCACCGACGCCGACGTGAACGTGGCCGCCGGCACGCTGCTGCCGCACGAATACGTGCACTCCTGGAACGGCAAGTTCCGCCGCCCCGCCGACCTGTGGACGCCGACCTTCACCGAGCCGATGCAGGACGACCTGCTGTGGGTGTACGAAGGCCTCACCGACTACTGGGCCGGCGTGCTCACCGCGCGTTCGGGCATCTGGACGACCGACCAGTGGCGCGACTCGCTGGCGAGCATCGCCGCCGACATGACCGCGCGCACGGGCCGCTCATGGCGTTCGCTGCAGGACACGGCCGACGGCATCCCGCTCTCCTCACGGGGTACCCGCGGCTGGGTCAACTACCGTCGCAGTTCCGATTACTACCCCGAAGGCCAGATGCTTTGGCTCGACGTCGACACGAAGATCCGCGACCTTTCCGGCGGCAAGCACACGCTGGACGAATTCGCCCGCGCCTTCTACGGCATGGACAGCGGCAGCTACACGCCGAAGACCTACACCTTCGACGACGTGGTGAACACGCTCAACGGCATCCAGCCGTACGACTGGAAGAGCTTCCTGCGCCAGCGACTGGACGCCACCGGCGACGGCCTGCCCGAGAAGGGCATCGAGGGCGGCGGCTGGAAGCTCGTCTACGACGACAAGCCCACCCCGTTCATGAAGACCGGCGAGAAGACCCGCAAGGCGGTGAGCCTGGCCTATTCGCTCGGCGTCGTGGTCACCGACAAGGGTGATATCCAGGACGCGCAGTGGGACGGCGTGGCCGCCAAGGCCGGCCTCGTACCCGGCGTGACCATCGTCGCCGTCAACGGGAAGGACTTCAGCACCAAGGGCCTGAAAGACGCGATCACCGATGCGAAGAACGGCACGGCGCCCATCGATTTCCTCGTGAAGGACGTGGACGACTATCGTCACATCGCGGTGGACTACCACGGCGGCCTGAGGTATCCGCACCTCGTGCGCGGTGAAGGCAAGGACCTGATCGGCCTGATCGCCAAACCGTTGTAAGCGTTACGACGCGAGGGGGATGCGGACCACGGCGCGCAGCCCCGAGCCCCCCTCGCGATCGAGCAGTTCCACCGTCGCGCCGTGCAGTTCGGCGGCGCGCTGCACGATGGACAGGCCGAGCCCGTAGCCTCCGTGCGTATCCACGCCTCGCTCGAAACGCGAGAACATCGCTGCCCGGCGTTCGGCGGGAATGCCGGGGCCGTCGTCCACCACTTCCATCACGGCGACGCCGTCGATCTCGGTAACGGACAGTTCCACGTGGCCGCCACGCGGTACGTGGCGGAATGCGTTTTCCAGCAGGTTGCGCAACAGCGCGCCGAGGGCCACGGCATAACCTTCGACGTATACGTGCTCGTGAAGATCGCGGATGCCTAGCTCCACGCCGCCGCCCTCGATCACCGGCGACAGCTCGTCGATGGTTTCCTGCACCAGCTCGCCCAGGTCCACCCGGGCGCGCGGCCCCGACGCGACGCCCGCCTCGAGGCGGGCGAGGGCCAGCAACTGTTCCGTGCGACGCGCCAGCGACACCAGGCATTCGCGCGCGGCCTCGAGCGCGGTCTGCGTGTCGTCGGGACGCGCGGACGCCATCGCGTCTTCCAGGTTGATCATCGTCGACGCCAACGGCGTGCGCAGTTCGTGCGCCACGTCGGCGCTGAAACGCCGTTCGCGGTCGAGCGCGCGTTCGAGGCGGTCGATCTGCTCGTTGAGCGCGGCCAGCACCGGCTCCAGTTCGCTGGGGGCGTCGGGCAGATGGATCGGCTCGCGACTGCCCGGCTGGCGTCGCGACAGCGCGCGCTCGAGCATTTCGAGCGGAGCCAGGCCGCGGCGAATCGCCCATCCGACGAGCAAGGCAAGCAAGGGCAGTCCGATCAGGGTGGGAAGGCCATGCTCGATCCACAAGGCGCGCGTGATCTCGTGCCGGCTGTCATACCGCTCTCCCGCGCGAATGACGATGCCCTGGTCTTCCATGATCAAGGTGAACACGCGCCATTCGTACTTTCCGCTGCTGATGTCTTCGAATGCCCCGTCCGGCGCGTGCGTGTGCGGCACGCCGGACAGGTTTTCGGTGGCGAGCAGCACGGTACCGTCGCTGTCGAACACCTGGAAACCCACCTCGGATTCGAAAGTGCGACCCTGCACCATCACTTCCTGGGGATGGTTGGAGAAGCTCGGCACCAGCAACCGCGCGCCGCGTTGCGTGCGCAACCGTTCCACGCCGATGCGCCCCACCAGCACCTCGAGCGTGCGCGCGGCCTGGGCGAGGCGGCCGTCGGAGAGCTCGTCCACTTCTTCCAGCGTGCGCTGCGCGCTCAGCACGCCCAGCGGCAACAGCACGGCGGCCAGCACCAGCACGATCAGCCACGTCAATCGCTTGCGCAGGCTCGCCGGCTTCACTTCGGTTCCCGCGGCACCATGTAGCCGAATCCGCGCACCGTCTGGATCGCGCCCGCGCTGAGTTTGCGTCGCAGCGAATGGACCAGCACCTCCAGCGCACTGGTGCTCATCACGGTGTCCGGTCCGTAAAGCGAGGTTTCCAGCGACTCGCGGCGGACGATGCGCCCCGTGCGCTCCATCAGCGCCTGCAACAAAGCGAACTCGCGACGGGTCAGTTCCACCTTTTCGCCATGCCAGGTCACCTCGAAGGTGCCCAGGTCGAGCGAGAGCGCGCCGGCTTCCAGGCGGTTCACCGCCGCACCGCGCGCGCGTCGCGCCAGCGAACGGATGCGGGCGGCGAGTTCGTCGAGGTGGAAGGGTTTGACGAGGTAATCGTCGGCACCGGCGTCGAGCGCGCGGATGCGGGCGTCGAGTTGGTCGCGCGCCGACATGACGATCACCGGCGTGTCGACACGCAGCCGACGCGCCTCGGTCAGCACGTCGAAGCCGTCCTTGCCCGGCAGGCCGAGGTCGAGCAGCACCAGGTCGGCGTCGTGGTCGCGCAGGGCGGCGAGGGCCTGGTTGCCGTCGCGAAACCAGCTGATGGTGTAGGCCAGCCGCTCCAGCGCCCGGCGAATGGCGTCGCCGAGCTGGGCATCGTCTTCGACGAGGATGATGTGCAAGGGCGTGGCCTGTCGGGGAGGTGGGACGATTATCCTTAGGGCGAGCTTAGCGGGCGCTTAGAAACGGTGGAACCTGCGCACGCGGGAGCCGCAGGGATGCTCATGCGACGACCGGTTGCCCCACGCTATGCCCCCGCGTGCGTGCGCAGGGGCGACGGCTCACTCCCCGCGCGCGAATCGCTCCACCTCGGCCAGACGCTCCCTGGCCCGCCTCACCGAGGCCCCCTCCGGCACCTTTCCCAGCCGCCTCACTACGAGGTAGACGCCGAGGCACACCCCCGCCGTCAGCAGGTTCCACCCCACGTAGCCCGGCCGCGCCGCGACGATGTCGACGCCCGCCAGGCCGAAACCCCAGACGATCATCGGCACCCACATGAAGCACCCCACCACGCCGAACCAGCGCCCCTCGCGGATGCGCCAGGCCCGGAGTTCCGCCACCCGGGCCTGCAGTTCGAGCAGGGGCGCCGAAGCCCGGGCGCGCGCCGCCAGCACGAGGTTGCGCGCCGCCGCCACGATCATCGCGATGCCGTAAAGGTGCAGGAGCAGCCCCGCCACCAGCGGGCCGGGCGCATCGCGATGGTCGAACCAGAACGTCCCCGCGGCCATCGCCAGCACGACACCGAACACCATCTGCACCGATTGCCCCACCACCAGCGGTCGCAGCTCCGCGTGCACGGGGCTGGCACCGCTTGCCGGAACCTGCACTTCCAGCGCCGCCACGCGTCGTTCCAGGGCCTGCCAACCGATTTTCAGTTCGTCGAGTTCCATGTATTCCTCCATCGTTGCCTGATGCGGTTCAAACGGGTGCCGACGTTGGATTCGGCGATGCCGAGCACCGAAGCGATCTCGGCGTAGGACAATTCATCGAGGTGCAGCATCACCAGCGCGCGATCCAGAGGCGGCAGGGCACCGATGGCGCGCATCAGCCAGGCCACCCGCTCGTCGGGCTCGTCGATGGGCGTGCCGCCGCCGAGGGTATCGGCGAGGGCATCGTCCAGCGGCTGCATACGCTCGCTGCGACGCCGCGCATGCGACAGGCCCACGTTGAGCGCCACGCGGTACATCCACGTGGAAAACGGTCGCGAGGCGTCGTACGAAGCGAACGATCGCCACACCTGCAAGGCGATTTCCTGCGCGAGGTCGTGGCGGTCTTCCACGTCGTGCGCGTACACCGCCGCCACCTTGAACAGGATCGCGCGGTGTTCGCGTAACAGGATCTCGCAGCGTTGTCGCCGGTCGTCGGTCATACCCTCTCCTTTCCTCCATGATTCGCCGCCGGGACGAAAAAATCACACAATGACGGGAATATCCCGTCGGACCGCACCATGACCGCGATGCTTCCCGCCCGTCTCCTTCTCGCCCTCGCCTGCGCCGCCCCCCTGGCGCTCCACGCGAAAGACAGCTGGATCACTCCCGCCGAGGCGTCCCACTTTCGCACCACGCCGTCCTATGCCGATACGCTGGCCTACCTGCATCGCCTCGCCGATGCCGCGCCCGGCGTGCTGCGCGTGGAGACCTTCGGCACCTCGCCGGAAGGCCGGCCCATGACCGTGGTGATCGCGGCGAAGGACGGCGACCTCACGCCCGAACGCGCCCGCGCCGCGGGCAAGCCCGTCGTGCTGCTCCAGGCCGGCATCCACCCGGGCGAGATCGAAGGCAAGGATGCGGGCCTCATGCTGTTGCGCGACTTCGCCGTGACCGGCCGGCTGCCGCACCTGCTCGACCACGCCGTGCTGGTCTACATCCCCGTGTACAGCGTGGACGGCCACGAGAATACCGGCCCTTATTTCCGCATCAACCAGAACGGCCCGGCGGAAATGGGTTTCCGCGGCCAGTCGCAGTACCTCAACCTCAATCGCGACTACGTCAAGGCCGACGCTCCCGAAACCCGCGCATGGCTGACGCTCTGGAACACGTGGAAGCCCGACCTGCTGATCGACATCCATACCACCGACGGTGCCGATTACCAGTACGACCTCACCTGGTATGCCGAGGATGCGCACAAGCTGCCGCCCTCGATCGAGGCGTGGCAAAAAGCGGCCTACGAAGGCGACGTGATGCCGCGTTACGAAAAACTCGGCCATCTCGCCTCGGAATACCTCGAATTCAAGGACGGCCGCGACATCACCAAGGGCATCGCCAACTTCGGCTCCGGCCCCCGCTTCTCCACCGGCTACGCCGCCATCCGAAATCGCGCGGGGCTGCTGATCGAAACGCACATGCTCAAGCCTTACGAGGTGCGCGTGCGCGGCACCTACGACGTGGTGCGCAGCGTGATGGACCACGTGAACGCGGACCCGGCCGCCCTGCTCCGCGCCTCGAAGGAGGCCGACGCCTGGGCCGCGTCGCGATCGGGCAACGCGTTGCCGGTCACGTTCAAGGAAGACCCCGTGCCGAAACCGGTGACGCTGAAGGGTTACGCGTTCACGCAGACGAAAAGCGACATCTCCGGCGACACCTGGGTGCGTTACGACCCCAAGGTGAAGAAGGACTATGCGATCCAGAGCTGGGTCGGACTCCTGCCCGACGTGGCCGCGCCGATCCCTTCGGCGTGGGCGATCCCTGCGCAGTGGACCACCCTCGTCGACCGCCTCGACGCGCACGGCATTCCGTATACGCGCACCAAGTCGGCCACGCGCGTGACGGTGACCCACGACGTGCTGACGCACCCCCAATGGGCCGAGAAACCCTTCGAAGGCCACCACATGCTCAAGGACGTCGACATCGCCTCGTCGACGGAAGATGTGGAATTGCCGGCGGGAACGGTGATCGTACGCGCCGACAACGCCGACGCGGTGCTGGCGCTCAACCTGCTGGATGCGCGCGCACCGGATTCGATGCTCCGTTGGGGTTACCTCGATGCGATCTTCGAACCGAAGGAATACGGCGAGCCGCGCGTGGTCGAGGCGCTGGCGCGCAGGATGATCGCGGAGAATCCGTCGTTGAAGGACGAGTTCGACGCCAGGCTGAAGAGCGACGCGGCGTTCGCCGCGAGCCCGCGTGCGCGGCTGGCATTCTTCTTCGAGCGTAGCCCTTGGTACACGGCGCAGAAGGTGGGGGATTATCCGGTGCTGCGACTGGATGCCTCGGCACTCGAAAAGCTGCGATAGGGCGCGGCCGTAAGACGCTGGGTTCCTGCCTTCGCAGGAACGACGTGAGGTTATTTTTCGGGTTCCGGCTGATTCTATAGCTCGTCGTTCCTGCGAAGGCAGGAACCCAGCGTCTTCCCCCGAGGTGGCGATTCACGCCACCACCTCCAATGGCCGCATCATCTCGTTCGCCTCGTGTTCGGCGAGATGGCAATGCCACGCATAACGCCCTGCATACCCATCGAACGTGGCCACGATGCGCGTCACCATGCCGGGATAGGCCTGCACCACGTCCTTCCACCCGCGTTCGTGCGGCGGCGGCACCTGGGCGGGACCGACGTAGCGGACGGTCTTCTTCTCCATGTACTCGTCCACGTCGTATGGGCGCCGGTCGAGGATCTGGAAGCGGACCAGGTGCAGGTGGATCGGATGCGTATCCTCGGTGAGGTTCACCAGGCTCCACGTCTCGGTGCTGCCCAGCTTCACCGTCTCGGTCACCGGATCGTGCCAACGCTTGCCGTTGAGCAGCATCAGCATCGGCGTGGCCACGCAATCGCTGTATTCGTCCAGCGTCAGCTCGCGTGCCTTCGACGCGCTGCTTTCGGTGAACCGCGGCAGCTCGCGCAATACCTCGGGTACGCGACTGTCGTCACGCACCTGCCCTGAGCCCACCGCGAAGCGCATCAGCGGCAAGGCGTCGTTCATCAGTTCGACGGCCGTGCCTTTCGACGCGGCGAAGTCCACCACGATGTCAGCGCGCTCCCCCGGGGCGAGGAAGATCGAGCGCATCGTCGTCGGTGCGGCGAGCAGGCCCTGGTCGGAGCCGATCACCTGGAACGGGCGCCCGTCGCGAAAACGCAGGTGGTAGAAGCGGCCGTTGGCCGCGTTGAGCACGCGCAGGCGATAGCGTCGCGGCTGCACGTCGGCGCGCGGCAGGATCGCGCCGTTGACCAGCGTGAGGTTGCCGAAGACTTCCGGCACCCATGGCGCCTTGGCGTCGCCGGAGTCGGGGTAGTAGAGCCGTCCGTCCGCACGCAGCAGGCGATCGGCGAACACCAGCGGCAGCTCGAACTCGCCCGACGGCAGGCCGAGCGACAGCTCGTGCTCGTCACGCAGGAGGTATAGCCCCATCAAGCCGGCGTACATGTTGAGCCGGTTGATGCCCATCGCGTGGTCGTGATACCAGAGCGTGGCGGCGTCCTGCGCGTTCGGATAGCGATGCCGGCGCGATGTTCCCGGTACGTACCAGTCTTCCGGATAGCCGTCGTCGGCATGCGGAACCTTGGCGCCGTGCAGGTGCACGATGGCGCGCACCTGGGGCTTGTCTTCCTCGGCGCCGCAGATGGCGTGATCCACCGGCAGGAAATGCGTCGTGGGCAACGCGTTCTCCCACACCACGTCGAACGGCGTGCCCGTGCGTGCCTCGATGGTGGGGCCGGGATAATGGCCGTCGTAGGTCCACAGTTCGGTGGGCGGCAGGTCACGATGCAGTTTCTGCGAGCTGCGGGCCATGCGCACGTGCAGCGTGTCGCCGGCGGCGGGGCGTCGAACCGGCGGCAGGGGCAAGGCGTCAACGAAGGGCGTGAGCTTCGCGGGGTCGACCAGTCCCGGCATCTTCGTCGTGTCGCCCATGGCGTGCATGCACAGGTCGTTGCCCACCTGCCCCGCCGCGACGGGTTTCATCGCATGCATGTCGTGCGCGAGAAGCCGCGGCGGGACACATCCCGCCGCGGCCATGAACCCCGCCCCCTTCAGGAAGCGGCGGCGATCAACCATGCGCGGTTTCGAACGGCCAACCCGGGTTCTTCTTCGGCTGGCCCGTCGACTCGTCGAGGATGAGGCGGCGATCGAACAGGCGCGGCAGGAAGAAATCGAACATGCCGTCGAGGCTGCCCGCGTGGGCGTCGGTCGAGCCGCCGCCGATGCGCTTGCCGTCGAGCCAGTTGTCCTCGATGAAGCGGGTGATCGAGCTCTGGTCGGTGACGCCATGGTCGACGAAGTTCTCGCGCGCCCACGGCGACACCACCAGCAGCGGCAGGCGCGGACCGAAGCCGCAACGCCCCTGCGCCGGCGTCTTGCCGTCGAGGCCCGGCAGGGTATCGCGTCCCTTGCAGACGCCGTCGCCGCTGAGCGCATCGGTGCTGCCGGTCGAGCCGTACACGTGCGGGGATTCCTGGTGGTCGTACCAGCCGTCGGAGTCGTCGTAGGCGATCACCACGGCGGTGTCGCGCCACTCGCCGCTCTGCTGCAAGGCGTTGATCACGTGCACCACGAACGCCTGCTCGTCGATCGGATCGGAATAACCGGCGTGGCCGTCCTGGTAGGCCGGAGCCTTGAGGAAGCTCACCGCCGGTATGTTGCCGTCGTCCAGCGCGGCGTAGAAATCGTCGATGTCGTACTGGTGGTTGGCCTGGTCGGTCTTGCCGATCATCGCCACCGAGGTCGGACGCGCATGGGTCGGGTTGGCCGTGGAGGGGTAGTACTGGAACGGCTGGTGGTGCGGGCTGTAGTCGTTCGAGGTGCTATGGGTCACCTGCGAGAGCGTGCGGCGCGCGCAACCGGTGCTGCCGTCGGGATTGGTGCGGGTGAGGTCGAAGCCGCCCTGGAACCAGCCCCAGGTGATGCCACGATCGTTGAGCAGGTTGCCGATGTTGCGGCCGCCGAGGGTCGCCTGGTTGGCCGTCGGCGACGAGCACACGTCGCCGATGGGGTCCGGATCGCCGATCATCGTCAGGCCGCCGTTGCCGTCGTCGGTCTCGGCACCGGTACCGTTGAGCGTGTCGATCACGCCGTTGGTCTGGCCCGAGATCAGGTTGACGGCACCCGGTGAGGACGGACCGAACGTGGTGTTGTAGCTGTTGTCGCTCATCGCGAAATATTGCGCGTAGTTCCACAGCGCGGTGACGGTGTTGCCGTCGTAGTAGCCCATCACCTGGCCCTGGCCGTTCTGCGAGGCGTCGCCGCCCGGCAGCGTCTCGCCGCGGCCGGTGTACTTCGGGAACAGGTCCATCCTGCCGCCGTCGAAGGCGCGTTGCTCGGCGGTATAGCCGTGGTCCTGGTCGGCCGTGGCGGCCTGCGCGCGGCTCAGGCGGAACGGATTGATCGCGGCGTCGCCGTTGCCGGCGTTCTTCGTGGTGGGATTCTTCGTCAGCAGGCGATGGTCCAGCCCGTTGACGTTCGGCGTGAACGGGCGGGCGTAGAACGCCGGCTCGCCGCGTCCGTTCTGCGCGAACGGATAGGTGCCGAAGTAATGATCGAAGGAGACGTTCTCCTGGAAGATCACCACCAGGTGCTTGATCGGCGTGGCCGTGCGGGTGCCGCCGTGGCCCGGGAAGAGGCCCAGCGCGCCCTGCTGGTCGGCGGGGGCGAGTTGTTGCGCCGTGATGGACGCGGCGGACAGGGTGAGCACGCAGGCGATGCCTGCGGCCAGTAACTTGCGCATGACGATGGCTCCTCGGTTCGGACGGGTACTACCGATTGGCTTGGCCCGCATCCCCTGTCATGCGGCTGTCCCGAGGCTAATTCCCGAGGATGACACTAGGAGGACAACGGAGACCCGGGCGGCGGGCTCGGCGCATCGCGTGCGAGTCCTTTGACGCGCGTCACGGAACGCCGCCATGCATGACTTCCGTCACATGCCACCCCATCCCCCTTTGGAGGGGGTTATCCTCGGGGTTCGCCGGTGCCGGGGAGGTGCCAGCCGCCAAGCATGACCACACCTGAGGGACATCCATGACCAAGCCGTACCTGAAGCCGCTCGCACTCGCCCTGAGCATCGCGCTCGTGGGCACCGCGTGCAGCAAGCACGATGACGCCGGCACCGCCGCACCCGCCGCCAACCCGCCCGCCGCCGGCAGCGCGCCCGCCGCGGCCAGCACCGCCGCGGCCGCCAAGCCCGCCGGCCCCACGTTCAACGTGGCCGAGCTCGACACCGGCATCGATGCGTGCGACGACTTCAACGGCTTCGTGAACGCCAAATGGGTGGCCGCCAACCCGATTCCCGACGACCGTACCCGCTGGGGCGCGTTCGACCAGCTCGCTGAGAACAGCCTCAACACGCAGCACGACATCGTCGATGCCGCCGACAAGGGCGCCGATGCCGCCAAAGCCGGCTCCATCGAGCAGAAGATCGGCCTGCTCTACCGATCGGGCATGAACGAGGACGCCATCGAGAAGGCCGGCCTCGACCCGCTGAAGCCGGAGCTGGCCAAGATCGACGCCCTCAAGTCGTCGGCCGACATCGCCGACTTCCTCGATACGAGCTTCAACGAAGGTAACGGTTACGTGTTCTCGTTCGGCTCCGGCGCCGACTTCCAGGACGCGAAGATGCAGATCGGCTACGCGAACCAGGACGGCCTGGGCCTGCCGACCAAGGATTACTACACCGATCCGAAGCAGGCCGACAATCGCAAGGCCTATGTCGCCTACATCACCAAGACCCTCGAACTGGGCGGCGTGCCCGAGGCCGACGCGGCCAAGCAGGCCGACCTGGTGATGAAGTTCGAAACCCAGCTCGCCGCCGCCTCGCTGGCACCGGTGGAACTGCGCACGCCGGAAAACCAGTACCACTTCGTCACCGTGGCCGAGGCCGACAAGGCCACGCCGCACTTCAACTGGGAGAAGTTCTTCGCCGCCCAGGGCGTGACCGTCGACAAGGGCTTCTCGCTGTCGCAGCCGAAGTTCTTCAAGGAGTTCGACAAGATGCTGGCGTCCACGCCGGTGTCCACGTGGCAGGCCTACCTGCGCTTCCACGCCATCGACAGCGCGTCGCCTTACCTGTCGAAGAACTTCCAGGACAACAAGTTCGACTTCTACGGCAAGACCCTCGC
Organism: Luteibacter aegosomatis; assembly: GCF_023078455.1. GTDB lineage: Bacteria > Pseudomonadota > Gammaproteobacteria > Xanthomonadales > Rhodanobacteraceae > Luteibacter > Luteibacter aegosomatis. The sequence continues at coordinate 1,099,093 of NZ_CP095740.1, read as the reverse complement.
CGGCCAGCCGCAGCAGAAGCCGCGCTGGAAGCGCGTGCTGGGTTCGGTCAACGGCTCGATGGGCGAAGCCCTGGGCCAGCTCTACGTCGCCAAGGTGTTCAAGCCCGAAGCGAAGGAGCGCGCCAACGAGCTGGTGACCAACGTGCGCAACGCCCTGAAGGCGCGCATCGAGAAGCTCGACTGGATGAGCGACGAGACCAAGCAGAAGGCCATCGCCAAGTGGGAGACCTTCCTGCCCAAGATCGGCTACCCGGACAAGTGGCGCGACTGGTCGGGCCTGGAGGTCTCGGGCGACAACTACTTCGGTAACGTCGAGGCCGCCTCGAAGTTCAACTATCACTACGACATCGCCAAGATCGGCAAGCCGACCGACCGCAAGGATTGGGGCATGACCCCGCAGACGGTCAACGCCTATTACAACCCGACCGACAACACCATCAACTTCCCGGCCGCCATCCTGCAGCCGCCGTTCTTCGACGCCAACGGCGACGACGCCATCAACTACGGCGGCATCGGCGCGGTGATCGGCCACGAAGCCAGCCATGGCTTCGACGACGAAGGCAGCCAGTTCGACGGCGACGGCAACAACAAGAACTGGTGGACCAAGGAAGACCGCGCCAAGTTCGACGAGCGCACCGGCAAGCTCGTGGCGCAGTTCAACGAGTACGCACCGCTCAAGGACCACCCGGACCTGCACGTCAACGGCAAGCTCACGCTGGGCGAGAACATCGCCGACCTGGGCGGCACCGCCGTGGCCTACGACGCCCTCCAGGAAGCCCTGAAGAAGAACCCGCAGGAAGCCCAGAGCAAGATCGACGGCTACACGCAGGACCAGCGCTTCTTCCTCAACTGGGCACGCGTATGGCGCGGCAGCATCCGCGAGAAGCAGGCGATGCTCTACCTCAACGTCGACCCGCACGCTCCGGCCTCGCTGCGCGCGATCGGCGCGCCGTCGAACATGGAAGCCTTCGCCACGGCGTTCCAATGCAAGCCCGGCGCGAAGATGGTGCGTTCGGGCGACAAGCAGGTGAAGATCTGGTAATCGGTCGCTTCGTTGCCTGAAGAAGAACGCCGCGGATTCCGCGGCGTTTTTCTTTGGTGGCATGGAAATCCGACGTGTCCCCGCCGCTCATCCATGCGCGCGGCCGAGGAACGACACTTTTGCTACGGCTTCTTCGCCGCCACGATCGTCGCGAGAAACGCCTCCAGCACCGCGCCCCGGTAACGCTGCCGATGCACGAGCAACGACAGCGTGCGCTTCAGGTCGAGGAACGGCGTGGGCAGGATCGCCAGCCGCCCTGTCTGCACCGCATCGGCGACCGCCACCGCGGGCAGGCAGGCGATGCCCAGTCCCGCGATCACCGCCTGCTTGATCGCTTCGGACTGGTCCAGCTCGAGCACGGTGCGACCTTCGGGCAACTCGGCGAGTGCGCGTTCGGTCAGCGCGCGCGTGGCCGAACCGCGCTCTCGCAGCACCCACCGTTCGCCGGCGAAATCCTCTCGCCTGAGCCGCCCGTGGCTCGCCAACGGGTGACCCGGCCGCGCGCAGACCACGAGGCGATCGTCGCGCCACGGACGCGACTCCAGCGCCGGATGCGTCACCGGCCCCTCGACGCAACCCACGTCGAAATCGTGGTCGAGCACGCCCTGGGCGATGCGCGCGGTGTTCGCCACGCCCAGGCGCAACGACACCCCGGGCGATGCTTCCGCGAACGGACCCAGGAGGTCGCCGACGAGGTAATTGCCGACCGTATTGCTCGCGCCCACGCCGATCTCGCCGACGAGTTCGGCGGTGCCGCCTTGCGCCCGGCGAGCGAATTCCGCGTGGCGCTCGATCAGCTCCCTCGCCAGCGGCAGCAGGTCGCGGCCCCGGTCGTTCAGGCGCAGGCGCCCGCGCTCGCGGTCAAAGAGCGGGGCGCCGATCTGGCGTTCGAGCTCGGCCAGCGCCATCGACGCCGCCGGCTGGCTCAGGAACAGACGCTCGGCAGCGGCGCGCACGCTGCCGGCGATGGCGATGGTCACGAAGACGTCGAGTTGGCGCGGGCTGACGGCATGCATAAAAGTAACTTATATATCAAATAAATCATTTTCAATATGCTTATACCATTGGGAACGGGACAATAGGTCATTCCCAACGAGGATCCCCCCGTGTCCACCGCTATCCCATCCAGCCATTCCCGCCTTCCCGGCATGGCCCTGGCCGTCGCCGTGGCGGCGATGGCGTTCGGTCTCGGCCGCTTGATGCCCCTGGTCGGTGGCGCCGTTTTCGGCATCGTCCTGGGCATTCTCGTGCGCCAGTTCCTGCCGCCGCCCGCGCGCTTCCAGCCCGGCATCCAGTTCGCCTCCAAGCAGGTGCTGCAGTGGTCGATCATCGCGCTGGGATTCGGCCTGAGCATCACCCAGGTGGCCAAGACCGGTGCCGAATCGCTTTCGGTCACGGTGGCGACGGTGGTGGCGGCCGGCCTCTCGGCCTTGATCCTCGGCAAGCTCCTGCGCGTGCGCAACATGCTGAAGCTGCTGGTCGGGATCGGCACGGCGATCTGCGGAGGGTCGGCCATCGCCGCGGTCGTACCCATCGTGAAGGCCGACGAACACGATACGGCCTTCGCCATTTCCACCATCTTCCTGTTCAACCTCGTGGCCGTCCTCACCTTCCCCGCGCTGGGCCACTGGCTGGGCCTCTCCGACCTTGGCTTCGGCCTGTGGGCGGGCACGGCCATCAACGACACCTCGTCCGTCGTGGCCGCCGGGTACGCATACAGCCACGCGGCCGGCGACTACGCCACCATCGTCAAGCTCACCCGTGCCACGCTGATCATCCCGATCTGCCTGATGATCGCTTTCATCGTGGCCTTGCGCGAGAAGCGCAGCGGCGCGGCGAACTTCAGCGTCGCGAAGATCTTTCCGTGGTTCATCCTGTGGTTCCTGGTCGCCTCGGCGATACGCACGGCGGGACTCGTGCCCGCGCCGGCGTTGCCGGTGATCCACTTCATCGCCGAGTGCCTGATCGTCGTAGCGCTGACCGCCATCGGCCTGTCGGCGGACCTGCGGAAGATGGCGCAGACGGGGCACCGGCCGATCCTGCTGGGGCTGGGCGTGTGGGCCGCGGTGGCGCTGACCAGCCTCGGCGTGCAGCACCTGATCGGGCGGTGGTGAACCTTCCATCGCCCTACCGGGCAAGAGCTTTTGCTTTAGGAAGTCAGCGGTGAATCTGAGCCAACAACCGCACGTTCAACGCATGCTGCTGCGCCTGCCACTCCGCGATGCGAACCGGGTCGATGTCTTCCTGCCCGTCCATCGCGCTGAGGCGGCGCTTCCACCAGCTCTTGTAGCGATACCTTGAAATCTCGCCGGTGACGTCGCTGGCGAGCACGCGGCGACAAACGGCGCCGAGGATCGCCGCGCCGCCCTCTTCGCTCAGCGTGCCCTGGTCCCAGTTGGTCATGGCCACGTCGGCGGCGTAGGCATCCTTGTCGATGGACAGGTAGACCGGCTCGGTGGACGCCGCCTGCATGTCGACGAACGCGTCGACCATGGCCTCGGACGATTCGAACGCACGGAACGCATCGCCCAGGCCCAGGCGATTCGCCCAGCCCACGTCCACGCCGTTCGACCAATAGGTGAGCTTGCCCTCGCGCAACGGGCCGAGGTAGTTCTCCCAGGCATGCCCCCGGCCGATGTCGGTCGAGGTGATGCCGATGACGTGCACGTGCGACACCCGCGGGAGCATCGCCACGCGACGCACCCACGAGCCGCAGTGCACGCCGAACGGAAAGCGCATGTTGTCGGGATGGTTGTCGAGCACCACCACCTGGAAACGCTCCCTGCCCGGCACGCGTTCGACCAGCGGCCAGGTGAGGTGGTGGAAATCGCCGCTGCCGAGAAAGACGGTCCCGTGCTCGCGCGGCAAGGTGTCTTCCAGCGTCATGGCGAAGCGGCGCAAGCGCCCCACCGAGCAACCGAAGCGGACGCCCTCCTCCCAATCACGCAGCGGCAACACGATGCGGCGGGCGAGCGCGCCCACCGATCCGTCGACGTCAAGAACGACCGGTTGCCGCATCGTGCGCCTCCCAATGGCCGTCGGATTCGAAACGATGCGCGAATCGCCGCAGCACCGCGCGAAGCAGGCGGTTGCGCACGAATACCGCATGCCGCGTGAGGTGGAAGCGCGCGCCGAGCTGGGCCTTCACCTCGGGATCGGTCCAGCCGGCCACGTAGAACGCCAGGCCGCGCTCGAGCGCGTATTCCAGGTTGACGAACCAGCTGACGAAGTACAGGTCGAGGTCGCGTGCCGCCGGATAGGCGAAACCCACGTACTTGTCGAGCAGTTTGCCTTCGTGCTCGTAGCAGAGGTTCCAGCCGATCAATTCGCCGTCGGCGCGATACGCGAAGACCATGCCGCCGGGTGCGCGCAAGGTGGCCGCGAAGAAATCGCGGCCGAGCTTGTCGAAATGGATGTCGCTCTGCGCGTAGACGTTCTCGAACAGCGCGTAGTACGCGTCGACGCTCTCGTCCGACGCGAAGGCCTCGCCCGTCGGCACCCGTTCGACCTGCAGGCGCTCGCGCGAACGCAACTTGCGACGGAGGTTTTTTCGCCGGGACGACGACAGCCTCGCGAGGTATTCGTCGACGGAGGTGAAGTCGATCGGCACGTAGGCCAGCGCCTGGCCCTCGACGATGAGGTAGCCCGCCTCGCGCGCGGCGTCGACGAAACGCGACGTCCACGCACGGTCGGCGACCGAGGTCAGGGGCGAGTCGACGGCGAGATCCTTGACGACCAGCAGCGGATGTTCGCGACCGAAACGCCGCGCCCAGTCGCGGGCGACCGTCGCCGGCTCGCTCGATCGGGTGAACAGCGCGTATTCCGAGACGGTGGTGCCGGCGAAGCAGGTACGCGGCGTGAGCAGGCGTTTGAGCACGCCCTGGAAAGGAAGCGACGACAACCGCTTGCGCAGGTCGTCGTCGGCCGTGGTGAGCAGATCGAACCGTGTGACGAAAAGCGGCGCGCCATCCGCCGCGGGGCGGGGGGAAAACCCCGACGGCGGATGGCGAGCGAAGTGCTCGAGCAACGCCTCCGGCTCGAGCTGGTTCACGAAGCCCATCGGACGGTGAGTCCGCGGGTCAGCCGCGCTTGGCCAGCGTGAGTGCCTGGTCGAGCAGCGCGATGGCGAGGTCGATTTCCTCGTGGCTGATGTCGAGCGACGGCGCGAACGTGATCACGTTCTTGTACCAGCCGCCCACGTCGAGCACGAGACCGATCTTCTTGCCTTCGTGGGTGAGACCGCCGGCCAGGCCGATGTCGACCATGCGGTCGAGCAGCGCCTTGTTCGGCGTGAAACCGTCGTCCGTGCAGATTTCGGCACGCAGGGCGAGGCCGAGGCCATCGACGTCGCCGATCTCCTTGTGGCGCTTCTGCAGGTCGCGCAGGCCTTCGAGGAAGTGCTTGCCCTTCTCGGCCACCTTGGTTTCGTAGTCGAGTTCATAGCCCATCTGGATTACTTCCAGGCCCAGGGCGGTGCCCAGCGGGTTGGAGTTGAACGTCGAATGGGTGGAGCCCGGCGGGAACACCGTGGGGTTGATCAGCTCCTCGCGCGCCCAGATGCCCGACAGCGGATTGAGGCCGTTGGTGAGCGCCTTGCCGAACACGAGCACGTCGGGCGTGACGCCGAAATGTTCGATCGACCACAGCTTGCCGGTGCGCCAGAAACCCATCTGGATTTCGTCGACGACCATCAGGATGCCGTACTTGTCGAGCACCTTCTTGAGGTCGATGAAAAAGTTCTTGGGCGGAATGACGTAGCCGCCCGTACCCTGGATCGGCTCGACGTAGAACGCGGCGTATTCGGCCTCGCCCACCTTCGGATCCCACACGCCGTTGTATTCGGTTTCGAACAGGCGCTCGAACTGGCGCACGCAGGCGTCGGAGTATTCCTCCGGCGACATGCCCTTGGGACGGCGGAACGGGTACGGGAACGGGATGAACTGCGCACGCTCGCCGAAGTGGCCGAAGCGACGGCGATAACGGTAGCTGGAGGTGATCGACGACGCACCGAGCGTACGGCCGTGGTAACCGCCCTCGAAGGCGAACATCAGGCTCTTGCCGCCACGCGCGTTGCGCACGAGCTTGAGCGAGTCTTCCACCGCCTGCGCACCGCCCACGTTGAAGTGGCAACGGCCGTCCAGGCCGAACTTCTTCTTCGCGTCGACGGCGATGGTCTTCGCCAGTTCGATCTTGCCCTGGTGCAGATACTGGCTGGCCACCTGCGGCAGCAGGTCGATCTGCGCCTTGAGACGGTCGTTGAGGCGCGGATTGCCGTAGCCGAAGTTCACGGCGGAATACCACATCTGCAGGTCGAGGAACGGGATGTTCTCGCTGTCGTAGATGTAGCTGCCTTCGGCGTGGCGGAAGATCTTGGGCGGGTCGACGTAGTGCACCGTGTCGCCGAAGGAGCAGTACTTGGCTTCGTCGGCGAGCAGGCTCGCGTCGTCGATCACGAGGTCGGGGTGGCGGGAGATCAGATTCATGCGGGCAGATCCTGGGCACTCGGCGCGGTGTGGGGCATGACGGCGTGCGGCGGCAGCCGGCCGTCGAGCAGGGCGGGAAGCAGTTCGAGCGCCTCGTCGAAGCTGGCGATGGGCGCGTAGGGGATGCCGGCGGCGCGGCAGTGTTCGATGAGGCGGTTCTTGGCGAACACGAAATCGACGTGGTCGGCGGCGCAGAAGTCCGATGCGCCATCGCCGATCAGCAGCGTCTTGCCGCCGCGGGCCTTGGCCCTGTTCACGCGTGCGCATTTGCAGGTACCGCTACGGCATCCGCGGGCGCTGTAGGGCGAGGTGAGGCTCCAGCGATGGTCGCCGGCATGCAGGAGGTGGTTGGCCACGGTGGGCAGGCCATCGATGCCGTGGTTGGCGAGGATCGCGTGGATGGCGTGGTCCAGGCCGTCGCTGACGATCTCCATCGGGATGCCCAGTTCCCTGGTGGCCTTCACGAACGCGGCGAAGCCGTGGTCGATGTGCAGGCGGCCCAGGTGCGCCTCGAGTTCGGACGGGCTCATGTCCAGCAGGGCCACCTGGCCCTGCATGCACACCGCCGAGCCGATGATGCCGGCCCGCCAGTCGCGCTCGAGGACGTCCCAGCCGGGACGGCCGAAACGGTCGAGCAGCGAGTCGATGACGTCTTCCACGGCGATGGTGCCGTCGAAGTCGCACAGGATGTTCCAGGAAAGAGTGCTCGGCACGTTCGTAGGGGAATTGACCTAGAGTGACGCGGAGGCTACGCGGGCATTCTTTCCGATCCCTTTCCGCGTGACGAAAGCGTCAGCTCAGCTTTTTTATGGCATCCTGCGCGGCCTGGCCGTACCCTCGGTACCTCGCATGCGCGCCCTGCTCCTCGCATTCGCCTTGTCGTTCCTTGCCTGCGCCGCCGCCCATGCGGAAGACGACGCCCCCACCTACGCCTTCGGCGCCGGCGTGCAGCGCATGCCGGCGTGGCCGGGCTCGAAAGACCGGCGCAACCAGGCCATTCCCTACGTGGACATCGACCTGCCCGGCGTGGGCGAGCTGTCCACCGCCGACGGCCTGACGGTGGATCTCCTGGCCGGCGAACACTGGCACGGTGGCATCTACGGCAATTGGCTCTGGGGCCGCACGCATGGCGACCTCGGTCCGCTCGGCGGCAAGATCGCCGCGCTGTCGCCGCGCTTCGTCGGCGGCGGCTATCTCGAATACGCCTTCGACAAGCGCTTCAGCGTAGGCACCCACGTGGCCCACGACACCGGCGGCGCGGGCGCGTACGTCGCGCTCTATGCCGATTACCAGCTACCGGACGTCTGGTACATCCAGCATTCGATCGAGTTGCAGGTGGAGGGCATGAACGGTCCGGCCATGCGGCGGTTCTTCGGCCTCGATGCCGACGAGGCGGCCACGCTCGGCACGCGCACGTGGCACCCCGGCGCCGGACGGCAATCGGCCGACATCGAATACGACGCCTTCATTCCCACCTCGCAGCACACGGGCTTCGCGCTGGCCGTGACGTACGGAAAGCTGATCGGCGGCGCGGCCGATAGCCCGCTGGTGCGCGGGTTCGGATCGACGCGGCAGGTGACCGAGACGTTGGCGTTCGTGTATCACTTCTAGGCGCGAATCGGCCGTGTGGCTCGCCCAGCGCCTCGAAACCGGTTTTCGCGATCACGCCGGATCGGCTTCCGTCTCATCGAGTTCGTATGACACCGGCACCGCGAACATCAACCCCAGCATCATCAGGTGCGCGCCACCCGACAGCAGCGCCGAACACATGGGCGACACCGTGTCATAAGGCAGGATGTCCGCCATCAGCACGTTGGCGAGGTTCCAGCCCCAGTGCAGTCCGATGGCCGCCCATAGCGAACCGGTGCGCGCGACCGCCGTCGCGTAGGCGACGCCGAAGCAGAACAGCATCGCCCACTCCGCCGGCCCCTGCCCCAGCCGGTAGACATGGTTGAGCACGTAGAGCACGGTCGATGCCAGCACGAACGTCCACGCGCCCGCCCAACGCACACGTATCGCCCGCCAGAGGAAGCCGCGCGTGAGGAGGTCTTCCGCCACGGACGGCACGAAGGTGACCAGCAAGGCCCACGGAATCGAGGTCAGGAACGACACCGGGCCGGGCATGACCGCATGGGCTCGGGCCGAGTAGACGTTCAGGGCCAGGCCGACGCAGACCGCCACGTACTTCGTGAGCAGGGCCAGCACGAGGCCTCCGGCGAGCCAGGCGGGCGCCGCCTTGCGCCATTCCAGCGCATAGGCGTCGTAGCCGCGAAACCCCAGCCAGCGACCCACCGGCCAGGCGACGGCGAGCATGGCCACCATGAAGGCGGCCTGGATCCAGAATTGGCCCAGCAGGCGGCCGCCGATGCCCTCGGCGCCCTGGTAGAGAACGAACAGGAGCGCGAACGCGGGTACGACGCGCCGACGATCGATCGGTGGCATGGATTCCCCGTGGAACAGGTCGCGCTGACGGGGAAGCTTACGGTCGGCGTGCCCACGCACGCCACCCTCTTTTGGTGAGGGCTAACGGATCAGCGGTCGTCGCGCGTCCAGATCGCACCGTCCTCTTCCTTCACCGGGAAGACCGTCACCGGCTCGTAGGCGGGAGGACAGGTGACCTCACCCGTGCGCAGGTCGAAGCGCGCGCCGTGGCGCACGCATTCCACTTCGTGCCCGGTGACCGGGCCACCGGCCAGCTCGCCGCCGTCGTGGGTGCAGACGTCTTCGATGGCATAGAGGTCGCCGTCGATGTTGTACACGGCGATGGCCGTGTCGCCGTCCCAGACCACGCGGTATTCGCCCGGGAGGAGTTCGCTGCGCGTGCCGACGCGTATCCAGCCGCTCATGGGAGATCCTTCACCAGGTATTCGAAGCGCAGGTCGTCGCGCTGGGGTATGCCGAAGCGCTCGTCGCCGTAGGGGAACGGGCCGTGGCGGCCGGTGCGACGGTAACCGCGCCGTTCGTACCATGCGATGAGTTCGACACGGATGTCGATCACGGTCATCTCCACCTGGTCGCAGCCCCATTCCTCGCGGGCGATGCGCTCGACTTCCTCGATCACGAGGCGGCCGATACCCGTGCCCTGGGCGGGCGGGTGCACCGAGAACATGCCGAAGTAGCACGTGCGCTCGCGGCGTTCGATATAGCAGGAAGCGAGGACCGTGCCGTCTCGTTCGAACAGCACGAAGCGGCCGTTTTCTCCGGCCAGCAGGGTTTCGATCTCGTCGACGTCGGTGCGACGGCCGTGGAGGAAGTCGGCTTCGGTGGTCCAGCCGACGCGACTGGCGTCGCCGCGATAGGCCGATTCGACCAGGGCGGCGATGAGTGGGGCCTCGGCGGCGGTGGCCTGGCGAAAGGTATGCGTGGGGTCCATGGCCGGATTGTAGGCTAATCGCGGACAGGGTCCGCTCCCACCCTTCGGTAGGTGAGCTTGCTACCGGAGGGTGGGAGCGGACCCTGTCCGCGATGGAGGCGCCTCAGAGCAACAGCTTGCGTACCCGCCCGATCGCCTCGACGAACCCGTCCACCTCGGCCCGGGTGTTGTAGAACGCCAGCGAGGCGCGCAACGTGGCCGGCACGCCGAAGAACTGCATCAACGGATGCGCGCAATGGTGGCCCGAACGCACGGCCACGCCCTGCAGATCGAGCAGGGTCGCCATGTCGTTGGCATGGGCGCCCTCGATCAGGAACGAGATGACCGGCTCCTTCTCCTTCGCCCGGCCGAAGATGCGCACGTCCGGCACGCTTTCCAGCGCTGCGGTGGCATAGGCCAGCAGATCCTGCTCGTAGGCCTTGAGGCGATCGAAACCGATGCCGCCCAGGTAGTCGATGGCCGCCGACACCCCGGCGAACCCGGCGATGTTCGGCGTGCCCGCCTCGAAACGGTGCGGCGGATCGGCGAACACCGTGCCTTCGAAACGCACCTCGCGGATCATTTCCCCGCCGCCGAAGAACGGCGGCATCGCCATCAGGTGTTCGCGCTTCGCCCACAGCGCGCCGGTGCCCGTCGGCGCCAGCATCTTGTGGCCGGTTATCGCGTAGAAATCGCATCCCAGCGCCTGCACGTCGATGGGACGGTGCGGCGCGGCCTGCGAACCGTCCACGAGCAGCGGGATGCCGCGCTTGCGGCACTCGCGGGCGATCTCGCGCACGGGATTCACCGTGCCGAGCACGTTGGACACGTGCGTCACGCAGGCCAGCTTCACGTCCGGCGTGAGCAGCTTGACGTATTCCTCGAGGATCAGCTCGCCGTTGGCGTCGATCGGCGCCGCCTTCACGGTGGCACCGGTGCGTTCGGCCACGAGTTGCCAAGGCACGATGTTGGCGTGGTGCTCCATCACCGTGGTGACGATCGCATCGCCAGGCTTCAGGCGCGGCAAGGCGTAACTGTAGGCCACGAGGTTGATCGACTGCGTGGTGCCCGAGGTGAGGATCACCTCGTCGCGCGACGGCGCGTTGATGAAGCGTGCGATCGCGTCGCGCGCGCCCTCGTAGGCGCCGGTGGCCTCTTCGCCGAGCAGATGCACCGCGCGCGCGACATTGGCGTTGTGCTGGCGATAGTGACGATCCACCGCCTCGATCACCGACGCGGGCTTCTGCCCCGTGTTGGCGTTGTCGAAATAGATCAGCGGCTTGCCGTGCACGGTGCGCGACAGCAGCGGGAAGTCGGCGCGGATGCGCTCGACGTCCAGCGGCAGGATGGCCGGGTCGGGCTTGGCGTTCATGACGGGCTCCGGACTCATTCGGTGGCGGCGGCGGTCGGCAGGTGCGCGACCAGCAATTCACCCAGGTGGTCGCGCAGGGCGCCGTTCGGCAGCGATTCCAACGCCGCGCGACAGAACGCCAGCGTCAGCAGGCTGCGTGCCTGCACGAGGGGAATGCCGCGCGAACGCATGTAGAACAGCGAGCGTTCGTCGAGCTGGCCGATGGTGGCGCCATGGGCGGCCTTCACCTCGTCGGCGTAGATTTCCAGCTCCGGTTTGGTGTCGATCTCGGCCAGCGGCGACAGCAACAGGTTCTTGTTGCTGAGCGAGGCATCCGTGCCGTCGGCGCCCTCGGCCACCACGATGGCCCCGCGAAACACGCCGCGCGAACGGCCGTCGGCGATGCCGCGCCAGAGCGCTTCGGACGCCGTGCCGCGTGCCTTGTGATGCACTTCCAGCTGGGTATCCACGTGCTGGCGACCGGCCAGCGCGAAAACGCCGCGCGAATCGAAGCGCGCACCGTCGCCGAGCAGTTCGGCGGTGAATTCGTGACGGACGAGCGCGCCACCCAGTTCGAGCGCATGCAGCGTGGCCGTGGCGTTCGCATCCAGGCGCACGTGGCCGCGACGCACGAGGGTCGTGGTCGCAGGCGCATCCTGCAACACGACGATGCCCAGCGACGCGCCCTCGCGCACGACATAGTCGGCGGCCACGGTGCCGAGCTGCGGCGCCTCGCCCAGGGAGACGTAATGCTCCACCAGATCGGCACGCGCTCCCTTGCCCACTTCCACCAGCACGCGCACGTGCCACGCGCTGTCGGGCTGGCTGCCGCTGGAGACGTGCACCACGTGCAACGGCGTATCCAGCGTCACGCCGTCGGCCAGGCGAAGCACGAGGCCGTCGCGGGAGAGCGCGGCATTGAGATGCGCGAACGCGTCGGCCGCGCCACGCAGGTAACGGTTGGCGAGTACGAAACGCAGCGGTTCGGGCTGCTCGTCGAGCGCCGCGGCGAGCGGCAGCAGCTCGACGCCCTGCCCGGCCGCCATCGACGAGAGATCGGCACGGAACACGCCGTCGACGAAGACGGCGCGCGCACCGTCCACGCCGGGAAGCACGAAGGTCGCGGCGTCGACCGTCGCCGCCTTGGCGGCATCGACATCGGCCAGCGCGAATGCGCGCTGCGACAGCGCACGGAGCGGCGTGTACTTCCAGGCCTCGTTACGGCCTTCGGGCAATCCCGTCGCGGCGAAGGCATCGAGGTGGTCGCGGCGCGCGGCGTCGAGCCAGGCGATGCCGCTGGCCGGCACGGTGGCGGCGGCATCCAGCGCCGCCCGCACGAACGGGGACGGCGCGGTGGTCATGCCGGCACTCCGGTGAGGTCGGCCTTGCGCAGTTCGGGATGGGTATCGGCGAGCCAGGCGTAGCCCTCGGCCTCGAGCTTGAGCGCGAGGTTCTTGTCGCCGCTCTCCACGATGCGGCCGCCGGCCAGCACGTGCACGAAGTCCGGCTCGATGTAGTCGAGCAGGCGCTGGTAATGGGTGACCACGAGGAACGAACGCTCCGGCGAACGCAGCGCGTTCACGCCCTCGGCCACCTGCTTGAGCGCGTCGATGTCGAGGCCGGAATCGGTCTCGTCGAGGATCGCCAGCTTCGGCTCGAGCACCGCCATCTGGAAGATCTCGTTGCGCTTCTTTTCGCCGCCGGAGAAACCTTCGTTGACCGCGCGATGCAGCAGCTCGTCGGAAATCTGCATCACCTTGAGCTTCTCGCGCACGAGCTTCAGGAAGCGCATGGAGTCGAGTTCGTCTTCGCCACGGAACCTGCGCTGCGCGTTGAGCGCGGCACGCAGGAAGTAGGTGTTGTTCACGCCCGGGATTTCCACCGGATACTGGAAGGCCAGGAACACGCCGACGGCGGCGCGCTCTTCCGGCTCCAGCGCCAGCAGGTCGCGGCCGTCGAAGGTGACGCTGCCTTCGGTGACCTCGTAGCCGTCGCGCCCGGAGAGCACGTTGCCGAGCGTGGACTTGCCCGCGCCGTTCGGCCCCATGATGGCGTGCACCTCGCCCGGCTTCACGGCGAGCGAAAGGCCTTTGAGGATCTCCTTGCCTTCGACGCGGGCGTGGAGGTTGTCGATCTTGAGCATGTGCATGGCGGTGCTGTCCATCAGGGCGTGAGGTGCGAGAGCGCGTCGAGCGCATCGTCGCGGCGGTCCCAGGGCACGAAGACGTGATCGTGCAGGAACGCGGAAACGGGGTTGCAGGGAATGCCGCGTTTGGCGAGCGCGGCGGAAACGGCGGCCATCAGGCCGACCGCGGTGAGGCTGGACTGCACGCGCAACGTGATGCAGGCCCAGAGCATGCGGTCGGCCTCGTCTTCGGAGGCGTCGACGATGAGCGTGGTGCCTTCGGCTTCGCGGAACAGCATCAACGCCTCGGCCACCCGCTCGCGCGCCTTCTCGTGCGAGGCGTGCAGGAAGCGCTTGGGCACCGGGTCGATCACCGGATCGAGCGCGGCCAGCAAGGCGCGAAGATCGGTGAGCCCCGGGGCGGAGCCGACGATGCCCATCAGCCGACCGCGCCTTCGAGGGAGACCTCGAGCAGCTTCTTGGCCTCCACGGCGAACTCCATCGGCAGCTCGCGGAACACCTGCTTGCAGAAGCCGTCGACGATCATCGACACGGCATCTTCCTCGCCGATACCGCGCGAGAGGCAGTAGAACAGCTGGTCGTCGGAGATCTTCGAGGTGGTGGCCTCGTGCTCGACGATGGCGCCGGGGTTCTTCACTTCCATGTACGGGAAGGTATGCGCGCCGCATTGCTTGCCGATGAGCAGCGAATCGCACTGCGTGTAGTTGCGCGCGCCGTCGGCGCCCTTCTCGATCTTCACCAGGCCGCGATAGCTGTTGGAGCTGCGCCCGGCGCTGATGCCCTTGGCGACGATCTTCGACTTGGTGCCCTTGCCGATGTGGATCATCTTGGTGCCGGTGTCGGCCTGCTGGCGATGGTGCGTGAGCGCCACGGAGTAGAACTCGCCCACCGAGCGGTCGCCGCGCAGCACGCAGCTGGGGTATTTCCAGGTGATGGCGGAGCCGGTTTCCACCTGCGTCCAGCTGATCTTCGAATCGGCGCCGCGGCAGTCGCCGCGCTTGGTCACGAAATTGTAGATGCCGCCGACGCCGTTCTCGTCGCCGGGGTACCAGTTCTGCACCGTGGAATACTTGATCTGCGCCCGCTCGAGCGCGACCAGTTCCACCACGGCGGCGTGAAGCTGGTTTTCGTCGCGCATCGGCGCCGTGCAACCTTCCAGGTACGACACGTAGGCGTCGTCCTCGGCCACGAGCAGCGTGCGCTCGAACTGCCCCGTGTTGATCGCGTTGATGCGGAAGTAGGTGGACAGCTCCATCGGGCAACGCACGCCCTTGGGGATGAACACGAAGCTGCCGTCGGAAAACACGGCCGAATTCAGCGCCGCGAAGTAGTTGTCGCCCGGCGGCACCACGCTGCCCAGGTACTGGCGCACCAGGTCGGGGTATTCGCGGATGGCCTCGGACATCGAGCAGAAGATGACGCCCGCCTCGGCCAGCTCCTTGCGGAAGGTGGTGCCGACCGACACGGAGTCGAACACGGCATCCACCGCCACGCCGGCGAGCTTCGCGCGCTCGTGCAGCGGCACGCCGAGCTTCTCGTAGGTTTCGAGCAGCTTCGGGTCGACCTCGTCGAGCGACTTGGGACCGGCCTTCGGCGCGGAGTAGTAGCTCACCGACTGGTAGTCGATGGGCGCGATGTCGAGCTTGGCCCAGTCCGGCTCGGGCATGGTCAGCCAGTGACGATAGGCCGCCAGTCGCCATTCGGTCATCCATTCCGGCTCGCCCTTGATGGCCGACAACTGGCGGACGATGTCCTCGTTGAGGCCGGGCGGGAGGCTGGTGGATTCGATGTCGGTGACGAAGCCGGCTTCATAGCGGCGATTGAGCGCCTCCACCACTTCGGCGTTGTCGCGCACCGGGTCTGCCACGTCGCGTGTCATGTTCTCGCTCTCGTTCATGCGTTTGCCTGCGCGGTGTCGGTCGCGCTCCGGATCGGCGCCATCGGGCGGCCGGCCAGCATCTGTGCCAGGGTCATGGCGCGCAGCACGCCGTCGATGGCGCCCGAGACGGTGCGCCAGCTGCCGCTGACCCCGCAGGCGGACAGCCGTTCGCACTGGCCCTGGGCCAGGCTGCACTCGGTGAGGCCGATCGGCCCCTCCATCGCCTCGACGATGTCGGCGAGACTGATCGCCTCCGCCGCACGGGCGAGGCGATAGCCGCCGTTGACCCCGCGAAAGGATTCCACCAGCCCCGCGTGTCCCAGCATCTTCAGCAGCTTGGACACGGTCGGCAGCTCCAGCCTCGCCTCGTCGGCGATCTGGGCGGTGCTGAGGACCTCGGCGGGGTGCGCGGCGATGCAGGTCATCACCACGGTCGCGTAGTCGGTCAGTCGGCTGACTCGGAGCATCGGGGAAAGGGGAAACTCGGGGATACAGGACCAAAATGGTACTGTTTCGAGGCCGATTTTGCAACGCGGCAGGCCTGCGGCGTCAGGTCACCTGCCGCGCTCGTGGGCGCGAATGGCCTGGATCATGGCGATGAGGCGGCGGGTCTCGCCCGCTTCCACCACGTCCTCGGCCGTGCGGTGGCCGAGTTCCGCGATGGGGTCGTCGGTGAACCAGGCGCGACGCCGCGCCCGGTCGGGTTCGACATGGCGGGCTTCGGCGAGGACACGGGCGGTATCGCACAGCAGGCGGATGGACATCGCGCGACTCCTCAGGGATTCACGGGAAGGCCGGTCGCCGCCCTCCCCTCGGCCGACGAGGCCTCGCCACGCACCTCGCCACGCCGGCCGTCCTCGACGAGCGCCCGGCGTCGGGCCGCCGCGTCGTCGCGCAGGGCCGCGTAGTAATCCGGCGACTGCGCGAGGCGGTCGGTGTACGGCAGGGCCCGGGCGCGCCCGTCGACCACGGCGCCCACGGTGCCCGCCGTCTGGAGCGTCGAGACCGTGTCGGAATTGTCGCCCAGCCGGTAGAACGACAGGGTCAGGATGCGGCCCACCGAATCGCGCACGTTCGACGATCCGAACACGGGCAGCTCGACGGTATGTCCGGGGCCCATGCCCCACACGCCGAAGGTCTGGCCCAGGTCGGCATCGTGGTGCGGCATGCCCCACTTGCCCGCGACGTCGAACAGGCCGGCGACGCCGACCGTGCTGTTGACGATGAAACGCCCGGCGGTGGTGAGCGAACGCAGCCCGTTGGCCTGGAGCAGGTCGTTGGCGAACACCACCGGCTCGCGCAGGTTCTGCGCGAAGTTGCGCACGCCGTTGCGCACCGGCCTGGGCAGGTGGGAGTAGCCTCGTGCGACCGGGCGCAGGATGACCTTGTCCAGGGCCTTGTTGAAGGCGAACACCTTGCGGTTGATGGGCTCGTCGTGGGGTGCCGTCGCGGTGGCCGTGCCGGAATCTTTCTTCACGCCCTGCGAGCAGCCCGACAAGGCGAGCAGCGCGACGGCGCAGAGGCATGCGGCCGAGGACGCATGGAACGACGGGGAGCGGAAGGAGGCGGGCATGGGGCGCTCGTGGCGGAAGGAGTAGCGCCGAGGTTCGCGGGCGCTTGCGTCCGGCGTTTTTCCACTTCGCTTCCGGCCGGCCACAATGTTTCAGGCCGGAAACAAATGACATCGCCGTCGCGCGACGGGCTATAAAGGGCGCCACGCAGCCCGTGCAGGACACCATGCAACGCCTCCTCATCGTGGACGACGACGACGAGATCCGCTCGCTCCTCCAGCGATTCTTCCAGCGCAGCGGTTTCGACGCCGACACAGCCGCCTCCGGCGCGGAGATGGACGCACGCCTGGCGCGGGGTCGCTACGACCTCGTCATCCTCGACGTCATGCTGCCCGACGAAGACGGCTTCAGCCTCTGCAAGCGGCTGCATGCCGCCGGGGGCACCGCGATCATCATGGTCACCGGCGTCGTCGAATCCACCGACCGCATCGTCGGCCTCGAACTGGGCGCCGACGACTACGTCACCAAGCCTTTCGACGCGCGGGAACTGCTCGCCAGGGTACGCGCGGTGCTTCGACGCAGCGAGTCGTCCGCGATGACGGCAAGCGCGGGGCCGTCGCCCATGCTGCGCTTCAGCGGCTGGCGCCTGGACATCGTGCGACGCGAGTTGCGCTCCTCCGACCACACGCTTACCCCGCTGTCGGGCGCGGAGTTCGAACTGCTCGTGGCCTTCGCCCAGCACCCGCGACGCGTGCTCACCCGCGAGCAGCTCATCGACATGGCGCGCGGGCCGCGCCACGAAGCGTTCGATCGCAGCATCGACGTGCAGGTGAGCCGCCTGCGCCGGAAGATCGAAGAAGATCCGGCCGATCCGGAAATCATCCGCACGGTGCGCAACGTGGGCTACATGTTCAACGCCACCGTCGAGCGCGCGTGATGCGCCCGCGGCGCTGGACCTCCGACACCATCGGTCGCTGGTTCGCGATCAACATCGTCGTCGCCGTCATCATCGCCGCGGCGATGAACGCCGCCTTTTCCGCTTTCGCGGGCGTGTGGGCGAAACCGGGCCTGCAGGATATCGGGCTGGTCGACGAGGTGGCCGCGGTCGCGCGGATCCTCGACGGCGCGCCACGCGACGCACGAGCCGGTCTCGCGGCGTCGGTGAGCAACGATCGCTATGCGGTCACCTGGTTTCCGGACGACGAGTCCCTGCCCATCGCCATCGACGCCTCCGAGTTCCACCAGGGGCGCGCGAAGATCCGTTCGCTGCTGGGCCGTCCCTCCGCGCGCGTCGTCGCCTATGAGCCCGGCGATCCCGACCTGCACGGCCGGCCGGAAACCGCCTATGGCCTCGCGATTTCCCTGTCCGACGGCTCCTGGGTGCGTTTCGTCGCGCCCCAGCGGAGCTGGGGACTGAGCCCCACGGCACGCACCCTGCTGACGGTGGGCTTTGCGGTGGTCTGCGCCCTGCTGGTCGCCGCGCTCGCCAGCCGGCGCCTCGCACGCCCCCTCGAACGCTTCGCCCGCCAGGCCCAGCGATTCGGCGCTGACGTGAACGCGCCGCCGATGCAAGCCACCGGGCCGCTGGAAATCCGCGTCGCCGCCCAGGCGTTCAACGAGATGCAGGCACGCGTGCAACGCTACGTGGCCGACCGCACGACGATGCTGGCGGCGATATCGCACGACCTGCGCGCGCCGCTCACGCGCATGCGCCTGCGCGGCGAATTCATCGAGGACGAGGAACAGCAGCGCAAGCTGTTCCGCGACGTCGACGAGATGCAGGCCATGGTCGACGCCTCGCTCGAGTTCTTCCGCGACGACAGCGAACAGGAGCCGACCACCCGGTTCATGCTTTCCGAGCTGATCGAAACGGTACTGGACGACTTCCGCGACGCCGGGCATGACGTGGCGTTCGATACGCCCGGCAGCGTCACCTACGTCGGGCGTCCGCTCACGCTTCGCCGCGCGGTCGCCAACCTGGTGGACAACGCCATCAAGTACGGCGGCCGCGCGCACGTGCGGCTTCGGCCGGACGACGCGTGGGTCGAGGTCCTGGTCGACGACGACGGCCCGGGCATTCCCGACGCACTGCGCGAAGCCGTGTTCCGCCCGTTCTATCGCATCGAAGGCTCGCGCAACCGGCAGACGGGCGGCGTCGGCCTCGGCCTGTCCGCCGTCCGTTCCGCGGTACGTGGACACGGCGGCGACATCACGCTGGAAACGGGCCCCGGGGGCGGTCTGCGCGTGCGCGTGAAGCTGCCCTCGGTGGCGGAGGCCTGAACAGGCGACTTGCCGAAGAAACCTTACACCGCCGATCGCGTGTGCCGATCGATCAACGCGGCAAGCCGATCGCACGCCGCCTCGACCTGCTCCTCGCGCACGGTCGCCACGCCGAGCAGAAGTCCGGACGATCGATCCCCCGACCGGTCATACCACTCCGACAGCACCGCCGGATTCATCCCTTCCGCGCCGGCCGCCGTGGCGATCGCCACGTCGTCCGCGTTCCCGTCAAGCCGCAACAACACCCCCAGCCCCGTCGGCTCCGCCGCGAAACCGCGTGCCACGAGGGCCTTGTGCAGCAAGGCACCGCGGCTCGCGTAGATCCGTTTCATGCGGCGCAGGTGCCGCAGGTAATGACCCTCGCGCAGGAATGTCGAGATCGCCATCTGCACCGCGGGATCGGGCGCCGAGGCGAAGCAGATCGCCGCTTCGCTGAAGGCGCCGACCATCGACGGCGGCACCACGACGAAACCGAGCCGCAACTTCGGGCTGATCGTCTTGCTGAACGAGCCGACGTGCATCACGCGGCCGACCGTATCCAGCGAGGCCAGCGCGGGAGCGGCGTGGCCCTGCAACTGCAGTTCGCCGAGGTAGTCGTCCTCGATGATCCAGGCATCGGCGCGGGCCGCCCATTCGATCAGTTCGACCCGGCGCGGCAGCGACAGGGTGCCGCCGAGCGGTGCCTGCTGGCCGGGCGTCACCAGCGCCATCGCCGCATCGGGCGCCCGGGCGATGCCATCGGCGACGTCGAGTCCCCCGGCATCGACCCGTACGGGGATCGTGCGGAAACCGGCTATCCCGAGCGCGCGACGGGCCGGCGGAAAGCCGGGATTCTCCACCCACGCCGCCCGCCCTTCCGCCCTCACCACCTGCGTGATGAGGCCGAGCGCACCGGAGAATCCGGTGGTGACGAACACCTGCGAGGGGCCGCACTTGATGCCGCGGGAAATCGCCAGGTGAGCCGCGATCTCTCGCCGCAGGCCCGCCTCGCCGCGCAGGTCGGGGTAGACCGCCGGCGCCACCGTGTCCTCGCGCGCGGCGCGTGCGCGCAGACGCGCGAGCAAGGCCACGGGCAGGAATTCGGACGCGGGAATGCCCATCTGGAAGATGGCCGGCCGAGACGCGAATCCCCGATACATCACCGAAAAGGCATCGGTGCCGGGGATCTCGGCGAGCGATGGCGCGGTCACCCGATGGGCGGCCACCCGCGTGCCGTGCGAACGGGACGCGACGATGCGCTGTTCGTCGGAAAGACGGTCGTAGGCGGCTTTCACCGTCCCCCTGGCCACTCCCAACTGGGACGCCAGGTCCAGCCACGAGGGAAGCCTCGCGCCCGGGCGAAGCACGCCCGCGTCGATCGCCGCGGCGATGCCGTCATGAATCTGCTCGCTCAGCGTGCCCTTGAGCGAACGGTCGAGCAGCAGGCGCAGCGGGCTTTCCATGCGTCATGGTACATCGGAAATTTCGATTTCTGGTTCTTTGCGATGGACCATGGGCGGCGCATGCTGGGCTCTCCCCGAAGGATATGTCCCCATGAGATACCGATACCTCGCTTGCCTCTTCGCCGCCCTCGCCCTTCCCTCCGCCATCGCGACCGCTTCGACCGTCCGCGAGACGGTCAACGTGAATTTCTCCCACGAGTTGCCGAACGTGCCCGGCAAGAAACTCATGGCGGTGGAGGTCGTGTATCCGCCCGGTGCCGCCTCCTTGCCCCACCACCACGCAGGCTCGGCCTTCATCTATGCCTATGTCGTCTCCGGCGGCATCGTCAGCGAGGTCGACGGCGGCGGCGAGAAAACCTACACCGCCGGCCAGAGCTTCTACGAGGCACCCGGCTCCCACCACCAGGTGAGCCGCAACGTCAGCACCACCGAGCCGGCGAAGCTGCTGGCCGTGTTCGTCGTCGACGGCACCGACACCCACCTCACCACTCCCGACAAATAAGGGCTATCCCATGACACAGCGACTCGATTACGCCCAAGCCACGCCCGACGGCGTGAAGGCGCTGGGCGGCGTCTACGGCCACATCCTCAAATGCGGGCTGGATCCCGTGCTGGTCGACCTCGTCTACCTGCGCGTGAGCCAGATCAACGGCTGCGCCTACTGCCTGGATATGCATACGCGCGACCTGATCAAGCATGGCGTACCCATCGAGAAGATCGCCCTCCTGCAAGCGTGGGATGAAGCGGGCCCGCTCTTCAGCGAGCGCGAGAAGGCGGCCCTCGCCTGGTCCGAGACCGTGACGCGCGTTGCCGATACCGGCATCCCCGACGCGGATTTCGCCCGGGCACGCGCGGTCTTCGACGCGAAGGAGCTGGCCGACCTGACGATCGCCATCGGCCTGATGAACCTCTACAACCGCCTCGCCATCGGTTTCCGCAACACGCCCAAGGCGGTACTCGACGTCCAAGGCCGCATGACCGGAGAACCCTTGCAGGACCTCGCGTCATAACGACATCGCGGTGGAAACGCCGCCTGACGTCATGCACCAAAGCGATCCACCCATTCGCTCCAGATTGGTGCATGCCGTGACGAAGGGCGAACCGGTCGCCCGCCACGCCTGGGCGTGAGGCGTGGCACGTTTCATGCTGCCCTGCGGCAAACCAGCCGACGGGAGCAGCTGCATGAAGTGGATCCACGCGATCATCAAGCCGTTTACGCTGGACGACGTGCGCGAAGCCCTTGCCGAAGTGGGCGTGCAAGGCATGACGGTCACCGAGGTCAAGGGCTTCGGCCGCCAGCACGGGCATACCGAGCTCTATCGCGGCGCGGAATACGTGGTCGATTTCCTGCCCAAGCTCAAGATCGAGATCGCCGTGACCGACGACCGCGCCGAGGCGGCCATCGAGGCCATCATGGGCGCGGCGCGCACCGGCAAGATCGGCGACGGCAAGATCTTCGTCACCGACCTGGAGCGGGCCATCCGCATCCGCACGCAGGAGGAAGATGCCGATGCGCTCTGAACCCATCCTCGCCCTCGCCCAGACCATGAAGCTCGATTCGGGCGACACCGCCTGGATGCTCACCGCCAGCATGCTCGTGCTGCTGATGACCATTCCCGGCCTCGCCCTCTTCTACGGCGGCATGGTGCGCGCGAAAAACCTCCTGTCGGTATTGATGCAGTGCTTCGCCATCACGGCGCTGGTGACCGTGCTGTGGGTGGTCTACGGCTATTCCGTCGCCTTCGACACCACGGGCATGACGGCGGGCACCACCAACCTGCATTCGTTCGTGGGCGGTTTCGACCACGCCATGCTCGCCGGACTGACGCCGGGCAGCCTGTACAACACCGTGCCCGAAGCGGTGTTCGTGATGTTCCAGATGACCTTCGCGATCATCACGCCGGCGCTCATCGTCGGCGCCATCGCCGAACGCATGAAGTTTTCCGCGCTGCTGCTGTTCACGGCGCTGTGGTTCACCTTCGCCTACCTGCCCGTGGCGCACATGGTGTGGGCCGGCCCGGGTTCGCTGCTCGGCGACCTGGGCGTGATCGATTTCGCCGGCGGCACCGTGGT
The DNA here is from genome assembly GCF_023078455.1 of Luteibacter aegosomatis. GTDB lineage: Bacteria > Pseudomonadota > Gammaproteobacteria > Xanthomonadales > Rhodanobacteraceae > Luteibacter > Luteibacter aegosomatis. The sequence continues at coordinate 1,076,534 of NZ_CP095740.1, read as the reverse complement.
GCACATCAACGCGGGCATCGCCGGCCTCGTCGGCTGCCTCGTCATCGGCAAGCGTCGCGGCTATCCGCACACGCCCATGCCGCCGCACAACCTCGGTTACACGTTGATCGGCGCGAGCATGCTCTGGCTGGGCTGGTTCGGTTTCAACGCCGGCTCGGCCGTGGCGGCGAACGGCAGCGCGGCGATGGCGATGCTGGTGACGCAGATCGCCACGGCCGCCGCCGCGATCGGCTGGACGGCCGTGGAATGGCTGACGCATCGGCGGCCGAGCGTGCTCGGCATCGCCTCGGGTGCCGTGGCCGGCCTGGTCGCCGTCACCCCCGCGGCGGGAACCTGCGGGCCCGGCGGCGCGCTGGTGATCGGGTTCGTGTCCGGGGTGGTGTGCTTCTTCTGCGCCACCCGGCTGAAGCGACGCCTCGGGTACGACGACTCGTTGGACGTGTTCGGCGTGCACGCCGTCGCGGGCATCATCGGCGCGCTGCTCACCGGGCCGTTCGCCACCCCGTCGCTGGGCGGATTCGGCACCGTCGACGCCGCGTGGCTGCAGCTGTGGATCCAGTTCAAGGGCGTGGCCTTTACCGTCGTCTACAGCGCGGTGGTGAGCTGGCTGGTGCTCAAGGCGCTCGCGCTGACGATCGGCCTGCGCGTCGACGAAGAGCAGGAGATGGTGGGACTGGACCTGTCGCTGCACGAGGAGAAGGGCTACAACCTCTCCTAGCCCCGTCGGGTTTGATCTGCATCAACCGGGCGGCTCCCGTCGCGACCCTAGACTTCCCCATCGACCTCGATGGGGAACGCGTCGCATGGACATCCTCGTGGACATCCGGGCGTCCGAACGGGATACCACGCACGTTCGCGTGGCCTTCGAACTGGCCAAGCGATTCGACGCCCATGTGACGGGACTGCAGATCATCGACCTGGATGCGAGCCTGGTCGTGCTGCCCGAGCCGCTGCTCGTGCTGGAGGATGAGGAGAACGCCGCCCGGCGCAAACGGGAATGGTGGATGGACACCTGCCGCAACAGGAAGGTCGGCGGCGAATGGGAAGTACGGCGTGGCTCGCATCGCCGCGCGCTGGTCCGGCGGGCGAGCCTCGCCGATCTCGTGGTGGGACGACTGGAATCGATGAGCGTGGGCATGCCCTTGGGCACCGCCATGCTGGCCCGGGCGCTGATGGCCCGGGTCACGCCCATCGTCCTGGTACCCGACGGTGCCGCGATCACGCCCATGGAGCGCATCCTCGTGGCCTGGAACGGATCGTCCGTTTCCCTGCGCGCCATCCGCAACGCGCTTGCCTTCCTGCGATCCGCCCGACACGTCACGATCCTGGCGGGCGATCGGGGCAGCCGCTCGCGCAAGGAAGCCGATCCGTGGCTTCGCGCCTGGCTGGAACGGCATGCCATCGTCTACACGTGGGTGGACATGGACGACGACGACGTGCCTTCGCAGGCCATGCGCACGCATGCAAAGCAGACGCACGCCGACGCGGTGGTCATGGGAGCCTGGGGGCGGTCGCGCCTGCGCGAACTCGCCCTGGGCGGTACCACGCGACAGATGCTGTCGCACGACGACCTGTCGCTCATCCTCTCGGCATGAAACGACCGCCCGCACCGGGGGTTCCCTTCCGCGTCACGCCGCGGACGAGGTCCTGGACGGACTTCGACCTCTCGCGACGGACCGAGGACACGTTTCGTCGCGTGCTGGTCGCCACCGACGGCTGGCCGTCGTCGGCACCGGTCATCGCGACCGGCGTCGCCCTGGCGCGCGCGCTGGACGCGCCAGCGACCATCGTCCATTCCATGATCGCCTGGAAGCGATGGGGGCTGCTTCGATCCCTCTTTCCGGCGGCCGACGTGCCCGCCAATCCCGAACGGCTCGCCCGCGCGGAGGATTGCCTGAACCGGGCGCGCATCGTCGCCCTCTACGCGGGCGTGCCGTTCGAGACGCGGCTGGCCTTCGGCCCCGATCCGGTGAGGGCCGTGCTGGACGCCGCGCACGACACGGACGCCGGCGTCCTCGTGCTCGGTGCCGACGATACGATCGACCGGCTACGACCCGGCCATGTGATCCGCCGGATCGTGGCCGGGTCGAGGGTCCCGGTACTCGTCGTTCCCCGTCTTCGCAAGCGTCCGGTCGGCGCCGACGTCTTCGCTCAAATGCGAATCACTATCTCGCAAAGGAGTCGCTAAGCTCTGCCGCTGCCGACAGGTCTTTCGCATGAGCTCTTCGCACTCTTCCGCCTGCACCTGCCGCGTGGTCTTCGAAGACCACGCGTTTCGCGTGACATGGACCGTGACGAAGGATGGTTACAGCGAAACGCACACGTTGCCGGAGGCCTTTTCCCGCGCAGGACGCGCCGTGGAAAAAGGCATGGCGGCCGCGCGGCGACGCGCCGCCGAACTGGAACAGGACGACGGCCCCACGTCCCCCACGCCGCCCTGCGATTGATTCACCGCCACCCGGACGCCGATTGATCCCGGTCAAGCCGCGAACCCGCTTCGTTGCCGATGCTTCTCGCCGATACCTCGCATGACGTGAGTTCCGGAGTCCACGATCGATGATTCCCCAGGATGCCATCGGACTCGGCGTCGCCCTCGGCATCGGCCTGCTGATCGGGCTGGAACGCGAACGTGCCAAGCGCCCCGGAACGACGCGGGCGGCGGCCGGGGTGAGGACGTTTTCGTTGCTCGGACTGACGGGTGCCACCGCGACGCTCATCGGTCCGGAAGGGATCTACGTCGCCGGCTTCTTCGCCGCGATGACGGCCGCGGCACGGTATCGCGCCACCTCGCGCGGCGACCCCGGCATGACGACGGAAGCGGCCATGCTCGCCACGTTGCTGCTCGGCATGCTCGCCATCCGCTCGCCGGCACTGGCAGGCGGCGCCGGCGTCGTCGTGGCCACGGTGCTGGCCAATCGTCGGCGCCTTCATCGACTGTCACGGCAATGGCTGTCGGAGCGTGAATTGCACGACCTTTTGACGCTCGCCGCCGCGGCGTTCGTCGTCATGCCGTTGCTGCCCGATCGCGCGATCGATCCGTGGGGTGCGATCCATCCGCGCAGCCTCTGGATGCTCGTGGTGATCGTCATGGCGATCGGCTCGTTCGGCTACATCTCGCTTCGCGCCTTCGGCATGCGTTTCGGCATGGCCGTGGCCGGATTGGCCGGCGGCTTCGCGTCAAGTACCGCCACGGTGGCCCTCATGGGCGAGCGCGCCCGCGCAACGCCGCGCATGACGGCGAGCGCGGCCAGCGCGGCTCTCATGTCCAACATCGCCACGATCGTCCAGCTGGCCGTGGTCACGGGAACGCTCTCCCGTCCGTTGCTATCGCAACTGGCCCTGCCCCTGCTCGCCGCCGGCACGGTCGCCGTGATCGCGGCGCTGGCGGTCAGCTGGAACGTGCTGCGCGCCAGGGACGCGACGCCGATGCCGGGCGAAGACCGCCCTTTCGAGCTGGGCACCGCGCTGCGTTTCGCCGCGCTGCTGGGCCTCGTGCTGTGGGTGACCGCCGTCGCCCGCGCCACATGGGGTGAGGCGAGCGTTCCGTGGATGGCGGCCATCTCCGGGGCCGTCGACGTCCACGCCGCCGCCGCGTCGGTGGCACAATCGGTCGCCGCCGGGCGCATGCCAGCGGCCGACGCGGCGACGGCCGTCGTCACCGCGCTGGCCGCCAACTCGCTTTTGAAATGCGTGTTCGCCGCATGGCGTGGGGGCCTGGCCTTCGCGCTTCGCGTGGTGCCGGGCATCGTGGCGATCGTGGCGGCATTCGCCGTGGTGGCCTGGTCGATGCCATGGAGTCGCTGGCAGTGACCGCCATCAACGACACGGCGACTTCCACCGCACAGACTTCGCCCACGCCCCCGGAGACCATCGCGATGACCGACCCGACCCCCACGGCACGTCACGCGATCGCGTCGCCCTCGCATCATGGATTGCGCCGCCGACTGGGCGCGGGGCTGGTGAGCGGCGCGGCGGACGACGACCCCAGCGGCATCGCCACGTATTCGCAGGTCGGCGCGCAGTTCGGCTACGGCATGCTCTGGACCACCGTGGTCACCACGCCGCTGATGATCGGCATACAGACGGTGAGCGCGCACGTGGGACGGGTGACCGGACGCGGCCTGGCGGACAACATGTGCCGCGTGTTTCCCCGCCCGCTCGTGGCGACGCTGGTGGCCCTGTTCGCGATCAACAACATCATCAACCTTGCCGCGGATGTCGGCGCGATGGGGCAGGTGCTCGCCTTGCTCACCGGCGGCCCCGCAGCGGTCTTCGCGCTGGCATGCGCGGGGGTGTCGCTCGCCCTGGAAACGTTCGTGCCGTTTCCGCGCTACGCGCCGTTGCTGAAGGCGATGACGATGAGCCTGTTCGCCTACGTGGCGACGGCCTGGGTCATCGACGTTCCCTGGCGCACGGTCGCCACGCAGGCATGGCGCGTACACCTCGACAGGGACGCGGCGGTCGCGGTCACGGCCGTGTTCGGCACCACCATCAGCCCCTACCTGTTCTTCTGGCAGGCGTCCCAGGAAGTCGAGGAGGAAGGCGCCGACGACGCCCAGCGCCCGCTCACGGAAGCGCCGGAACAGGCGAAGGACGCGTTCCGGCGCATCGGGTTCGATACCGTGGTGGGCATGGTCTTCTCCAACGTGGTGGCGTTCTTCGTCATGCTCACCTCGGCCGTGGTGCTTCACGGCGCGGGCATCGTGCAGGTACGCGATGCGGCGGAAGCGGCGAAGGCGCTCGAACCGCTCGCCGGCCATTTCGCTTCGCTGCTTTTCGCCATCGGCATCCTGGGCACGGGATGGCTCGCCCTTCCCGTGCTGGCCGCTTCCGCGGCCTATGCCGCGGCCGAAGTGACGGGAAAGCACGCTAGCCTGGGGCGGACGGTAAAACAGGACGCGGCGTTCTACGCGATGCTTGCCGCGGCCACGCTCGCCGGTACCGCCATCGCGTTCCTGCCGATCGATCCGTTCCGCCTGCTGTTCGCGTCGGCCGTCATCAACGGTGTCATCGCGGTCCCCCTCATGGTGGGCGTCATGGTGATCGCGATGCACCGGCGCACGATGGGCCCATTCGCCGTCCGCGGGCCGCTGCTGTGGCTGGGCTGGGCGGCCACCGCGGTCATGGCCGCCGTCGCTGCGGGTGCCGTCGGACTGCTTTGACCGCCACCTTTGGTGGATGGGATGCGGCCCTCGACTCTGTTAAGTTGGAAGGCGCTTCGGTCACCGCGAAGCCGTCTCGTCGCGAGTGAGAAAATCGGCCATGGCGGCTGACATACGCAAACCACGGGTCGAGGGGGGACGGCATGGTTTCGAATGATCGGCCGGAGGGCTGCCTGCTGATCGTCGACGACGAGGAGGAGGTCAGGCTCCTGCTGTCGCGCTACTTCACGGCCAACGGGTTTCGCACGGTCACGGCCGCCGACGGCAAACAGATGCGTCAGCGCCTGGGTGAATCGCGCGTCGACCTCGTCCTGCTCGATCTGGTGCTGCCGGGCGAAGATGGTTTGTCCATCACCCGGTACCTCAACGAAACCTGGCGTGGACCGGTCGTCATCGTGTCCGGGCGAGGCGAATCGGTCGACCGCGTCGTCGGCCTGGAACTGGGTGCCGACGATTACGTCAGCAAGCCCTTCGACCTGCGCGAACTGCTGGCCCGGGTGCGCACCGTGATGCGACGCTGGCGCCAATCGCAAACCGCGCCGCCGCCCCGCGACGACACCCACGAAATCCGCTTCGAGGGCTATACGCTGGACACGCGCGCACGCACCCTGCGGTCGCCCGAGGACCGGCCGATCGAGCTGACCTCCGGCGAATACGCGCTGCTGCGCGTGCTGGTCGAGCATCCCCACAACGTGCTGTCGCGCGACCAGTTGATGTCGCACCTGTACGGTCGCAACGCCGGACCGTTCGACCGGGCGATCGACGTGCAGGTGGGACGCCTGCGGAAGAAAATCGAACCCGATCCGCTTCGGCCGCGCCTGATCAAGTCGGTGCGCGGCGCGGGTTACATCTTCACCCCCTCGGTAAGCGTGTCGTGAACGAGGCCACCCCCATGGACACCGAGCTGTTCCAGGCGCTGTTCCGGACCGCCCCGGACGCGATGATCGTCGTCGATCGCCGGGGCACGATCGTGCTGGCCAACCCGCAGGCCGATCGCCTGTTCGGCTATCCCGGCGACTCCCTGCGCGGCCGCCCCATCGAGGATCTCCTGCCTGCGTCCGTACGCGAGGTCCACGTGGCGCATCGCACGTCGTACATGACCAATCCGCGGGTGCGCCCGATGGGTGCCGGCTACGAGTTGACCGGCGTGCGCGCGGACGGCACGCCCTTCCCCGTCGAGATCGGGCTGAGCCCCGTCTCCGGCGACGGGTCGCTGTTCGCCGCATCGATACGCGACATCTCCGAGACGCAACGTGCGCGGCAGGCACTGGCACGGGCCCATTACGATGCCAGCCTCGCCGACATCAGCCGGCGCATCCTGATTGCCGCCAATCACGAGGCGGCGATGGCGGAGATCCCGGCCATCATCGCGTCCACGCTGGCGGTGCCCGCCGCGGCGGTGCTGCTGCCCGATCTCCACGGACGATCTTTCCGCGTCGCCGCGGCGCAGGGCGTCCACCGCCCGTTGCGCGACGCGCTGGCCGATGGCGAATGGCTGCGGGAGCTGCTGCCCCAGCTGCGGTTCACCGCCGAGGAAGGCGCCATCGTGCGCGCGAACATTTCCATTCCCCTGCCGGGTCCGCGAGGGGATTCGCAACCGGCGGATGCGATCCTCGCGCCGCTGCCCGACCGGGAGGGACCGTCGGGTTACATCGTGGTCATGGTGCCGCGCGGCGATGCCGTCGATCGCGATCGCCAGCACTACGTCAGCTCGATCGCCAACATGCTGGCGGCCGCGATCCAGCGAGGCCGCAGCGAAGAGCAGCTAGCCCATGCCCAGCGACTGGATGCGCTGGGACAGCTGACCGGCGGCATCGCGCACGACTTCAACAATCTGCTGACCATCGTCTCCGGCAACCTCCAACTGCTGGAGATCGACCTGCCGGAAGACCCCGTCGTGCGCGAGTCGATGTCCAGCGCGTCGCGGGCGGTGGAAAGGGGGTCGGCGCTCACGCGCAAGCTGCTGGCCTTTTCCCGCCGCCAGCGCCTGAACCCGCAACGGGTACGCAGCGAACTGCTGCTGGCCGACCTCAACGACATGCTCGGCCGTACGCTCGGGGAGCGCATCCGGGTCGTGGCCGAATGCCCCGACGGCCTGCCGCCCGTCTTCGCCGATCCCGGCGAACTGGAAGCGGCCATCGTCAACCTCGCCCTCAACGCGCGCGACGCGATGCCGCGCGGCGGCAAGCTGTCCATCGCCGCGCGCCTCCACGAGCAGCCGCAGGACGACGACGACCTGCCCAAGGGCACTTACGTGGTGTACTCCGTGATCGACACCGGCGACGGCATGCATCCGGACGTGCTCGCCCGCGCGCTGGAACCGTTCTTCACCACCAAGGGGCCCGGCAAGGGCAGCGGCCTGGGCCTGAGCATGGTCTACGGCTTCGTGAAGCAGTCGCGCGGCCGCCTGGTCATCGAGAGTCAGCTCGACAAGGGCACGCACGTCGGTATCTACCTTCCGGTCGCCCGCGGCCGCGATACCCCAGCGGTAGCGCCCACGGGCGCGCTCAGGGGGAACGAGACCGTTCTGGTCGTGGAGGACGAGGCCGAGGTGCGGCGGGTCGCCGTCGCGTTCCTGCGCGGGCTCGGTTATCGGGTGATCGAGGCGGAGAGCGCCGCCAGCGCGCAGGCGGCCTTCGAACGGAACGCGGACATCGATGCCGTGTTCACCGACGTGGTGCTGGGCGACGGCGACTCGGGGTTCGATCTCGCCGATCGGCTGCGCGCGTTGCGTCCCTCGCTGAAGATCATGATGGCTTCCGGCTACGAATACGGCTCGTCCGAAGACGACCTCAGCCGCCTGGACGGTCGCCAGCTGCTGCGTAAGCCCTACCGCCGCGAACAGCTTGCCGCGGCGCTGCGCGCCCTGCTCGACGGCGACGCCTGATCACGCGGCTTCCGCGCACGCCATGGAGCGAAGCCCGTCGACGTCGAGCAGGCGCACTTCGCGGCGGCGCACGTCGATGTAATGCCTGTCGGCTAGGTGGCCGAGCACTCGGCTGACGGTCTCGTGCTTGAGCGCCAGGAAGCTGGCCATGTCCAGGCGGCTCATCTTCAGGATGAAATGCCGTGCGCTGTAGCCCAGCCGGGCATGCCGGGCGGCCACGTCGATGAGGAACGCGGCCACGCGAGGCTCGGCCGCCAGCGTGCCCAACAGAAGCATCCACGAACGGTCGCGGCGGATCTCCGCGGCCAGGGCGGCGTGGATCTGTTCCTGCAGGCCGGGAAGGGTCGCCGCCGCCTTCAGCACGGCCGGATAGGGCAATTCCCAGGTCTCGCTATCTTCCAGCGCCACCGCGTCGCACGCGTACGTGCCCAGCCCGATCGATTCCACGCCCAGCAATTCGCCGCGCATCTTGAACGCGGACACCTTTTCCCGGCCGTCCTCGGCGAGGTCGCTCACCTTGTACGAGCCCGCGTGCACGAGATGGATGGCGCGGAACGGCTGCCCCGAGCGATACAGGTGATGTCCCGCCGCATGCTTGCGTCGCACGATGGGCAAGGCCTCGCGCAACGCCTCGATGTCGACGGCCGGCAGCGCCGGCGCGCCTTGCGGCGCGAACGATGCGTTCGCAAACGAATGCAACGTGCTGTTCATGCCACTCTCCCTCGCCATGACCGTGCGAGGAAAGCATAGGCGCCCGGTCGCCACGGACGTCGACAGCCACGTGACGGCGTGTAACGGTGTGTAACGATGCGGGCGAGACGCAGAAACACATACACCAGTTGACGGCCGTCAATGCCGTGCCGTTCGTTTCGCCTACTCATGTGGCCTGGACCCACTGCCGGAGCCGGCTCCCTTGTTCCGACACCTCCTCGTCGTCGTCGATGACCGGCCCAAGGCCTTCCGCGCCGTTCTCATGGCGCTGCGGCTGGGCCGTTGCCTCGGCTCGCGCGTCACCCTGGTCTACGTGGTGCGCCGGCTGCGCGATGCCCGCGCGCAATCGCCCCCGTCGTCGCGCGAAGGCGTCACGCGAGGCGACCTTCTCTTCGCCAGGACACGTCGCGTGGCGGTACGCCTCGGCGTCGACTGCGCTTGCCGGTTCGCCTTCGGATACGAAAGCGACGGCATGATCGCCGAGCTCACCACGCGTTACGCGAGCGATCTGGTGATCGTGCCCTCGGTCGACGACGACGGACCGATCGCGCACGTGCGCGAGAGGCAAACGTCCACCGACGTGCTGGTCTGTCCCTGACGCGTACGCCTCCGGACGATTGACCCAGATCAAGCCCTCGCGGGAGGGACACGCGAGGATGGCATCGATATCGTCCCGCGCGAGGCCACGCCATGAGCAGTACGCCACCTTCGACGGATGCGATGCGCGGTCTCGACGACGACGAAGCCGCCCGTCGCCTGCTTCGCGACGGCGCCAACGTGCTGCCCGGCGGGGAAACGCATCGCTGGCTGCACGTGATCTGGGGCGTGCTGGCCGAACCGATGTTCCTCATGCTCATCGCCGCCGCCGCGATCTACGCAGGGTTGGGCGACCGGGCCGAAGCGGTGTTCCTCGGCGTGTCGGTCGCGATCGTGGTCGCCATCACGATCGTCCAGGAGTGGCGGGCAAGGGAAGCGCTCGCCGCGTTGCGCGACCTGGCGACGCCGGTCGCCCACGTGATCCGCTCCGGCACCGAACGTCGCGTGGCGGCCACGGAGGTCGTCGTGGGCGACGTGCTGGTGCTGAGGGAGGGCGACCGCATTCCCGCCGACGGCCTGCTGGTCGAAGGCACCCTCATGATCGACGAGTCGCTGCTCACGGGCGAATCGGTGCCGGTCGAACATGGGCCGGGGCTTCGGCCGCCCACCGATCCCGTTCGCGCCGGTACCCTGGTCGTCGGCGGCGTCGCGCGCGCGCGGGTGACGGCCACCGGCGGACGCACCGCCTTCGGCGACATCGGCAGGGCGCTGGCCGGGCAACAGGTATCGCCCTCCCCCCTGCAACGTGCCGCCAGGCGCCTGGTCCGCTTCTTCGCCATCGCCGCCGTGCTTCTCGCCCTGGGCGTGGGCGCGGCGAACTGGTGGTCGGGACGAAGCCTCATCCAGTCCACCCTGGCGAGCATCGCCCTGGCCATGGCCATCCTGCCGGAAGAGATTCCCGTCGTGCTCGCGGTGTTCTACGCGCTCGGCGCACGCCGCATCGCACGCCGTGGCGTGCTCGCGCGCCGACTCGCCGCCGTCGAAACGATGGGCGCCATCTCCCTCCTGGCCGTCGACAAGACGGGAACGCTGACGCAGAACAGGATGGCCATGGCGATGCTCTGCGACGCTCCCGGCCGCGTGCAGGACGCGACCTCACCCGTCGACGACGCGCTCGATCGGCTGGCCTGCACCGCCGCGACCGCATGCGACCCACGATCCATCGATCCCACCGACATCGCGATCGTTGCCCACACGCGGCGACGGGCCGACGGCCTGCCTCCCGAATGCGCCGCCGCGCCGGTGGCGACCTTCCCCATCGGCGACGGCCGGTCGTTCGTGTCGCGCGTGTACGCATCGGGCGACGAGGGGCGTTGGCACATGGCCACCAAGGGCGCGCCCGAAGCGGTGTTCGCCCTGTGCGATATCCCGCCGGAGGCCCTTGCACGATGGAGCGCGCAGGCGGCGACCCTGGCTGCCAAGGGTCTTCGCGTGCTCGCGGTGGCCCGCGCGACGTTACCCGCCGGTACCGTGTTGCGCTCCCCCGCCGAGCGACGCCACGAACTGCTCGGCCTGGTCGCCCTCGCCGATCCGCTGCGCGCCGGGGTGCACGCGGCCGTCGCCGAGTGCTTCGCCGCGGGCATACGCGTGGTCATGCTCACCGGGGATCATCCGGCCACGGCGGTGTCGATCGCCCGGCAAGCGGGCCTGTCGTGCGCTCACGTGCTGACGGGCGCGGACATCGACGCCGTGGACGACGACGAACTCGCGCGTCGCGTCGCCGAGACGGACATCTACGCGCGCGTTCATCCCATGCAGAAGCTGCGATTGGTGCACGCCTTCCGACGGCACGGCGACGTGATCGGCATGACCGGCGACGGCGTGAACGACGCACCCGCGCTGCGCAGCGCGGACGTCGGCGTCGCCATGGGCGTCCGGGGCACCGACGTGGCGCGCGAAGCGGCCGACCTGGTGCTGCTGAACGACCGCTTCGCTTCGCTGGTGGCCGCCATACGGCTGGGGCGCCGCGTCTACGACAACATCCGGCGCTCGATGCGATTCATCGCCGCCGTGCATGTTCCCGTGGTCTGCCTCGCCGTGGCACCGCTGGCCATGGGATGGCCGCCGTTGTTGCTGCCCGTGCAGATCGCCCTGCTGGAAATGATCATCGACCCGTCGTGTTCGCTGGTGTTCGAGGCCATGCCCGAAGACGACGGCGTGATGCGCCGCCCGCCGAGGTGCGCGAGCGAGTCGCCCTTTGCCGTCGCCAACCTCGCCGTCGGCCTCATCCAGGGAACCGGCATGGGCGCCATCCTGGTCGGCGGCCACGCCTGGTCGCTCGCCCATGGGCTGTCGTTCGCGACCGCCGGGCTGTCCACGTTCCTCTCGCTCCTGGCGACGACCCTCCTGCTCGTCCTGGCCGGCAGCCGTGGCCGGTATCGCCGGATGGCGCCATGGCTGGCGGCCGTCGTCGCGGCCACGCTGGTCATCGGCGCCGCGGCGACGTTCCTGGCGCCGGTGCGATCGCTGCTCGGCTTCGAGGCCCCCGTGCCGACCACGCCGATCGTCGTGGCGGGCTGCACGCTCGCCGGGAGTGCCTGGCTGGCACTCGTATCGATGGTGTCCCACCGATGGGCATCACGACACCCCCACCGGATCGACGCCCACTCCCCGCATACCACGTCCCGCTCGTTCCTGATGCAAAGGAGACCGATCCATGAAGATCCTGATTCCCGTCGACGGGAGTGCGCATAGCCTGCGAGCCCTTCGTTTCGTCGTTCGCCAATGGCCGCACTCGGAAAACGAACCCTCGTTGCACCTGTTGCACGTCGACGTGCCGCTCAGCGCGCACGTGAGCGGCTTTCTCGATCCCGTCGCCATGGCGCAGTTCCACGCCCATAACGGCGCCCGGGCCCTGCGGCCGGCGCGCAGGATCCTGGCCCGGGAGGGTCGCCTACACGAGGAGTCGATGCACGTGGGCGATCCGGCCGAGGACATCGTGCAGGTCGCGCGCAAGGGGCGCTTCGACCTGATCGCGATGGGCTCGCACGGCAGGGGCGCGGTCGGCAGCATGTTCCTCGGTTCGGTGGTGTTGAAGGTCTTGGCCAACTCCCGGATACCCATCGTCGTGGTGCGTTGATCCGCGCTTGACCCAGGTCAATGGGCGCGCACCGCGCGCCGGCCATGATGGACCGGCACTGGAGGATTCCTCATGTTCAAGCACATCCTCATCGCCACGGACGGTTCGTCCGTGGCCACCATCGCGACGCGCACCGCCGTCGAACTGGCGAAGATCTGCGGCGCGACGCTCACCGGCATCCACGTCATCGAGCCGTTCCGGCCGACCACATACGGCGAAATGATGATTCCGTCGAGCGAAACGATCTACCTCGACGACGCCCGCGAAATGGCGGGACGCTACCTGCAGGACGTGGAACAGACCGCCTCGGCGGCCGGCGTGCGTTGCCATACGCTCTACGAGATCGGCGCACCCGTCCACTGCACGATCGAGGAAGCCGCCAAGGCGCGCCATTGCGACCTCATCGTCGTCGGTTCGCACGGCAGGCGCGGCCTGCAACGCCTGTTGCTGGGAAGCGAAACGCAGAAGATCCTCCTGACCACCCAACTGCCGGTGCTGGTCTGTCGAACGCCCAATCCCAACTGATCGGCCACCGGAGTACGACATGTCCATTTCGCCCACTCCCGCCGATACCTCCTCGCCGACGATGCAGACCTGTCTTCCGGCGATCGGCGACGTCATCGTCATCGTCGGTTCGCAGCGCGACGCAGCTTCGTACGTCGGCCAGCGCCTCGCGGCGCGCGCCCAAGGCGCCGTCACCGGCTGCGCGCTTCCGGCCGCCTTCCTGCGCGGCACCCGAAACCTCCAGGAACCGACGGTCCCACCGCCGGGCCCGGCGGCGGTGATCGATCATTCGCGTGACATGGCGCCGGGCGGGGATGGCGATGGCTTCGTGCGAATGGCCCGCATGACCGGGGCGCACCACAGCAGTTGGGCCGCCATCGACGTCGACGTGGCGCACGGCCTGCGGTCGCTCGCGGCCTGGCACGACCTGGTCGTCGTGCAGAAGCCCGCCGACGGCGGCGCGTCCCTGGACGGATTCGACGAACTGCTGCTCGGGATGGGCACTCCCTGTCTCGTGCTGCCGACGGTCTGCGCGCCCAATGCCGTCTTCGACCGCGTGGTCGTCGGCTGGGACGGGAGCGACGCCGCCACGCGCGCGATTCGGGCGGGCCTTCCCTTGCTCGCCGCGGCCAAGGACGTGCTGCTACTCGACGGCGCGACGCGCAAACGCCGGAACTCCCTTCCGGTTTTCGACCCGATGGCGTTTCTCGCCCGGCACGGCATCGATGCGACGCGCAAGCGCGTGGACACCACGGCGTCGGCCGCCGGTGCCGTGCTGCTCGACAGGAGCCGGCGCTTCAAGGCCGACCTGCTGGTCATGGGCGCCTACGGTCACTCGCGCCTCCGCGAACGCCTGCTGGGCGGGGCTACCCGCCACGTGCTCACGCACGGCGCGATCGCCGTGCTGCTTCATCACTGATCGCCTCAGGCGAGGCGACAGGCCTTTTCGTACCCCGGGCACACCGCCGCGACGCCGCGGCGCTGCAGCGTCTGGCGCATCGCCGCCATGCCACGGGTGGCCTCCCCATGGACGAGAAACACCCGCTGGCGCGGTTCGTCACCGAGCCAGGCGAGCAGTTCGGGCGCATCCGCGTGCGCGGAAAATCCGTTGATCGTCCAGACGCGCGCACGAACCGGAACGTCACGGCGCCCGATGCGGAGGCTCTTGCAGCCGTCGACGATCGCGCGCGCGGGCGTTCCCTCGGCGGCATAGCCGACGAACACCACCGACGAACGGGTGCGTTCGAGGTTGTGGCGCAGGTGGTGGCGGATGCGCCCTCCCGTGCACATGCCCGAACCGGCGAGGATGACGGCGCCGCCGTCGATCGCGTTGATCGCCATCGACTCCTCCACGCTGCGGGTGAAGTGCATGTGCGGCGCGGCGAACGGGTCGCCGTGGCGCAAGCGATCGCGAAAGCCTTCGCTGAAACCGTCGGGATGGCGCCGGAAGACGTCGGTCGCGGAAATCGCCATGGGCGAATCGAGGAAGACGGTCATGCTCGCGGGAATCGCGCCGTCGTGTACGCCGGCGTGGAGGCAGTAGAGGATCTCCTGCGCGCGCTCGAGGGCGAAGGTGGGAATGACGACGTTGCCGCCCGCCGCCAGGGTCTGCCTGACGGCAGAGAGGAATTCGTCGCGCGTCGCCTCGAACGCGCGATGCGGACGGTCGCCGTAAGTGGTCTCCATGACCACCACGTCCGCCGGCGGCGCGGGACGCGGCGGGCGGAGGATGCCCGCGCCGCGATGGCCGACGTCGCCGGAAAACACCATGCGTCGCCGTTCGCGGCCGTCGTCCAGTTCGAGCAGGAGCGACGCGGAGCCCAGGATGTGTCCCGCGTCGAGGAAGGTGACCCTCACCCCTGGCGCGACGTCCATCGGCGCGTCGTACGCAGCAGACCGGTTGAACGACTCCATGGCGCGGAATGCGTCGTCCACGGTGGATAGCGGCATGGCATCGGCCACGCCGCGCCGGCGCGCGCGCCGGACGTCCTCTTCCTGCAACTGGGCGGCGTCGAGCAGGACGATGCGCGCGAGATCCCGCGTCGCCGCCGTGCAGACGATCGGCCCGGCGAATCCGTCGCGAACCAGCTTGGGCAAACGGCCGCAGTGATCCAGGTGCGCATGCGTGAGCAGCACGGCGTCGATCGACCGTGGCTCGAAACCGAAGTCGCGAAGGTTGGCTTTCACCGCGTCGCGGGATCCCTGGAACAGCCCGCAGTCGACGAGTACGCGGCTTTCGCCGCACTCGACCAGGTGGCACGACCCGGTGACGCCGAGGGCCGCGCCGTGACAGGTATAGACGATCATGGAGCGGCGCTCCGGCCGGTGGATGTCGACGCGCGAGGGACCCGATCGCTCAATGCGAAAAGAGGATCGGTACCGGCGAATCGAAGAACAGGTCGCGCGTGGTACCGCCGATGACCCATTCACGCAGGCGCGTATGCCCATAACCGCCGGCGACGATGAGTTGCGCCTTCGCGCGGCTGGCCCGGTCGAGGATGACGCCGCTGATGTACCGGCCCCGCGATTTCTCGTTGACGACATGCACCGCGACGCCATGGCGCTCGAGGTGGGCGCAGAGCGTCGTGCCGAAGTTGGCCGCGTCCTCCAGGAAATTCGCCGTCGGGTCGACCATCAGGATCTCCACCGACTCGGCCGTTTCCAGCAGCGGGAGGGCATCGTGGACGGCACGGGCCGCCTCGCGCGTGTCCGACCATGCCACGAGGGCATGCCGGGGCGGCAGCTTCGGCGGCTCACGGTCGCCGGGCACGAGGAGTACCGGCCGCCCCGACTCCAGGAGCAGCGCGGCGAAGCGATCGTGGATCGCCGCCGCATCCGAGGAGGCGAGCGGCCGGCCGATCACGCCGAGGTCGGCGCGTCGCGCCGCCGTCGCCGCCATGCCGGCCACCGACTCGTAGAACGCCTCGAACGTGCGGACGCGGCCTTCCACGCCCAGGGACGGCAACCGGCGCTGGAATTCGGCCGAGCGTCTCGCGGCCTGCGCACGCAGGTCGGCATACCGCGAGGTGCAGGCGGGATCGGGGATGAGCGCCCAGGCATCCACGGCCGGCAGCGGCATGGCCAGCACCTGGAGGATTTCCAGCTCCGCGCCATAACGACGCGCCAGCGCCGCCGCCGCGGTGAGCGCGGACGCATCCCCGGGCATGTCCGTGGTGACGACCGCGATGTCCCGGTAGATGGAACGTTCGCGCGACGCGGTCGCGGAGGGTTGCATGGCCGGCGTGGATGACATGGCTAACCTCGCGTGGAGACTGGAAACGACGGGGCCATCGTCGGCGAACGATGCCGATCCGGTATTGATCCATGTCAAATGCCGGGGCGCGGGTCGCGGCGATGCTACGTGCATCGATGCCGATGCGCCGGACGCCCCGGTCGGAGTGCAACCATGTTCGACAACGTCTTGCTCGTCGCCGACGGATCGGAAGAAGGCCGCCCCTGCACGAGGACGTGCATCGAACTCATGGCCAGGACGGGCGGCCGGATTCATGCGCTCTACGTGACCGCGCCCATGCCCGCGGTGGCGATGGCCGCCGACCTGATCGAAGGCGACACCTGCCACCAGCGGCTATGGGAGCGCGCCCAGGCCGGGCTCGACGAGGTCGTGTCGCTGGCCTTGGCGCATGGCGTGCCGGTCGTCACCCACCATGCGGTGGACACCCGCAGCGCCATGGCCATCCTCGACCGGGCCGAAACGTGTCGTTGCGACCTCATCGTGCTTCCCGGGCATTCGCACCAGGCGCGACTGCTTCGCCATGTGGCGCGCGACGTCATACGCGATGCGCCCGTTCCGGTGCTGGTCTTTCCCTGAGCGTCGGAGGGGCTTCAGAGCCGCCCGTCCACCTCGTGCCGCGGCAGCACCGACTTCACGTCGTAGACCACCGCGCCCGGCTTGCCGAAGCCACGAATGCGCTCCGCGCCGAACGCGCGGAATTCGTCGTGCGCCACGGCGACGATCACCGCGTCGTAGGCGCCTTCGTCGATCGCCTCCACCGGCCGCACGCCGTACTCGCGTTCGCAGTCGTGCGCATCCACCCACGGATCGTAGACGTCGACGTGCGCCATCGACTGGCGCAACTCGCGCACGATGTCGATCACGCGCGTATTGCGCAGGTCGGGGCAGTTTTCCTTGAACGCGAAGCCGAGGATCAACACGCGCGCATCCACGATGTGCAGGCGGCGCTCGCTCATCAGGCGGATGACCCGGTCGGCCACGTACGTGCCCATGCGGCTGTTGATGCGCCGCGCGGCGAGGATCAGCTCGGGGTGATAGCCGGTCACCTCGGCCTTGTGCGTGAGGTAATACGGATCGACGCCGATGCAATGGCCGCCGACGAGCCCGGGGCGGAACGGCAGGAAGTTCCACTTGGTGCCGGCGGCCTCCAGCACTTCCCCGGTATCGATGCCCAGCCGGTTGAAGATGAGCGCCAATTCGTTCACCAGCGCGATGTTGACGTCGCGTTGCACGTTCTCGATGACCTTGGCCGCCTCGGCGATGCGCACCGACGAGGTCTTGTGCGTGCCCGCGCGGATGATCGTGCGGTAAAGCGCGTCCACGCGCTCGGCCGCTTCCGGCGTGGAGCCCGAGGTGAGCTTGCGGATGTCCACCACGCGTCGCGCGTGGTCGCCCGGGTTGATGCGCTCGGGGCTGTAGCCGCAGTGGAAATCCACGTTGAAGGCCAAGCCCGAACCCTCTTCGAGGATCGGCACGCATACCTCTTCGGTGGTGCCCGGATACACGGTGGACTCGAAGATCACCAGGTCGCCGCGCTCGAGCATCCCGCCGAGCATGCGGCAGGCCTTTTCCAGCGGGCCGAGGTCGGGCCGTTGCGCCTCGTCGATGGGCGTGGGCACGGTGACGACGTAGACGTTGCAGCCGGCCAGGTCGACCAGCTCGCCGCTGTAGCGAAGGCGCGTGGCGGCGGACAGTGCCGCGGCGTCGACTTCCATGGTGTGGTCGCGCCCGGCCCGCAGTTCGGCGATGCGCGCGGGATCGATGTCGAAACCGAGGGTATCGAAATGCTTGCCGAACTCGACGGCCAGCGGCAGGCCGACGTAACCCAGACCGACGATGCCGATCCGCGGATCAGGAGTGAGAACCATGTGGCGCCCAGGCGTCCAAAAGAAACGAAGCGTACACGCCACGGGCCGCCGGGAGTACCTCCCGGCGGGGGAGCCTCGTCAGGGCCGGACCGCCGTCACCTCGATTTCCACCAGGAACCCGGGGTTGGCCAGGGCCGCCACCTGCATCGCCGAGCGCGACGGCAGGTTGGGTTGGGCCGGCGTGCCGAAGAACTGCGTATAGCCCGCCATGAAGCCGGCGAAGTCCATCTTGCCGCCCATGGCCGGATCGCCGACGAGGAAGACCTGCATCTTGACCACGTCGCCCATCGACAGGCCCATGCCCTTGAGCTGCTTCTCGATGCTGCCGAGCACGCCCACGGTCTGCGCCTTGGTGTCGCCATAGGCCTTGGCGCTGTCCTTGGGCGCGCCGGCATCGGCCACCGGGGGCACCACGCCGCTCAGGAACACCAGGGTCTTGCCGGAGGGTACTTCCACCGCGGACGCGATGGGGAACTTGCTGCCGGGGATCGCGTGCCTCACCACCTCGGCGGCATGGGCGGCGCCGACGGACGACGCCAGCAGGCAGGCAAGCAGGAGTGAATGGCGCATGGTCAGTGTTCCTTCGTGTCGATGGGCGGCGGCGGCGGACGGAACGCCTTCACCGCGTCGGCGGTGAGCGTGTCGGTATAGGCGTTACCGAAATGCGTGCGCACGTAGTTCACCACGGCGGCGATCTGCTTGTCGTCCAGAAGCATCGAGAACGGCGGCATGCCTCCCCGGCCGTTCATCACCATCACCGCCGGATAGGCCGACGAGGCCAGCTTCGGGTTGGACGCCAGCGCGGGATAACGGCCCGCGCCGACGGCTCCCTTGGCATCGGGCATGTGGCAGCCCTGGCAGATGTGCGTGAAGATCTGCTCGCCGGTGACCTGCTGGACGTCACGTCCGCCGAGGAAATCCGGATCGGGCTTCTTCGCCTGTTGGGCCTGCGCCGCCGAGGCGGCAAGCAAGGCCAGGAAAAGCGACAGTCCCTTCATGCGCGACCTCCCGCCATCGCCCGGCCGTGCAAGGCCTCGATGGCCGCCAGCGAGGAAAGGATCGCGCCTTCCTGCCAGGCGGGGAGGTACGACGCGTGCTCGCCCGCCAGCACGATGCGCCCGTCCATCGAGCACAGGTCGGCGTAGTGCTTCTCGCGTTTCTCGTCCGTCCACCAGCCGAAGCAGCCCAGCGTGAAGGGACTTCGATGCCAGGCCACCGCCATGCCGTTTTCGAATTCCTTCGGATACTGCGGGTGCACCTGGGTGCCGTATTCCACGGCCTTGCGCACGCGCGTGGCCGGGTCGAGCGCCGTGAGCTCGTAGGCATCGGTGAAGAACGTATAGGAGCCGAGCAGCACGCCCTTCTTCGTACCGATGCCGTGGCTGGGGTACGACATCATGCCGATCGGCAAGTCGGTGGAAGTGATGCCACCGTAGATCGCATCGTCTTCCTCCCAGAAGCGGCGCTTGAACTGCAGGCCGATCTTCGACGACGCCATGTACGGCACGGCCGCGATCGCCGCCTGCTTTTCCGGCGAGACCTGCACGGGAATCTGGCTGAGGATCGACAGCGGGATGGTGCACACGCACCAGTCGGCGGTGGCCTTCAGCACCTGGCCCGGCGAGGCCGTGTCCTCGTAGCTCACGGTGACGCCGTGCTCGTCCTGCGCGATGCCGGTCACCTTCGCCCGGTAACGGATCGCGCCGGGTGCGATCTGCTTCACGAAGGCCTTGCCGATGGCGTCCATGCCGCCGATCGGCTGCATCATCGTGGTCTGGTAGTCGTACGACGCGCTCATGCTCAGCGCCTTCCACAGCTTGGCGTTGAGCATGTCGTGCAAACCCACCGGCTGGGAGAACGCCGGCTTGCCGTCGGCGCCACCGCCGGGCTCCTTCGCGTAGCCACGGCGGTCGCTGCCCGCCGGGCCGCTGACGTAGCGGAACTGCGCATCGAGGCCGCCCAGTTCGCGCAGGGCCTCGAGCAGCACCTCGCGGTCTTCCGTCGATACCAGGTCGTCGAGCCGTCCCTTGCCGGACGCTTTAGCCAGCAGTTCCGCGATGCCGCCGTGGAAATCGGCCTGCACTTCGCGCAAGCGCTGCGGCTTGCCGCCGAACGCGTCCTTGCCGAGGATGTAGGCGTTGTGGTTCACCTGCACGAACGGTTCGAGCATCACCCCGAAACGCCGGCAGTAATCGATCACGCCGCGATGGTGGTAGGGAATGCGCCAGGGGCCGGGATTGAAGTATTGGCCGGCGTCGAAGCGGCAGGTCTGCGTATGGCCGCCCAGTTCGGTATAGACGTCACCGCCGCGCAGCGTCCAGTTGCGGCCGCCTGCACGCTCGTTGTATTCGAGCACCTGCACGCGATACCCGGCCTTGCCCAGTTCGTACGCGGCGACGAGCCCCGCGAGGCCCGCGCCGAGCACCAGTACGGTGCCGCGCCCGCCGCTCAGTTCAGGCGGCTTGCGGTACGGCGACTCGGCGGCGAACCCCAGCCCGCTCATCGCCTGGTACATCAGCGCGCCGCCACCGGCCACGCCGATCATCCGCAGAAGATCGCGCCGGGTCATCGATGCCTTTTCCACGCCCTCGATCATCGGTAAAAGCCCCCTCAAGCCGTTATTTCCCGATCCTGCGACAGTAGCGGCGCACGATCGTCGCGGCCATGCCCAAAAGTACTAGGGGCTTGCTAAGCTCCCGCCCATGACCGCATCCGACGACCGCTCCGCCGCGCGCCTGGCGTGGGCCCGCCAGGCCACCGCCCTCCCCTCGCTCACCCTCGAACCGGCGTCCGCCGACGCCAGCTTCCGCAGCTATTGGCGCGGCTACGTCGAAGGGCAACCGGTGATCGTCATGGATTCGCCGCCGGCGAAGGAAAACCCCGAGCCGTGGGTGGCGATCGGCCAACGCCTCGCCGAAGCGGGTCTTCACGTACCCAAGGTGATGGTGGCCGACCTGGCGCAAGGCTTCCTGCTGATCGAGGACCTCGGCACCCGCACCTACCTGCCCGAACTGAACGACGCGACCGTCGACGCCCTCTACGGCGACGCGCTCGACGCCCTCCTGCGCATGCAGAAGCACGTGGACACGAGCGGCCTGCCCGCCTTCGACCGCGCGTGGCAGACCATGGAAATGGAAATCATGCCGGAGTGGTTCCTGCGCCGGCATCTCGGTGTCGGCGTGACCTGCGGCGGCTGGGACGCGCTGGAAATCGCGTTCACGCACATCATGAAGGCCATCGCCGAACAGCCGCGCGCCTTCATGCACCGCGATTACCACAGCCGCAACCTGCTCGTCACCGCCGAACGATCGCCGGGCATCATCGATTTCCAGGGCGCGATGTCGGGGCCGATCACCTACGACCTCGCTTCGCTGCTGCGCGATGCCTATGTCGTGTGGGACAACGAACGCGTGGAAGGCTGGGTCGAGGCCTATCGCCTGCGCCTGCTCGATGCGCGACTGCTCGACGAG
This sequence comes from Luteibacter aegosomatis, assembly GCF_023078455.1. Taxonomy (GTDB): domain Bacteria; phylum Pseudomonadota; class Gammaproteobacteria; order Xanthomonadales; family Rhodanobacteraceae; genus Luteibacter; species Luteibacter aegosomatis. The sequence continues at coordinate 1,055,003 of NZ_CP095740.1, read as the reverse complement.
ACCGTCGACACCGACCGCTTCCGCCGCTGGTTCGACCTCACCGGCCTTCAACGGCACATCAAGATCCTCGGCCTGTTCTGCCGGCTGTGTTATCGCGACGGCAAGCCCGGCTACCTCGACGACCTGCCGCGCGTGTTGCGCTACGTACTCGATACCGCGCGTCGCCACGCCGACATCGCGCCGTTGGCCGACTTCATCGAAGCGCAGATCGGCGACCGCGACATCCGCGTGGCGACCGCCGCATGAGGCATGCGCTGATCCTCGCGGCGGGGCGCGGCGAGCGCATGCGTCCGCTTACCGACGCCACGCCCAAGCCCCTGCTGGAGGTGAACGGCAAACCGCTCATCGTGCATCACATCGAGAAGCTCGCCGCGGCGGACGTGCGTTACATCGCCATCAATATCTCGCATCTCGCCGAACAGTTTCCCGAAACGCTCGGTGACGGCTCGCGCTGGGGCGTTCGGCTTCGCTACTCGTACGAGGGCCCGCAACCGCTAGAGACCGGCGGCGGCATGTTGAAGGCGCTGCCCTTGCTGGGGCCCGAGCCGTTCATCGTGGTGAGCGCGGACATCGTGAGCGATATCGATTACGCGGCCTTGCCGCGTGAACCCGAAGGCCTTGCGCACCTGGTGATGGTACCGAATCCGGATTTTCATCCGCAAGGCGATTTCGCGCTGCGCGACGGGCGCCTGCATGAAGACGGCGAGCGTTTGACGTTCGGCAACGTGGGGGTCTATCGGCGCGAACTCGTCTCGGGAGAAGCGCCCGGCGCGTTCAAGCTGGCGCCTTTGTATCGGCGGGCCATCGCGCAAGGGCGATTGAGCGGCGAGCGGTTCGATGGGTTCTGGCGAAACATAGGCACGCCGTCTCAGCTGGAACAATTGCGCCATGAATGGAGCGCCTGATCGCCGATACGATCGGCTCCCACCCCTTCGGTAGCGATGCCTTCGCGTGCTTCTCAACGGCGCGCCCTCCGTCGCCATGCGTTCGCATGCTTGGCTACCGAAGGGGTGGGAGCCGATCGTATCGGCGATTCCAGGTTACTGAAGCGCGTCGGTAGTCAACTCACGCAGCCTTTCGCGCCCCATCGCGAACGCCTCGTTGTACGCACTGGTCACGTCGCCGAACCCGATGCTGCCCTCGCCTGCGTCGATCTCCTCACCGATGTGATCGAGGATGCGATAACTCGGGCGGTAGACCTGCTGGCCGGCGTCGTCGAGCTGCTTCACCGCGCGAGCCACCACCCTGAACTTGCCATGATTTTCCACTACGAGTTTCCTCCCCCATGCCCGTCCGATACTGACCGGGCTGGATGACCGTTTCAAGTGGCGTGGATGGCATCCCGGTTCAACGGGCCGCCGGAGCCGGCATCATGGCGGTCATCGCGGGGTTCGACGGCGCCTGGGACGTTGGCGCGCCAACGCCTTCCACATGGGCGCGATCGGCCGAGCGCATCGTCGGCACGGGCGGGGTCACATCCGACTCGCCGGCCACCTCGGGCGACAACGCGGCCTTGGCGGCCTCGTGCGTCATCACCACGATGCTGATGCGGCGATTGCTTGCCGCGGCGGGGTTCTGCTTGTCGAACGGCACCGAGGCGGCCAGGCCGATCACGCGCGCCACCTTGTCCGGAGCCATGCCGCCATCGACCAGCGTGCGGCGCGCGGCGTTGGCGCGATCGGCGGAAAGTTCCCAGTTGCCGTAGGCGCTGTCCGCGCGCACGTAAGGCGCGTTGTCGGTGTGGCCCGAGATGCTGATGGGGTTGGGCACTTGATTGATGAAGCCGGCCAGCTCATGGAGGATCTGCACGGTGTACGACTTGAGCGCACCGCTGCCGGTATCGAACATGGGCCGGTTCTGCTTGTCGACGATCTGGATGCGCAGGCCTTCGGAGGTGATGTCGAGCAGCAGCTGGTCCTTGTACGGCGCCATCGACGGGCTGCTGGCGATCGCGCTCTGAAGATCTTTCATCAGCTGCTCGAGGCGCCGGCGCTCCTTCTCCTTCGAGAGTTTCTCGACGTCGGCGTCGGTGGGCTGGCCCGGCCGGGCGAAGGCCTGCTGGTCGCCGGGTCCCTTCGGCAGGTCCATCGCGCCGCCGAGCTTGATCATGCTGGAGCTCGCGCCTCCCGGGCCCACCTTGCCCGACGGCGCCATCGTGGACTGGCCCTGGGACATGCTCGGGTTCTTGAAGTATTCCGAGATGGCCGCGCGCTGTTGCTTGGTGCCCGCGCCGACGAGCCACATCACGAGGAAGAACGCCATCATCGCGGTGACGAAGTCGGCATACGCGACCTTCCAGGCGCCGCCATGGTGACCGTGGCCGCCTTTTTTTCGCCGCCGGACGATGATGACCTGCTTGAGTTCGCTCATGGCGTGTTACCGCGCGGCCTTCAGGTGCGCCTCGAGGTCCTGGAAGCTCGGGCGGGCCGCCGACTGCAGGCTCTTGCGTGCGAATTCCACCGACACCATCGGGTTGTAGCCGCGCAGGTTGGCCATGAGCGCCACCTTCACGCATTCGAAAGCCTTGCCGTCGGTATTGACGCGCGCCTCCATCGCCGCCGAGAGCGGACCGATGAAGCCGTACGACAGCAGGATGCCGAGGAACGTGCCCACCAGCGCGCCGGCGATGTGCTCGCCGATGGTGGCCGCGTCGCCGTCGATGGACTTCATGGTGATCACGATGCCGAGCACCGCCGCCACGATGCCGAAGCCCGGGAGCGCATCGGCCATCTTCTGCACGGCGAGGGCCGGCGCCACCGCCTCGTGGTGATGGGTTTCCAGCTCTACCTCGAGCAGCTGCTCGAGCTCGTGCGGATCCATGCTGCCGCCCACGATGAGGCGCAGGCAGTCGGTGATGAAATCGATGAGGTGATGCTCCGCCACCAGGCGCGGGTAGGCCGAGAACAGCGTGCTGTTCGCCGGGTCCTCGATGTGCGCTTCCATGCCGAGCTGACCTTCCTTGCGCATCTTCGTGAAGATGTCGTACAGCAGGGAAAGCAGGTCGACGTAATCCTGCTTGCGATACTTGGGCCCCTTGAGCAGGGCCAGGGCATCGGTCAGGGAGCGCTTCACGATCTCCATGGAATTGGCGCTGATGAACGCACCCAGCGCCGCGCCGAAGATGATGAGCAGTTCATAAGGCTGCCACAACGCGCCGATGGTGCCGTGCGAAAGCACGTAACCGCCCAGCACCGAGACCAGGACGACGATCGAACCGATAATGACCAACATGACGTAACTTCCTTCCAGTCGACTTCCTTATCGGCCGGTTGCCCGCCAAGTTGAGGAAATCCATCGCGTTATTTGGCAAAACTAGTCGAGCGGACCGGCATACCGGGGGAACACCAGGCGCACCTTCGTACCGATGCCGGATTCGCTCTCGATTTCCACCCCGCCGCCCGCCTGCGCCACCATGCCGTACACCTGCGCGAGGCCCAGGCCCGAGCCACCTTCCTTCGTGGTGAAGTACGGCTCGAAAAGGCGGTCGCGCACTTCCTCGGCCATGCCGCCGCCATGGTCGGCAACGGTCACGAACACCTGTGCGGCGGCCTGGTCGTTGCGCACGCTTTCCCGCATTCCGCCCATGGGGCGCTCGCCCACCTCGATCACGATCTCGCCATGGCCCTCCATCGCGTCGCGCGCATTGAGGCAGACGTTCATCAGGGCCTGTTCCAGGTGGTGGCGATCGACCCAGACCGGCAGGTCGCCGGGCTGGCGGAACACTTCGATGCCCACGCGCCCGCTCATGGCGTGCCGGGCAAAGTCCACGAAGTTCGCCACCACCTCGCCCAGGTCCATGGGCTCGGCCCGCTCGGGCTGGCTCCGGGCGAACGCCAGCAGCCGGCGGGTGAGCGCGGTCGCATGGCGCGTCCCTTCGACGGCGTAGTTGAGCATGCGGCGCTGGTGGGGAGTGAGTTCGTCAGCCGCGTCCTGGAGTCCCGACAGGCTGACGATCACCGTCTGCAGCATGTTGTTGAAGTCGTGCGCGATACCGCTGACCAGTTGGCCGATGGCATGTTGTTTCTGCGCCTGGTGCGTGGCGGCCTCGGCCAGCGCGAGGGCCCGGTTGGCCATGTCCAGCTGGCCGGCCAGTCCGTCGACGCGGCGTTCCGCCTCGCGGCGCGCGCCGTGTTCGTCTTCGAGCCTTTCGAGCAGGGTGCCGTAGCGCGTGGACGCGTTCGCGGAACGCGCCACCGATTCGTTCAGGCGCTCCTGCAGCAATTCGTTGATCGACTCGAGCGCGACCTGCAGTTCGACCCGCTCGGTCACGTCGCGACTGATGACGATGAAATGATCCAGGGCGTCCGCGGCGACCACGGGCGCGACCGTCACCTCCCACCAACGGGTGGCGCCCAGGCTCGTCCGTCGCGGGCTGACGAAATCCACCCGTTCCCCGGCAGCCGCCCTTTGGAGCACGCGGGACACCATGTCCCTCGCCTCGTCGGGCCACAGGGCGAGCCAGGGCATGCCGATCAGGCGATCGCCACCCTCGGGCGCCAGCGCGAGGCAACCCATGCCGGCGACGAAGCGGATCACGCCGTCGCGGTCGAGTTCCTTCATGCAATCGGTCGAGGCTTCGACGAATTGCCGGTACCGCCCTTCCCTTTCGCTCATCGGCCGCCCACTGTCGTCATCGCCCCCGAGGGCGTATGACGCGCCGCGACATGGGTAGCTGTCAAGCGACATTTTTCACGCGACGCGCGGCTTGGCCCAAGGGCGGGCCAGAGGCGCCTCCTTCGCCGGATTCACATCGGTGTTTCCCGTATGCGGCGGCGGTTCCACCCCGTCGCCATGTCGGCAGCCGGGCGCCTTCGCCACCACTTCGCCGTCATTCGTCGGCGGCGCGGTCGTCGTCGAAACCCGTCTCACCCTCGGCAAACGCGGGGGTACCGTCTTCTTCGACGCCCACCACCAGCCCAAGGGCCTTTTCGGCTGCCGCCGCCGCATCTTCCTCGCTGCGGAAGCTTCGGTTCTCGTACACGGCGAAGTAGCTCGGGAAGCTGCCGTCGTCCGGATGCGAAGCCACCAGGGCCGTGTAGCGGGAGCCTTCACGTGTCGCGCCGCTGCGGAGTGTGAAACCGGGGAAAGATCTTTCAGCCATCAAAAGCGCCCTTCGAAAGAAAAAAACGAGCCAGGTCTTGAACTTGGAAAGTGCTTTGCACGGAAGCCCTTATTACGTCAAGGAATTCGTTCAGCATTTGGGCACTTGCCCAGCAGGTTCTTGTAGGGTATTTCGTACACCAAGCGACATCACGCCATATTCACGGTGTCGCGACATAGGGCAGAAAACAGGGGCAAAGAACACACCATGAACGTCGCCACCACCGAGTCGCCATCCAGGCGCCTGGCGTGGGCCGTGGCCACCGTGCTCGCCGTTGCGGGCATCGTCGGCCTCGCCCTCGCGCCGCGTGTGGCCGCCGCCATCCCGCGCACCGCCATCCAGATAGCTTACGCTTGGCTGTGCGCGTCTTTCGTGGGCTCCGCCTACGTCGTGGTCACCTTGGCCAACGACGCAGAGGGCGCCACCGAGGACGGCGACGACTACTGATCCTCACGGACGGGGTGTGACACCAGAAGAAACCCGCTTCGGCGGGTTTCTTTTTACCGGATGATTGTACGGGTTGGCCCGAGGGCCTGCGCAGGTGGCCTTCGCTTGCTCGAGCCGCGACAGCGCCCGATCGGCGCGACTCGCCTCATACGAAAAACCCGCCTCTCGGCGGGTTTTCGCGACTTACGGACGCCGTGCCAGCTCGGGATCTTCCTTCGTCCGAGGCATCAGATCCTGCTTGGACACGCCCAGCCACAGGAGGATCGGGCTGGCGACGAAGATCGAGGACAACGTACCGACCAGGATGCCGATGAGCATCGTGATGGCGAAGTTGTGCACCACCGGGCCGCCGATGAAGTAGAGCGCGGCCATCGTGATGCCCGTGAACAGCGAGGTGATGATGGTTCGCGACAGCGTGCTGTTGATCGAGCGGTTGAGCACTTCCTCCGGCGTGGCGTTGCGGCTGGAACGGAACAGTTCGCGCACGCGGTCGAACACCACCACCTTGTCGTTGATCGAGTAGCCGACCACCGCCAGCACCGAGGCGAGCACGGTGAGGTCGAACTCGCGCTGGGTGAGCGCGAAAATACCCAGGGTGACGAGCACGTCGTGGATTTCGGTGAGCAGCGCGGCGATGGCGAAGCGCTTCTCGAAGCGGATCCACAGGTAGCCCATGATGCCGACGATGACGAAGATCACCGCGACGATGCCGTCGCTGCGCAGCTCCTCGCCCACCTGCGGGCCGACGAAGGAGTAGCTCTTCATGGACGCATCGGGACGAACGGCCTGGATCGCCTTGACGACGTCCTTGGCCACGCGCGAGGCGGCCTCGTCGCCGGTGGCCGCGCCACCGTTCTTCGCGTCGTCCTTCGGCAGCAGGCGCACGGCCACCTCGCGGCTACCGCCCACGGCCTGCACCAGCGGGTTTTCGACGCCGCTCTTTTCCAGGGCGTCGCGCACGTCGTTGGTATCGACCGGATTCTGGAAGGCCACCGAGACGGACACGCCGCCGAGGAAGTCCTGGCCGTAATTGAAGCCCTTGGCCCCGATCAGTGCCACCGAAGCGACGATCAGCAGCGCGGCGAGGCCGATGCTGAAGCGACGCAGGCCGAGGAAGTTGAAATTGGCGTTGTGGTTGAAGATTTCCATGGCGTCCCTCCCGTCAGACCGACAGGGTCTTGAGCTTGCGGCCGCCGTGGATCAGCGCCGTGATGGCATGGGTCACCGTCACCGACGTGAACATCGAGGTGAGGATACCGATGAAAAGCGTGACGCCGAAGCCCTTGATCGGGCCCGAGCCCATGGTCATGAGCCCGAGCGCCGCGAGCAGGTGGGTGACGTTGGCGTCGAGAATGGTGGCCCAGGCCTTGTCGTAACCGGTGCGGATCGACGCCAGGGGCGACGAGCCGTTGCGCAGTTCTTCACGGATGCGTTCGCAGATGAGCACGTTGGCGTCGATAGCCATGCCCAGCGTAAGCACGATACCCGCGATGCCCGGCATGGTCAGCGTGACGTGGATCATCGACATCACGGCCACGAGCAGCACGAGGTTGAAGAACAGCGCGATGTCGGCCACGAGGCCGAAGAGCTTGTAGTAGATGGCCGCGGCCACGAGCACGAGGCCCAGGCCGAGCATCACCGCCTTGAAACCCTTGTCGATGTTGTCGGCGCCGAGGCTGGGACCGATGACGCTTTCGCCGACGATGTCGATGGGCACCGCGAACGAACCGCCGCGAAGCAGCAGGGCGAGCTCGGAGGCCTCGGCATCGGACGGCAGGCCGTTGGTCTGGAACTTCTTGCCGAACGGACTGCTGATGTTGGCGTAGTTGATCACTTCCTCGACGATCTTCGGCGTCTTCACTTCCTTGCCGTCGACCATCTTGGTTTCGGTGGTGCGCGTGGTGTAGAGCACCGCCATCGGCTTGCCGACGTTGTTGTTGGTGAATTCCTGCATCTTGCGCGCGCCGGAGCTGTTGAGCGTGACGCTCACCATCGGCGTGCCGTTCTGCGGATCGCGGCCGGACTGCGCGTCGACCAGTTCGTCGCCGGTGGCGATCACCGACTTGCTGAGCAGGTACGGGCGACCGTCACGACCGAAGTAGAGCTTGGCGTCCGGCGGCACGTTCTTCGTGCGCGCGGCGTCCAGCGCCTGCTGCGGCGTGTAGAGGCCGGCACGGTACTGCAGCGACGCCACGGCACCGATGATCTTCTTGGCCTCGGCGGTGTCCTGCACGCCGGCCAGTTCGACCACGATCTGGCTGGTGCCCTGCTGCTGGATGAGCGGCTCGGACACGCCCAGCGCGTTCACGCGCTGACGGAGGGTGGTGAGGTTCTGCGTGATCATGCCCTGCGAGACTTCGCGCAGCTTCGCCGGCTTGATGGTGGCGTTGAGCACGAAACGATTGCCGCTGGACGGACCGTCGGCGATCTGCAGTTCGGGATAGTCCGCGCCGATGAGCGACGCCGCCTGCTGGCGGTCGGCGTCGGTGCGCAGCACCACGTTGACGCCCTGGCCGCGTGCGTTGCGGTTGACCGAATCGTAGTTGACCTTCTTCTCGCGCAACATCGAACGGATGTCGTCGGTGTAGCGGTTTTCCTGCGTGTCGATGACGGCGTTCTGGTCGACTTCCATCAGGAAGTGCACGCCGCCCTGCAGGTCGAGGCCGAGCGGCATCGAGTTGGCGCCGAGCGACTGCAGCCAGGCCGGCACGGTCGAGGCCTGGTTCAGCGCCACCGTGTAGTTGTCGCCCAGGCCGACGCGCAGCGCGTCGGACGCCTTGGACTGTGCGTCGGCGTTGCCGAAGCGGGCCAGCAGGCGGCCGGCCTTGTCGTCGATCTGGATCGACGAGGCGGGCACCTTGGCCGTGGCGAGCAGGCCTTCGACCTTGCCCTTCAGCGCGGCGTCGATCGTGGTGCCGCGATTGCCCGATATCTGCACCGCGGGCTGCGGCGGGAAGACGTTCGGCAGGGCGTAGACGATGCCGAACAGCAGCACGATCACGACAAGCGCGTATTTCCAGCGTGGAAAATCACTCATGTGTATGGCATTCCGTGGGAGCGGCCGTGCGACGGCCGCGGCAGACGCGGTTGTAGGAGGTGCTTACGACTTCTTCAGGCTGCCCTTGGGCAGCACCTGGGTGATCGCGCCCTTCTGCACCTGCACGACGGTGCCCGGGGCGATCTCGACGCGCACGAACGACTCGCCCACGTCTTCGATGCGGCCGGCTAGGCCACCGCTCATCACCACCTCGTCGCCCTTGGCCAGCGCCGAGAGCAGCGCGCGGTGCTCCTTCTGACGCTTCATCTGCGGACGGATCATCATGAAATAGAAGATGCCGAACAGCACCGCCATCATGATCAGGGGCGACAGGCCGAGGGCACCGCCCTGGGCGCCACCGGCGGCGGGGGCGGCTTGCAGCGCAAGGGTGGCAATCGTCGTGAGGCTCATCAGATTTCTCGCAAGTCATGGAACGACCAAGAAAAAAAGGCCGTTCACGGAAAAAGATCGTGGATTATGCCACGCACCCCGGCGGTTATGAACCGCGTCCCACCAGGGCTTTGGGGGCGATCGCGAACGCCCGCAAGGCCCGTCAGCCGTCGACGGTGCCCCTGGCGCGCGCTTCGTAGAAGCCTGCGACGAAGTCGTCCAGCGTGCCCGTTTCGATGGCCCCGCGCAGCCCGGCCATCAGGCGCTGGTAGTGGCGCAGGTTGTGCATCGTGGCGAGCTGGCTGCCCAGGATCTCGTTGCAGCGGTCGAGGTGGCGCAGATAGGCGCGGGAGAACCCGTTGGCACAGGCGTAGCAGTCGCAACCTTCTTCGATCACGCGCGTATCGGTGGCGAACTTCGCGTTACGTATGCGCAACGTGCCCTTGTCGGTGAACAGGAAACCGTTGCGCGCGTTGCGCGTGGGCATCACGCAGTCGAACATATCGATACCGCGGCGCACCGCCTCGACGATGTCCTCGGGACGGCCCACCCCCATGAGATAGCGGGGCCGGTCGGCCGGCAGCATGGGCAGGGTGACGTCGAGGGTATGGTTGCGCTCGGCCTCCGGCTCACCGACCGCCAGGCCTCCCACCGCGTAGCCGTCGAAGCCGATTTCCACCAGGCGCTCGGCCGAACGGTGGCGAAGCGCCTCGAACGTGCTGCCCTGGACGATGCCGAACAACGCGTTGGGGTTTTTCAGGTCGTCGAACGCCTGGCGCGAGCGTTCGGCCCAGCGCAGGCTGAGTTCCATGGACTCGGAGGCGACCTTTTCCGTGGCCGGGTACGGCGTGCACTCGTCGAAGATCATCGCGATGTCCGAATCGAGCACTTTCTGGATCCGCATCGATTCCTCGGGCGAGAGGAACACCTTCGAGCCGTCCACGGGCGAGGCGAACGTGACGCCTTCCTCGGTGATCTTGCGCTTGTGCGCCAGCGAGAACACCTGGAAACCGCCCGAGTCGGTGAGGATGGGTTTGTTCCAGCCGATGAATTTGTGCAGGCCGCCGAACTCGCCCACGATCTCCAGCCCCGGCCGCAGGAAAAGGTGGAAGGTGTTGCCGAGGATGATCTCCGCGCCGATGTCGAGCACGTCGCGCGGGGTCATGGCCTTGACGGAGCCGTAGGTGCCCACGGGCATGAAGGCGGGGGTTTCCACGGTGCCGCGGCCGAAGCGGAGACGGCCGCGCCGGGCCGCGCCATCGGTGGCGAGGAGGTCGAAGGGAAGCTGGGTCATGGGCGCTATTCTAGCGGAGTGAGTCGGCCCTTCGGGCCTGTGGGGCGAGTGAGTCGGCCGCCGCGCAGCCCGTGAACCGCGAACGGTGAATCGACGAGCGGCAGCGCGCGGTTCACAGCGGCCCGTGGCCGCGGCTCACAGGCCCGAAGGGCCGACTCACCCACCTAAAGTTCCTGCGGTCCCAGCCGATCCTCTATGCCACAGGCGCGAAACCATGTGGGTTTCGCCCAGGCCCTTGGAGGACCTGTCCCTTGAACATCCTGCCGACCAGTTTCGCTGCCCAGCTATGGGCCGGCGCGGCCGCGGGCACCACGGCCGCCGTCGACGCGTGGCGCGTGGGCACGCTGCTGTCGGCACGGGTGATGGGGCAGACCGAGGTCGGCAAGCTGCTGCTGGACATCGGCGGCCTCGCCGTCGAGGCCGACGCGACGGGGTCCCAGCTGCCGCAGCAGTTCCAGGTACGCGTGCTCACCCAGGGTACGCAGCCCCAGCTCGAGGTGCTGGCCGGACCCGTCGACGAGCAGGTGGCCATGCAGGGCCTGCGCGAGCGGCTGCCCCAGCAGAACGGCTACGCCTCCCTGCTCGGCACCCTGGCCGCACTGGCCCGCCGGCCCATGGCCCGCGCCCTGCCCGCGCCGTTGCGCGCGGCACTGGCCACGCTGGAAGCCACGATCAACAAACCCGACGACGTCGCGTCGCCCATGGGCATGAAGGAAGCCATCGCCAAGAGCGGCAGCTTCCTGGAGGCGAACCTCGCCCAGGCGGACGAACCCACGCCCGCCGCGGACGATTTCAAGGCCGCCCTGCTCTTCCTTCGCCGCGCCCTCGCCGACGTGCCGCCGTCCCGCCCCGGTGGCGTGCCGGACCGGCCGGCCACCGATACGCCGCCGCCCCTGGCGCAGCGCGCGCTCGTGGCGCAGCCGCGTGCCGTCGAGCTGCCGCTCGCCGACGAGGACGTCGAATCGCTGGTGAACCAGTTGCGCACGGACGTGCGCGCGGCGGTCGCCCGCGTGGAGATCGGCCAGCTCGAGTCCCAGCCGCAACCCGGCCTGTGGATGGTGGAGATTCCGCTGGCCGGCGTTCGCGGCGGCTACGACGTGCTCCAGTTGCGCATCGAGGAAGGCAAGCCCGCGGCCGGCGAATCCGAAGGCGGCTGGACGGTGGGTTTCGCCATCGACCCGCCGACGCTCGGTGCCGTGCAGGGCGAGATCCATCTCCGCGTGCCTCGCGTGTCGGTACGTCTTTGGGCGCAGCACATGGAGACGGTGTCGCGCCTGGAAACCTCGTTCGTGTCGTTGCGCCGCCAGCTCGAAAAGAGCGGGCTGCAGCTCGACCAGTTCTCGTGCACCCACGGCATGCCGGTTTCCTCCGGCGCCTATAGCGCCGTGTTGCTCGAGGCGCGCGCATGACGCAATCGCTTCCTTCGCCACGTCGCAGCGTCACGTTGCGCCTGGCTTCGCCGACCGGCAACGGGGCCACGCAGCGCATCGACGCCGCGGGCGTGGCGTCGATGCTCGAGCGGGCGCGCGCGCTCGGCCTGGCGCCGCACCTGGATCCGCAGATCGCCACCTTGCTCGCTGCGGTGCGTCTGCGCGACGACGTGCCGCCTGAGCTTTATGCCGCCTTGGCGGCCGTCGTCGGCACCTTGCTGGCCGCGGCGAACGACTGACTCCGTCAGCCTCTCCATCGCGGACAGGGTCCGCTCCCACCCTCCGGTAGGAAGGTCGCTACCGAAGGGTGGGAGCGGCCCCTGTCCGCGATGGGATAGGCGATACGGATCAGGCGATACCGAGACCCTGAATCGAAGCGGCCCCGGCCTCGAACCCCGCCAGCTCCGCAAACCGCTTCCCGCGCTCCGCGTAATCCTTGAACTGGTCGAAACTCGGCGCCCCGGGCGAGAGCAGCACCACGCCCTCGCCGTCCAGCGCATGACGTGCCGCGCCGACGGCGGCCGCCAGATCCAGCGCGCGACGGACGTTCGCGACACCCGCGGCTTCCAGCGCATCGGCGATGCGCGGCCCGCTCTTCCCCTGGCACACGATCGCCACCGGCGCATGCGCGCGCATGGCGTCGACGAACGGCGTCCAGTCCAGCCCGCGATCGTGTCCGCCGACGATCAACGCCACGCGCCGGCCACCCACGCTTTCCAGCGCGGCGAGGCTCGCCAGCGGCGTGGTGCTGATCGAGTCGTTGATCCAGTGCAGGCCGTCGCGTTCGCCCAGCGGTTGCAGGCGATGCGGCAGCGGCACGAAGGTGGCGACGGCAGGCGCGGCGCGGCGCGCGTCGAATCCCATGAGTTCCAGCGCGGCCAGCGCCGCGCAGGCGTTGACCGCGTTGTGCAGGCCCGGCGCGGACACCGCCGAGGCGTGCACCACGTTGTCGTTACCACGGCGGATCCAGCCGTCGGCCACATGCCATCCCGCGGTATCGCCGAAGGTGTTCAGGCCGGGATGGCCGGCGGCCCGCTCCCGCAATACCGGCTGCGCCGCGTTGATGAGCACGCGTGCGGACGCCGCCAACAGCTTGAGCTTGTCGTCGACGTAGCGCTCGCGCGATCCATGCCAGTCGAGGTGTTCTTCGTAGAGACTGGTGACGACGCCGAGATCGACGCCCGACGCCTCCGCGGTCTGGAAGCTCGACAGCTCGATCACCCACAGGTCCGCCGTTTCACCGTCGAGTTCGAGCATCGGCAGGCCGATATTGCCCGCCAGGGCGGTGCGCACGCCGAGCGAACGCGCCAGGTGCGCCAGCAGCGCGGACGTGGTGCTCTTGCCCTTGGTGCCGGTGACGGCGACGGTGCGCGCGTCGGCATGCGACGCGAACCACAACGCCGTGCCCGAGGTGAAACGCGTGCCGCGCGATTGCGCGCCCAGCAACTCCGGCTTGTAGGCCGAAATACCGGGCGACTTGATCACGACGTCGTAGCCGGACAACGTCGCTTCATCGGGCGCATCGACATGCACGCGTACCGAAGGAAACGCCGCGCGCGCCACGTCCGCCTCGTCGGGGGCGCAATGCAGGTCGACCGGCTGCCCGGGAAGATGCCGCGCCAGCGCGTTCAGCGCGGCACGGCCCTCGCGACCGAACCCCCAGACGGCGACGCGCCGCCCCGCGAGGTCAGCCCAGCGCATCCAGCGCTCCGCGCAGGCGTTCGGGCACCAGGTGCGAGGCCCCCGGCTTCAGCCAGGGCTCGAGCGCGAGGTCGGAACGATCCAATTGCGGCAGGATCTCGCTGCGGAAACGCGCGACCAGGGCGTCTTCGCGCCATTCGGGCCGTTCCGCCAGTGCCGCCATGGCCGCGCGCGCCTCCGCGCCTTCGCCCACGCATTCGAAGGGCTTGTGGTCCTTGTACTCGAGCAACGCGTCGAACGCGCCGGCGAGCGAATCGTCGTCGAGCAGGTTGCGGCCGAAGATCGACAGCAGGCGAGGCTTGGCCATGAACGGCGCCAGCGCCAGGAACACGAAATGGCACTTCGGGCACTGCCCGCACCAGCGATCGGCCGGCTTGGGGCCGAGGATCTTGAAATTGCGGTTGCAGCTGGAGAACACGTCGAAGTAGTTGCCGCCCAGCCGCGCGAAGGCGCTGGTCACCGCCAGCTCCGACCATGGCCGCAGCAGCGAGCAGTAGTCGAGGTCGGCGGCGACGTGCGAATGCAGGTAGTCGTGGAAGGTCTTCTCGAAACCGAAGCCCTTGCTCCACTGGTGGTTCACTTCCTGGCCGTCGTATTCCAGCGTGGCCACCGACGCGGAACGCTCGTTGGCGAACACGATGGAGTCGTAGCCGTAAAGGATGGCGGCCAGCGTGAGGATCGCCGAATTGATCGCGGTGACCGGGATGTGGCCGTTCCACGCGCCCAGCCGATTGAGTTCGAACAGGCCCGGCGCGAGCTCGCGCGAGATGTTGAGCGTGGGCAGGCCCGTGCGCGCCGCGCAACCGGCGATCAGCGGCGAATTGCCCACCCACACGGCCGTGGCGTCGGCACCGATGGACTTGACCGCTTCCACCGCCACCACCGAATCCTTGCCGCCCCCGATGGGCAGCAGCGAACGCTTCGGCAGGCCCACCGCGGGCGCCGGCGCGCTGGCTTTTCCCTCGAACGGGAAACGGATGCGCCCGCGCAGGTCGAGCTTGTTGCGATAGGCGAACTCGGCCAGGCCATGCAGGTAGAGCGCATCGGCAAGCGATGCGCTGTCCTCGTCGAGGGGTTCGCCCTCGACGACGATCGTGTCGGGAATGCCCGCCTTGTAGTAACTCACGCCGGCGACGAGGTGCAGCAGGCGCAGGGCCGCGGCGAACGCGGCCTCACGCCCGGCAGGCACCGTCGGGGCACCGGGAAAGGTCACCCGCTCGACGAGTTCGGCACCGTCGTCGAAGGCGTAGGCCAGTTCGGCCACGCCCTCCGCGTAGGTGTGGCGAACGAAGCGGAAGCGCTGGCTGCCGCGGGGATCGATGAACACGGATGTCACGGGAGCAGCACCTCGTCGGCCTCGTCACGCAGGTTGTAGCGGGACGCCATGACGGCGCCATAGGCACCACCCTGCGCGACCAGGATGACGTCGTCCTCGCGCGATTCGGGCAGACGGCGGTCCGAACCGAGGATATCGCCGGATTCGCAGATCGGGCCCACCACCTGGTACATCGTGGTGGCGGGTTCGCCGAAGCGCGAAAGATTGGCGATTTCGTGCCAGGCATCGTACAGCGCGGGGCGGATCAGGCTGTTCATGCCCGTATCCAGCCCGAGGTAACGCACGTTGGCGCCCTTCTCCTTCTCCTGGGTAACCTTCGCCAGCAGCACGCCGGCGTCGGCCACGAGGAAGCGGCCGGGCTCCATCCATACCTGGAACTGCGGATAGGCCTGGCGTACGGAGGTCAGCACGCGATCGAGGGCCACCATGTCGAGCGGCGCCTCGCCCGGATGCGACGGCACGCCCAGCCCGCCACCGATGTTCAGCACGGTAATGGTGCCGATGCGCTCGGCGAGCGCGGCGAGCTGCGAATACACCTCGCCCCAGTGCGCCGCGTCGAGGATGCCCGAGCCCAGGTGCGCATGCAGGCCGATCACGCGCGCGCCGGCCTCGTCGGCCCGGCGCAGGAAACGGTCGATGTGCTCGATGGGCACGCCGAACTTGCTGCCGACGCCGCCGGTCTTCACCTTGTCGTGGTGGCCTAGGCCGCGGCCGAGGTCCACGCGCAACACGATGTCGCGGCCGGCGAACATGTCGCCCCAGTGTTCGATGGGATGCAGCGCGTCGATGGTGATGGTGGCGCGCGTTTCCAGCGCCGCGGCGAAATCACGACGCGAGGCGAAGTTCGGCGTGAACAGCAGCGGCGTGCTCTCCGGCACCACCGCCGATACCGCGGCCAGTTCACCGGGCGACACGCACTCGAACGCGAAGCCTTCCTCGGCCAGCACCTTCAGGATGCCGGGATGGGTATTGGCCTTCACCGCGTAATGCGCGCGGTCGATCGCCTTGAGCGACTTCACCCGGCGCGCCTGCGCGCGCACGGTGGGCAGGTGGTAGACGTAGCGCGGCGTACGCTGCCGCGCGAGCTCGAGCAGGCGCGGACGTTCCGCCTGCCACCACGCCGCCGCGGGCAACGCGTGTTCGCCCGTGCCGTAGAGCGATTGCCAGCTCGGACCGAACACCATGCTGTCGTCGGTGCGCAGCGCACCGGCACCGATGAGCAACTCGTGCAGGCGGGGCAGCATGTCGTCCACCACGTCTTCGTCCACCACGAAGGTGATGTTGAGGTTGTTGGACGACTGCGAGATCAGGTGCACGCGCAGCTGGCCGAATTCGGCGAGCACGCCGGAGAGCTTGTGCAGCATCGAACGCATGCCGCGCCCCACCAGCGTGATGGCCGCGCACGGCGCGATCACCTTCACCCGGCACACGCGCGCCAGGTCGGCGGCGAGCGCGGCGATGGCGTCGGAATCGAGCAGGTTCTCGGTGGGATCGAGCGACACGGTGACGTTGGTCTCGGCCGAACCGATCAGGTCGACCGACAGGCCGTGGCGCTTGAAGGCGTCGAACACGTCGGCGAGGAAACCGACCTGCTGCCACATGCCCACCGACTCCATCGACACCAGGGTGATGCCCTTGCGCGCGCTGATCGCCTTGATGCTCGGCGCATGCTCGCGCACCTCGGGTCCGATCACGGTGCCTTCGAGTTCGGGACGGTTGGTGTCCTTCACCAGCAGGGGCACGCGCGGCTCGCGCAACGGCGAGAGGCAGCGCGGATGCAGCACCTTGGCGCCCGTGGAGGCGATTTCCTGGGCTTCTTCGTAATCCAGGCGCTGGAGCAGGCGCGCCCCGGCCACTTGCCGCGGATTGGCGCTGAACATGCCGGCCACGTCGGTCCAGATCTCCACGCGCGCGGCGCCGAGCAGCGCGCCGAAGTACGCGGCGGAGGTATCCGAACCGCCACGGCCGAGCAGCACCGTGCGCCCGGCATCGTCGCGGGCGATGAAGCCCTGGGTGATGAAGACCTCGCCCCGCTGCGCGAGCGCCGCCGACAGCGCGGCGTCGTGGTGCGGCTCGACCATCGCCGAGAGCAGGCGCGTGCGCTCGTTCTGGTTGGGCAGCGCCACCGAATGCAGGCACTCGCGCGCGTCCACCCAGGTGGTGGGCAAACCGCCGGCGCTGAGGAACGCGGCGCCGAGCGCGCTCGACATCAGCTCGCCGTGCGCCTGCACCGCGGCCTGCCAGGCCAGCTCGCCCAGTTCGGCGGCACCGTCGGCGGCCAGCCGGGCCAGGTCGGCCAGGCGCGCGCCGAGCGTTTCCGGCATCGCCAGCGACATCTCGGCGAGCAGGGCATGGTGGCGATCGGCCAGTGCGGAGGCCGCGTCCGAGCGGCGTTTGGAGTCGGCGTGGGTGCAAAGCTGTTTCAGCCCATCGGTAATACCCGACAGGGCCGAGACCACGATCAGCACGCGGGCGCCTTCGGCGCGGCGGCTGGCGGCCAGCTCAAGGATGTTGCGCCAGCGTGCGGCGGTGGCCACGGAGGTGCCGCCGAACTTCATGACGATCCAGGGCGCGTTGACGGGCAACGGCGCGTTTGCGTTCTCGCTCACGGGACTCTTTCTGGGTGGTGGGGAAAAATTCCCGAAAGTGTTGCGCTGCAACGATAAAAACGCAAACCCGGGGCGCCGCGCTTCGCGGGGATCGCGGACAGGGTCCGCTCCCACCCTCCGGCAGGAAGGTCCGCCACCGAAGGGTGGGAGCGGACCCTGTCCGCGATGGACCTTTTACAAACGCGGCATCCCAAGCCATCCTCGCCACCTTCGATCCCAAAAGACGCTCCGATGGACAACCCCGGCTACGCCCGCCGCCTCACCCTCATGGATGCCGCGCTCATCGTCGTGGGCGGCATCATCGGCGGCGGCATCTTCCTCAATCCCGGCATCGCCGCGCAGCGCACCGAATCGGGCCTGGTGCTGCTCGGGCTCTGGGTGGGCGCCGGCCTGCTCACGCTGGTGGGTTGCCTGTGCTATGCCGAACTGGGCGCGCGACGGCCCGAGGCGGGCGGCAGCTACGTGTACCTGCGCGAGGCGTTCGGACGGCTCGCCGGCTTCCTCTTCGGCTGGACCATGCTGCTGGTGATCTACAGCGGCAGCAGCGCCGCCGTGGCGACGATCTTCGGCAGCTACGCCACCTCGGTGTTCGGGCTGTCGCCCGGGCTGGTCAAGCCGCTGGCCGTCGGCGCCCTGGTGTTCGTCACCGGCATCAACCTGTTCGGCATCCGCCTCGGCGCGCAGGTGCAGAACGTGTTCGCCATCCTCAAGCTCGCCGCCATCGCCGTACTGGTGGTCACGGGCCTGGCCTTCGCCGGCGCGGGCACCACGCAGGCCCTGGCCGCCTCGCCGACCCCGCCGACGGGCAACCTCGCCGGCGCCCTGCTGCCGGTGCTGTTCGCGTTCTCGGGCTTCAGCTACCTCAACAACCTCGCCGGCGAAGTGCGCGATCCGCAACGCACGCTTCCCCGCGCGCTCGTGCTGGGCATGCTGGTCGTGATCGCGGCCTACGTGCTCACCAACTACGCCTACCTCGCCGTGCTCGGCCACGACGGCCTCGCCGCGAGCCAGGCCCCGGCCGCCGACGTCATGAGCCGCGTCTTCGGCGCGACCGGCGCGAAGATCATCGCGATCGGCATCGCCATCTCGACGCTCGGCTTCTGCAACATCACCCTCGTGGCCGGTGCGCGCGTGCTTCAGGTGATGGGCGAGGACGGCCTGTTCTTCGCCAGCGTGGCGCGCCTGCATCCGCGGCACCGCACACCCAACGTGGCACTGGCATCGCTGTCGGCCTGGGCCGTCGTGCTGGTGCTGGCCGCCAATTACGGCCAATTGCTGGACTTCGCCACGTTCGGCGACTGGAGCGCATACGCCGTCACCATCGCCACCCTGTTCTGGTATCGGCGGCGTACCGCCGAGCGGCCGAGCTTCGTCACCCCGGCCTACCCCTTGCTGCCGCTGGTCTTCCTTGCCACCGTCGTGGCCGTGGTCGTGGCCTACGCGTGGTCCAAGCCGCTGAGCGCGGCCGTGGTCGGCGCGGTCGTCGTCGCCGGGCTCCCCGTGTACGCCGTGTGGCGGCGCCTGTTCAGTAAAGTCGCTCGCTGAACACGGGCACCGATGCCACAATGCCCGGGTTCAGCTTGAGGAAAGCAGATGGCACAGCAAGGCCCGACGTCGCCCGTACCCGTTCCCGCCGCCCAGGATGCCACCCAGCCGGCGCCCAGGCCCGTACGTGAAGGCATCGACCTCATCGTCAACGAGAAACGCTACCGGCACACCGGCGACCCCGCCATGCCGTTGCTGTGGTACCTGCGCGACACGTTGCGCCTCACCGGAGCCAAATACGGCTGCGACCAGGGTGATTGCGGCTTCTGCACGGTGATCGTCGACGGCAAGGCCGTGGCCTCGTGCCAGACGAAGATGGAGAAGATGTCGGGCAAGCGCGTGACCACCGTCGAGGGCCTCGCCGGCAAGGACGGCGCGCTGCATCCCGTGCAGCAGGCCTGGATCGACGAAGACGCCGTCATGTGCGGCTTTTGCCAGCCCGGCCAGATCATGGCCGCCGTCGACCTGCTCTCGCACCAGAAGAATCCGTCCGACGCCGATATCGACAAGATCGGCAACCTCTGCCGCTGCGGCAGCTATGGTCGCATCCGCAAGGCGATCAAGCGCGCGGCCGTCGCGATGAAGGATGCCAAGGCATGAGCGGCGAGGTTCGACTGTCGCGCCGCCGTTTCCTGAAATACGCCGCCGGTGCCGCCGGTGCCCTGGTGATCGGCATCGGCACCGCCGAAGCGGCCGACCGTCCCGTGCCGCTGGCCTTGCTCGGCGACAGCTGGAAACCACTGGGCCCCTACCTGCGCGTCGCCGCCGACGGCCGCGTGTTCATCGGCGTGCGCGACCCCGACAACGGCGAAGGCACCGCCACCTCGCTGGCGCGCATCATCGCCGAGGAAATGGACGCCGACTGGAACCAGGTGGTCGTCGAGCCGCTCGGGCTCGGCCTCGAGGCCGGCAACGGCGAGCCGAAGTTCACTTACGGCCGCCAGCGCAGCGGCGACGCCACCAGCATCCCCGCCGCATGGGCGGACCTGCGCCAGGCCGGCGCGCTCGCCCGCTGGTTGCTGCTGCAAGCCGCCGCCCGGCGCCTCGGCGTGCCGGCCGACCAGATCCGCGGGGAAGCGGGCATGGCCATCGCCACCGACGGCCGCAAGGTGTCCTACGCGGATCTCGCCACCACCGCCGCCGGCATCGACGCGCCGTCGTCGGCGCCGCCGCTGAAGCAGCCGGAACGCTATCGCCTCGTGGGCCAGCCCGCTGGCGACGTCGATGCGCGCGCCGTGGTCACGGGCACGCTGGCCTATGCCTTCGACGACACCATCGGCGAGCCGCTCGTGGTGGTGCTGGCGCGCTGCCCGTATCCGGGCGGCACGCTCGACCAGGCCGATCGCAAGGCGGCGTCCGAGGTCAAGGGCGTGCGCGCCGTCATCGACATCACGCCCGAGTCGGGCCAGGCCGCAGGGACGGCCGTGCAGTCGCCCGCCCTGGCGGTGCTCGCCGACGACACCTGGGCCGCGCTGTCCGGCCGCGCGGCGCTGAAGGCCACCTGGAAACCCGGCCCCAACACCGAGCCCCCCGTGGGCACGCTGGAACAGCAGGCGCTCGACCTGTTCGGCAACGACGAGGCCGCGCCGTCCATCGTGCGCAACGACGGCGACGTCGCCGCCGCGCGCAAGAAGGCCGCGCGCTCGCTCGAGGCCACGTATTTCCAGCCGTGGGTGGCCCATGCCACGGCCGAAACGCCCAGTTGCATCGTCCGCCTCGATCCCGACACCAGCATCACCGTGATCGCCGCCACGCAGTCGCCACGCGACGTCTACACCGTGGTGCAGCGGATGACCGGCTTCAAGCCGGAGCAGATCGACATCCGCGTGCCGCGCGGCGGCGGCGGCTTCGGTCGCCGCCTGCAGTCGGACTACGTCGCCGAGGCCCTGGCGGTGGCGCTGGCGAAGAAACCCGACGAGATCCGCAACCGCCCGCTCAAGCTGCTGTGGACGCGCGCCGACGACCTCGCCCACGACTACTACCGGCCGATGGCGGTACACCGCCTCAACGCGTCCATCGACCGCAAGAAAAACATCGTCGGCTGGCACCAGCGCATGGCCAGCCCGTCGGCGCTGGTCGGGCGCAACACGCCGGACAACCGCCTGTGGCAGTCCGAGGTGGTGCCCGACGCCCTGCCCGCCGGCCTCGTGCCGAACTACCGCAGCGACTGGTATCCGCTCTCCTCGCAGCTGGCCCGCGGCGACTGGCGCGGCTCGCCGCACGTCACGCCCACGTTCGCCAGCGAGAGTTTCGTCGACGAGATCGCCCATGCCCTGAAGCTCAACCCGCTGGATTTCCGCCTGAGCCTGCTCGGCGAACCGCGCCAGTTGCCCTATGGCGCCCGTGGCGGCCCCATCGACACCGCGCGCATGGCCAACGTGCTGAAGCTGGCCGCCGACAAGCTCGACTGGAGCCGCTGGCTGCGCAGCGAGAACGGCCTGGGCATCGCCTGCGCCTACGTCTTCGGCGCGTACGTCGCCCACGCGATCGAGGTGGCTCCCAGGCAGGACGGCATCGATATCGTGCGCGTGGTCTGCGCCGCCGACGTGGGCCGGGTGATCAACCCGCTGGGCCTGGAGGCGCAGTTGCAGGGCGCCACCATGGATGCGCTGTCCACCGCCCTCAACCTCGCCATCACGGTGAAGGACGGCAAAGTGCAGCAGACGGGCCTGCGTGACTACGCCCTGTCGCCGACGCAGCCCATGCCCAACGAGGTGGAAACGGTGATCGTGCCGTCCACCGCCTCGCCAGCGGGCGCCAGCGTCATCGGCGTGCCTTCGGCGGCACCGGCGCTGGCCAATGCCGTGTTCCGCGCCACGGCGGTGCGCGTACGGCGGCTTCCGCTGTTGCGCGAGCTGGCCCGCCTTCGCTGATTCCATGAACCCCCGGGGTATCGCATGACGTTCGCATCGTTCACCCCGGGATCGTCTTCGGGTCGCACCGACGCCGATCTCATCGGCAGCAACAAGCGCTTTTACGACGCTCTGTGGTCCGAGGCCCGGCTCTTCGCTCCCGAGCGGTTCAACACCTGGCCGCTCGTGTCCGAGATCGTGGCGCGCACCTCGCGGCGCCTGGAAATCGCACCGGGCCTGCGGCCCCGCCTGCCGCTGGCCGACACCCAGTTCGCCGACCTCAGCCGCCCCGCCCTCGCCGAACTGGCACGGCACGGCGCCCGCGTGGCCAACGCCATGATCGGCGCCTTGCCGTTCCGCGACGCCAGCTTCGACTTCGTCTGCGCCTTCGACATCCTCGAACACGTGGTCGACGACGAAGGTGCCCTGGCCGAGCTGGCCCGCGTGGCCGAACCCGGGGCCAGCCTGCTCCTTTCGATCCCCCTGCACCCCGAGGCGTGGACGGCGTTCGACGACTTCGTGGGCCACTACCGCCGCTACGAGCCCGAGGCCATTCGCGCCCTGCTGGCCCGCCATGGCTTCGCCATCGAGCGCAGCGCCGTCTACGGCATGCAGCCGAAGTCGTCGAAATTGCTCGACCTGGGCCAGTGGTACCTCACCCATCAGCGCGCCCGCGCCATGTGGTGGTACAACCGCGTATTCATGCCGCTGGGCGTGCGTTTCCAGAAGCCGCTTAGCTTCGAACCCGGCTTCGACCCCGCCCCCGGGGTTGACGAAGTCCTGCTGGTATGCCGCAAGGCATCCATTTAAATCGAGCAAAAACAGCGGCTTTACACATGACGCGGCGCAACTGGTTATGATGCGCCACCTTCCCCGCCCCCCGGAACCTGCATGCTCTACCTCATGCACGAATGGCAACGCTCGATGCTCAGCCCGCTCACCTATTGGGCCGAGGCGAGCGCGAAGATGTTCGGCGACGCCGCCAGCCCCTTCGCCCGCATGCCGGGGGCCGACCGCGCCGCGGCCGGTTACGAGCTGATGTACCGCCTGGGCAAGGCCTACGAGAAGCCCGAGTTCGGCATCCACAGCGTGCACGCGCATGGCCACGACGTGGCCATCGTCGAACAGGTGGCGATGAGCAAGCCGTTCTGCACGCTCAAGCGCTTCAAGCGGTTCTCCGACGACCAGGCCACGGTCGACCGGATGAAGCACGACCCGGCCGTGCTCGTGGTGGCGCCGCTGTCCGGCCACCATTCCACGTTGCTGCGCGATACGGTGCGCACCCTGCTGCGCGACCACAAGGTGTACATCACCGACTGGGTCGACGCGCGCATGATCCCGGCGAGCGAAGGCTCCTTCTCGCTGGCCGACTACGTGTCGTACATCGAGGAATTCATCCGCCACGTCGGCGTGCATCGCGCGCACGTGGTGTCGGTGTGCCAGCCCACCGTGCCGGTGCTCGCGGCCGTGTCGCTGATGGCGGCGCGTGGCGAGGCCACGCCCGCCACGCTCACCCTCATGGGCGGCCCCATCGACACGCGCAAGAGCCCCACCAGCGTCGACAACCTCGCCACCACGCGGCCGCTGTCGTGGTTCCGCAGCCAGCTCATCCACAAGGTGCCCTACCAATATCCGGGCGCCGGCCGTGACGTGTATCCGGGCTTCCTCCAGCATGCCGGCTTCATCGCGATGAATCCCAGCCGCCATGTGATGTCGCATTGGGACTTCTACGAAAACCTGCGCAAGGGCGATCTCGACGACGCCGAGGCGCACCGCAAGTTCTACGACGAATACAACGCCGTGCTCGACATGCCGGCCGAGTACTACCTCGACACCATCGAAACGGTGTTCCAGGAACACCGCCTGCCGAAGGGCACGTGGGACGTGAACGGCGAGCGGGTGAAGCCCGCCGCCATCAAGGACACCGCGCTGCTCACCATCGAAGGCGAGCTCGACGACATTTCCGGGCCCGGGCAGACCGAAGCGGCGCATGGCCTGTGCAAGGGCATCGCGAAGAAGCGCAAGCAGCACATCACCGTGGCCGGGGCCGGTCATTACGGCATCTTCAGCGGACGCCGCTGGCGCGAGGTGGTGTATCCCGACGTGCGCGACTTCATCAAGAAGCACGACAAGGGCAACAGCAACACCGGCGCCGCGGGTACGCGCAAGGCCTGAGGCCTATCGCGGACAGGGTCCGCTCCCACCCTTCGGTAGGAAGACCGCTGACGGAGGTGAAAAACCTTTGCCAGGAAGGTTGCGACCGGAGGGTGGGAGCGGACGCTGTCCGCGATGGGCGCTTAGAGCAACCACCATCCCAGCAAGCCGACCGCCACGAAGAACGGCACCGACCACGCATGGAAGCTGGCCCAGGCCTTCTTCTCGCCGAGCAGCCGCAATGCGATCAGGTTGGCCAGCGATCCCAGCACGAAACCGAACCCGCCCACGTTCACGGCCCACGCCAGCGTGCGCCAATCGTGCGAATACTCCGCCAGCAGGATCGCCGCCGGTACGTTGCTCACCACCTGCGAGGCCAGCGCACCCGTCGCATAGAGGTGCGACGCCTGCGCCAGCCCGAGCGACCCCAGGAACGACCGCACGACGTCGAGCGCGGCCAGCGAACGCAGGTCGATGAACATCAGCACGAAGGTGAGCAGCAACCCCCAATCGATCGCCGCCACGATGCGTCGGCGAAACACGACGAACGTGGCGAGCACGCCCGCGAGGGCCCAGGCGGCGTGCCCCAGGTCCGCCAGCACGAGAAACGGCACGTAGAGCACCGCCGCCACGACGAGCAGCCCGCGATCCACCCGATGCGATGCCCGCTCGTGCACTTCGAGCGCCTGGCCGGGAAACGCGAACGCGGTGACCGCAAGCAGCGCCACCAGCGCCAGTCCGGCCAGCGGCAGCATCGCCCACACGAAACCGCCGAAACCCACGCCCCATTGCTGCCAGAGGAACAGGTTCTGCGGATTGCCGATGGGCGTGAGCATCGAACCGGCGTTGACCGCGAGGGCTTCGAACACGACCAGTCGCGTCGCCGGCATGCGCGCGATGCGGCACATGCTCAAGGTGAGAGGCACCATCACGAACAACGAGACGTCGTTGGTGAGCAGCATCGACGACAGCGCGGTGGCGGCCACCAGGCCGAGCGCGGCCACGCGGCGAGTCGAGGTGCGGTCGATGAGCCAGTGGCCGGCCACGTCGAGCGCGCCGCTGGCCTCCACCGCCTTGGTAAGCAACAGCAACCCGCATAGGGCGGCGATGGTCGGCCAATCCACCAGCGACGGCCACGAGGGGACGCGCGACGGCGTGGCGATCGCGAAGGCGACCGCCACGCCGAGCAACACGAGGAAAAACATATCGCGGCGCAAGGCTCGCAGCGATTCAGGCAACCAGGTCATTCGATTCGATCCGTCCGGGACGAACGGATCATATCGGTTGGCGAGGTGGTCGAACCGTCATGGTCAATCGTCGTCGCGCGGCACGTCGACCTTGCCGCTGACGTCGTGGTGCTCGATGTCGCCGCTGCCATGGGAACGCACGGTGAGATTGCCCTTGACGCCGTCCACGACGAGGTCGCCGGAGCCCACCGTCCCCACGTTCACGTCGCCCTGGATATCGGTCAGCTTGGCGTCACCCGAACCGACGGTGCCGATCCGCACGCCCCGCGCATCGCGCACGGTCAGGTCGCCCGAACCGACGGAACTCACCTCCACCGGCCCCGTGTGGCTGAGCTTGAGGTCGCCCGAGCCCACGTTGGCCTGCACCTCGCCACGCACGTCGTTCGCTTCGACGTCGCCCGAACCCGCCGACGCCCGCAGGGAGGCCACGTGGCGTACTTCGACATCGCCCGAGCCACCCTCCACGACCACGGGCAGGTTGCCGGGTATGCTCGCCTTGACCTTGAGGTAGGCGTAGCTGTTGCCGAAACCCGACCAGCCATGGCGTTTGTCCTTCAGCTCCACCACGAGCGTGTCGCCTTCCTTTTCCTGTTCGACCACCAGGCTGTCGACGATGTCCTGGCTGGAGGCGCAGGCCCGGCCGTCGACGGTGGACTTGCCGCTTCCGCTGCCGTCGACCTGGAGGTCATGGGAGTTCACCACGAAGCGCACGCGGTGTACGCCACCCATGTCGAGATCGAGGTGACGGTCTGCGCCGAATCGGCATTGCGGTTCGTCGTAGGCCAGGGCCACGGCGGGCATCAGCAGCACGGCGGCGAGGATCAGGTGGCGCATGGGTGGTTCCTCCGGTGAATGGGTGTTCCGGTGATGGATGCCGCCGCGCCGCAAAAGGTTGCAAACGGCGATTTCACGCGAAACTGAGCGCAAGGCAACGCAGCGGTCAACCGGCGCCCGCACGGCACGTTTTTCCCCGTGCAAGTCCTTTCCTCCGTCGGAGACCATCCATGCAGCGCAAGACCCTCATCGCCACCGTCGCCTCCCTCCTCCTCGCCGGTTCGGCCGCCTTCGCGTACGCGCAGGATGCCGCCCCCCCGGCCCCGGCCGCCAAGGCCGCTCCCCATGCCCAGCCCGGCCAGGACCATGCGTGGGGCCAGGGCGGCGAACGCGGCCATCATGGCTGGGGCCACCACGATCGCGGCGGCATGGCCCGCTCGGGCGTGATCGGCGACCTCCGCGGCCTGGAGCGCCTGTACGTCATGTCCGGCCGTCAGAAGGAACTGCCGGCGCTCTACAACGAAGTGCTCGCCAAGTCGCAGAACCCGATGGTGCGCGAATACGCCTACCGTCACCTCGCCCGCGCGCAGTTGCAGCCGAAGGACACCGACGCCGCGATCGCGACGATGCGCAAGAGCCTCGACGAGAGCCTCGCGCAGGACCAGAAGCGCCACGAGGCGATGGAAGCGTTCAAGTCGCGCATGCAGCAGCGCGCCGCGGCCAAGCCGGTGGATTCGAAGTAATCGGCTAGCCCCGTTCGCGGATACGATCCGCTCCCACCCCTTCGGTAGCACCCCTTCAAGAAATCCCTCCTGCCGAAGGGGTGGGAACCATCGGCAGCACCTTTTCGAGAGCCGTCCTACCGAAGGGGTGGGAGCCGATCGTATCGGCGAATCACGATGCCTCGCGCTTCACGCGAGCCCAGAGCCCTTCCTGCTCCTCGAGCGAATACGACGACAGCGTGCGGCCTTCACCGGCCGCCAATGCCTCCATCGCCCGGAACCGCCGCTCGAACTTCGCGTTCGCTCCGCGCAACGCACGCGATACGTCCACCTTCGCGTGCCGCGCGAGATTCGCCGCCACGAACAGTACGTCGCCGATCTCGTCCGCGAGTCGCTCTTCGTCGGCGCCGTGGTCGAACTCGTGGCGCACCTCGTCGAGTTCTTCGGCGAGCTTGTCGAGTACCGGACGATGGTCGGGCCAATCGAAACCCGTATTCGCCGCGCGCTTCTGCAATTTCACCGCGCGCTGCCATTCGGGCAATCCACGCGAGATGCCGGCCAGCGCGCTCGTGTCGTCGCCACCCTTCGCCGCACGCTCCTCCGCCTTCAGGCGATCCCAGTCGCGCGAACGCGCCGCGTCGCTCTCATGCGTGACATCGCCGAACACGTGCGGATGACGGCGCAGCATTTTGTCGCAGATGGCATCCACCACGTCGCCGAACGCGAAGTGGCCGGCTTCTTCCGCCATGCGTGAATGGAACACCACCTGCAACAGCAGGTCGCCCAGCTCGTCGCGCAGGTCGTGCATGTCGCCGCGATCGATCGCGTCGGCCACCTCGTAGGCTTCCTCGATGGTGTACGGCGCGATGGTGGAAAAATCCTGCTTCAGGTCCCAGGGGCAACCGTTTTCCGGATCGCGCAGGCGGGCCATGATCGCGAGCAGGTCGTCGACGGGGCGTGTCATGCGTTGTCGTCCGGATCGATGAGACGTGCCGCCCAGTCGACCTCGGTGTCGCCGCAGGCGATGAACTCGGGATTGATGAGCGAATCGCGGGTGTTGTAACGGAAGGGTCGCCCGGCGAGGTCGAGCACCGCGCCGCCGGCTTCTTCCAGCACGCACTGCGCCGCCGCCGTATCCCATTCCGAGGTGGCGCCCAGGCGCAGGTAGAGGTCGGCGTCGCCGCGCGCGATCACGCAGAACTTGAGCGACGAACCCAGCGGCACGCGATCGTGCGGACCGAGGCGATCGAGCAGCGTGGCCGCCATGCCGCCGCTCCAGTGGCTGCCGGTGACGCGCAGCGTCTCGCCCGCGACGCGCGAACGGATGCGCACCGGCTCGGCATCCGGCGTGGCCTGCCGCCACGCGCCGAGGCCACTCGCGGCGTAGTACGCGTCGCCGCCCACCGGCGCGAGCACCACGCCGAGCACGGGACGGTGGTTCTCGATGAGGGCGATGTTCACGGTGAACTCGCCGTTGCGCTTGATGAACTCGCGCGTGCCGTCGAGCGGATCCACCAGCCAGTGGCGACGCCACGTGCGTCTTTCGGCCCACGAGGCCGCCGTGGCCTCCTCGGAAATCACCGGCACGTTGGGCGCGATGGCGGCCAGTCCTTCGGTGATGACGCGCTGCGCGGCAAGGTCGGCGGCGGTGACGGGGGAATCGTCGGGCTTGCAGACCACCTCGAAATCCTGCGCGTAGACATCGAGGATGGCATCGGCCGCGCGGCGCGCGATGGCACGCAGGTCGTCGAGGTAATGGGCGGGATCGACGGCGCTCATGCCGGACGGTACCGCCCGGCGAGGTATTCGCGGGCCATGAACAACGCGGCGATGGAGCGCCCCTCGGTCACGTCGTCGCGCGCGATCAGCGTGTGCAGGTCTTTCATGCGCCAGGGCACCACTTCGAGTTCTTCGGGTTCGTCGCCCTGCAGGCGCTCGGGGTAGAGGTCTTCGGCAAGCACCACGTGGGCCATGTGGGTCATGTACGACGGCGACAGCGACAGCGTCCCCAGGATGGTGAGCTTGCGCGCGCCGAAGCCGACCTCTTCCTTCAGCTCGCGGTCGGCGCCCTGCTCCACCGTCTCGTCGCGATCCAGCCGCCCCTTGGGCACGCCCAGTTCGTAACGGTCGACGCCGACGCCGTACTCGCGCACCAGCAGCACGGTGTCGGCATCGTGCATGGCGACGATGAGCACCGCGCCATGACCGCCGCCCTTCAGTCGCTGGTAGGTGCGGCGCTCGCCGTTGGAAAATTCGAGGTCGACCTCCTCCGCGCGGCGGAGGTAGCTGTCGGGCGCGTCGCGCGTGGCGAGGATCGTGGGGCGCTTGTTCATCGGTCGATTGTAGCGTCCCGCAGGCGGGCGAGCGCCGCGGCATGGAGGGTCGGCGTGCCCGCCAGCACGCTTCTCGTCTCGAGGGTGGGGGCGGCGCCGTCGAGGTCGGTGAAGACGCCGCCGGCTTCGCGCACGATCACGGCCAGTGCTGCCACGTCGAGGATGTTCACGTCCGATTCGATCACCAGGTCGAGGCCGCCGCGCGCGAGGAGGTGGTAGTGGCAGAAATCGCCATAGCCCCTGATCCGGTTGCTGTCGCGGATCATCGCGCCGAGCGCATCCCAGCGCGCGTCGCCGGTGAGCGTCTTCACGTTGCCGGTGGAGATCGAGGCCTCGGCCATCCGCTGCGTGGCGGCGACGCGTACCGGCTCGCCGTCGAGAAAGGCGCCGCGGCCGCGCACGGCCCACATGCGCTCGCCGTAGACGGGTGCCGAGGACACCCCCAGCACCAGTTCGCCGCGATGCATGAGGGCGATCTGCGTGGAGAAGAACGGCGTGCGGCGCACGAAGCTCTTGGTGCCGTCGAGCGGATCGACCAGCCAGAGCCATTCGCGCGAGGTGTCGTCGGCACCGTATTCCTCGCCATAGATACCCGCTTCGGGCAGCGCCGCGGCGAGGATGCCGCGAATGGCCACCTCCGCCTCGCGGTCGGCGGCCGTGACGGGCGTATCGTCGCCCTTGAGGTCCACGCCGACGCCCGTGCGCCAGTAGTGGAGGATGATTTCGGCCGCCGCTCCGGCGGCGTCGCGGGCGGCCGCGAGGGCCTTGTCGAGGATGTCGGTCATGGCGTGGTCGCGGGCGCGAGGCCGGCCTTGCGGTCGAGGATGACGTTACCGTCGCGGCCCACGGGGCCGAAGCGGGCGATGAGATGGGTCAGTGCGGTGTCCTGGATGCGTGGCGCGAGCTTGCCCGCCAGGCGCCAGCCCAACGGCGAACCGGCCAGGGCCGCATCGACGCCGAGCGCTCCGTCGCCGTCGTCGGCCAGGCGCCCCCGGAGTACTCCCGCGCGGCTTTGCGCTTCGAGCGCGATGCCGCCCAGGTCGACGTAGCCCTCCGGCGTCCTGACCGCCGCCCGCAGCCAGCGCACCTCGGCGTCGAGTTCCATGGGCCAGTTGCCCTGCAATTCCGCGCGGGGCACTCGGCCTTCCACCGTGCCACGGGGCACCAGTTCGCGCGGCAGGGCCGGGCCGGCCAGGGCGGCGGCGTCGAGACGGAAATCGATGCCGCTCAGGAGGGTGCGATCCGGTTCCGTGCGGTCGATATGGGCGTCCACACGTCCTGAGGTCCCTTCCAGATGGAGGCCCAGGTGGATGCGACCGAGGATGGCGTCGCGACCCAGGGTCCAATCGAGCGCGCCCAGGTCATGGCCGCCGGCCGAGACCACTCGCGCCGCATGGCCGTCCCACGCGGTGCCCGAGACGCCGTCGAGCGTGAGCCCGCGCGCGCGCTGCTCGATGAACGATGCGGCCAGCCGCGCGGGCAGGAACCAGTAGAACACGCCGGCACACAGCGCCAGCAGCACGATCGCAACGGCGATCCGACGGAACCACTTCAACAGGCACCTCACTTGAGAGCAGGCCATGCAAGGCGGATCATGGGGCGGATGAACGACACCCTTTTCGCCGCCCCGCGGCCCGGCGCGCTGGCAGCGCGCGATCTTTCCGTGCTCTGGCACCCTTGCACCCAGATGCACGACCACGAAACCCTACCGATGGTACCCGTCCTGCGGGGCGAAGGGGCATGGCTGGTCGGCACCGACGGCAAACGCTACCTCGACGCCGTGAGTTCCTGGTGGACCAACCTCTTCGGCCACGCCGAACCGCGCATCGGCGCCGCGCTGAAAGACCAGCTCGACCGCCTGGAACACGTGATCTTCGCGGGATTCACCCACGAGCCGGCGGTGGAGCTGGCCGAGGAACTGGTGCGGATCACGCCGGCGGGCCTGGATCGCGTGTTCCTCGCCGACAACGGTTCGGCCGCCGTCGAGGTGGCGCTGAAGATGAGCTTCCATTACTGGCTCAATCGCGGCCACGGCGAGAAAACGCGCTTCATCGCGCTGACCGGCAGCTATCACGGCGAAACGCTGGGCGCGCTCTCGGTGAGCGACGTGGCGCTCTACCGCACCACGTATGCGCCGCTACTGCTCACGCCGGAACTCGCGCCCTCGCCCGATACCTTCGAGGGCGAGCCGGGCGAAACGCCGCGGGAGATCGCCACGCGCCGCCTGGGCGAGATGCGTTCGCTGCTGGAGCGTCATGCGCACGAGACCTGCGCCGTCATCGTCGAACCGCTGGTGCAATGCGCGGGCGGCATGCGCATGTACGACGCCTCGTACCTCGCCGGCCTGCGCGCGCTATGCGACGAGTTCCACGTGCACCTGATCGCCGACGAGATCGCCGTGGGGTTCGGCCGCACCGGCACGTTGTTCGCCTGCGAGCAGGCGGGCATCTCGCCCGACTTCATGTGCCTGTCGAAAGGACTTACCGGCGGCTTCCTGCCGTTGTCGGCGGTGGTCACCACGCACGACGTCTACCAGGCCTTCTACGCGGAATACGCGGCCGGCAAGGCTTTCCTGCATTCGCACAGCTACACCGGCAACCCGCTCGCCTGCCGCGCGGCCACCGCCACGCTGAAGATCTTCCGCGACGATCCGGTGCTGGAACGCAACCGCGAGCTGGCCGCCCACCTCGCGCGCCGCATCGCCCCCCTGGCCGACCACCCGCATGTGGGTCACGTGCGCCAGACCGGCATGATCGCCGCCGTCGAACTGGTGGCCGACAAGGCCTCGCGCGCGCCCTTCCCGTCCGGCGACCGGCGCGGTCTTCGCGTCTACCGGCATGGCCTGGAACACGGCGCGCTGTTGCGGCCGCTGGGCAACGTCGTCTACTTCATGCCGCCCTATGTGATCACGCCCGACGAGATCGATTTCATGGTCGACACGGCCATCGCGGGCATCGAAAAGGCGGTGGCCTAGACGCGCGACAGGCCGACGGGGAGTTCGCCGAGACGGGCCATTTCGCCGTCGGCGAACAGTCCCGGATCGCGCAGGTAATCCATCGCGAAATCGTGCGCGTCCTCGCCCCAGAACAGCTCGCCGCCGATGGCCAGCGTGGGCACGCCATACACCCCGTGGCGCATGGCCTCCTCGAAGTTGGCCTGGAGCGTCGCCTTCACCTCCGGCGACGACAGCGCGGCCCGCATGTCGTCGATGCCCAGCGAGGTGGCCAGCGGCGCCAGCGCCTCGAGGCTGTCGCCCGCGCGGCCATGAACCCATAGCCACTCGAAGAGGCTGCCCACCGTTTCCACGCTCGCACCCGCCGCCACGCACAGGCGCAGCGCCGGCAGGGGATTGAACGGGTGGGAGGGCGGGAATTTCAGCGGCATGCCCCTCCGCCGTGCCCGCCATAGCGCATGGCGATAGGTGAATTCGCGTTTGCGCGGGATCTCGGCGGGGCCGCGCTGATCCATCTGCTTGAGCAGGGCCCCGAACAGCATGGGCCGCAGCGTCACCTCGCGCTCCTGCGCCAGGCGGCGGATGGCCGGCCATTGCAGCCAGCAGAACGGCGAGACGAAATCGAAGTACCAGACGATCGGCATATCGGGCTCCTTCGTGACCCCGGCGACGATAGCCCGGCCCGCGGCTGGCTACAATGCGCACCATGCGAACCATCCGAATCCACGCCGACATGCCGCTGGCGAGCGGTGCCGACATCACCCTTCCCGCCCAGGCCGGCGAACACGTGGCGCGCGTGTTGCGCCTGGACGTGGGTGCGCCCGTGGTGCTGTTCGCCGGCGACGACGGCATGGAGTACGACGCGGTGCTGAGCGCCGTCGGCAAGCGCGAAGTGCGCGCGACGGTCGGCGACGGCCGCGTCCTCGACAACGAATCGCCGCTGTCGCTCACGCTGGCCCAGGGCGTGGCACGCGGCGAAAAGATGGACCTGATCGTGCAGAAGGCCACCGAGCTGGGTGTCGCGCGCATCGTGCCGCTGGTCACCGAGCGTTCGGAAGTGAAACTGGATGCGGCGCGTGCCGAAAAACGCCTGGCGCACTGGCGGGCGGTGGCGTCGAGCGCGTGCGAGCAGTCGGGGCGGGCGCGGGTGCCGGTGATCGAGCCCGCGGTGCCGTTGGCGGCGTGGCTGTCGTCGCTCGGTGACGGTGGACCGATGCGGTTGGCGTTGCTGCCCGAAGGGACGAAGCGGCCGGCGGAGCTGGGGCTGCGCGACGCCGCGGTGCTGGCGATCGGGCCCGAGGGCGGCTTCGGGGAGCGCGACCGGGCGGCGCTGGCGAGCGCGGGCTTTACCGGGCTGCGGCTGGGGCCGCGCATCTTGCGTACCGAGACGGCGGGGTTGGCGGCGATCGCGGCGTTGCAGGCGTTGTACGGCGACGTTTGATGCTTCGCTTCGCTCGGGTTCGCCGATGCGATCGGCTCCCACCCCTTGGGTAGCGGGATATCGGTAGACCTGGCCTGTTCGGCTGCCAGTCTTCGATCACCCGGCTACCGAAGGGGTAGGAGCCGATCGCATCGGCGAACTGGTCAGAGCGCGGCTTCGATGCGTGCCATGACGGCATCGTCGAGCAAGGGCACGGCGTCCAGCGCCATCAGGTTCTCTTCCAACTGATGCGTCTTGCTCGCCCCGAGAATCACCGTGGACACATTCGGATTCTTCAGGCACCAGGCGAGCGCCATCCGAGCCATCGGAATACCCAGGTCGTCGGCGACCGCCGCCAGCGCGCGGATTTTCTTCGACGCCGCTTCGTCGCCGAGCAGCTGATCGCGCAACCACGCGTAATCCGGATGTCCCAGACGCGAATCCGCCGGCACGCCATCGTTGTATTTGCCGGTCAACCGCCCGGACGCCAGCGGCGACCAGATCGTGGTGCCCATGCCGTGGTCGGCATACAGCGGCACGTATTCCCGCTCCACGCGATCGCGATGCAGCAGGTTGTACTGCGGCTGCTCCATCGAGGGCGGCACGAGTCCGTGCTCGCGCGCCACGCGATGCGCCTCGTCGATGCGCTCGGCCGGCCATTCGCTGGTGCCCCAGTAGAGCACCTTGCCCTGGCGCACCAGCGTGTCCATCGCCCACACCGTCTCCAGCACGGGCGTATCCGGATCGGGACGGTGGCAGAAGTAGAGGTCGAGGTAATCCACCCGCAAACGCTGCAAGGCCTGGTGGCAGGCATCGAACACGTGCTTGCGCGACAGGCCTTTCTGGGTGGGCCTGGGATCCGCGGTCGCGCCGAAATACACCTTGCTCGACACGCAATACGCGTCGCGGGGCAGGCGCAGGTCGGCGATCACGTCACCCATCAGCCGCTCGGCGTCACCGGCGTTATACGTTTCGGCGTTGTCGAAGAAGTTCACGCCGTGATCGTAGGCCAGCGCGATCAGCTCGCGCGCATCCGAACGCCCCACCTGCCGGCCGAAGGTGACCCAGGCGCCGTACGACAGCGCGGACAGCTTCAGGCCGGTGGAGCCCAGGCGACGGTATTCCATGGCGGTTTCCTCAGACGAAGGACAGCACGATGCGAAGCACCACCGCGGCGAAGATACCGGCGATGAGGTCGTCGAGCATCACACCCAGGCCGCCCTTCACCCGGCGGTCGAACCAGCCGATCGGCGGTGGCTTGGCCACGTCGAAGAGACGGAACAGCACGAAACCCGGGATGACGGCCCACCAAGGGGCCCACAGCGCGGGCAGCAACGCCACCCACTGGCCCACGAATTCGTCCCAGACGAGGCTGCGATGGTCGTCCACGCCGATCCGTCGACCGGCGACATCGCACGCCCACACGCCCAGCGCGAACGACAGCACGATGATCGACAGCCATACCGACAGCGGCAGGCCGCGCAGCAGGAGCCACGGCACCAGCGCGGCGAGCGAGCCGGCCGTGCCCTGGGCCTTCGGCACCAGGCCCGAGCCGAACCCGCAGGCGATCCATCCCGCCGGCGAAGCGAGCAGCCGGCGGCGGTCCGCCGCGTCGAGAACGTATTTGGTACTCATGCGGCGAAGTGGTTCCAGCCGGCGCGCACCGGGGCGACCGCCTGACCCGACGCATCGATCACGTGCACGCCCGCACCCTCCACCACGCGGCCGATCCGCGTGGCACCGCCACCGATGCGGGCGAGATCGGCGGCCACCTCGTTCGCGCGATCGGCGGGCACGGTAAAGCACAACTCGTAGTCGTCGCCGCCGCCCAGGGCGAAATCGATGGCGTCGGCATCGTGGAAATGGGCGAGCATGGCCGACGAGCGCGGCAACATCGCGACGTCGATCTCGGCACCCACGCCGCTCCGCGCGCAGAGGTGGCCGAGGTCGGCGACCAGGCCGTCGGAGACGTCGATGCAGGCCGTGGCGATGCCACGCAGCGCCTGGCCCGCGCTCACGCGCGGCGTGGGCCGGTTGAGCCGTTCGACGAGCGCGACATAGGGCGACGCGTCCGCTTCGGCGAGGCAGCGCAGACCCGCGGCGGCGTCGCCCAGCGTGCCGGTGACCATCACGACGTCGCCCACGCGCGCGCCGGAGCGCAGCAGGGCTTCGCCGGGCGCGGTGAACCCATGCACGGCGACGGTGACCGTGAGCGGACCGCGCGTGGTGTCGCCGCCGATCAGGGCGAGACGATACGGCGTGGCGAGTTCGGCGAAGCCCCGCGCCAGCCCGTCGACGAAGGCTTCGTCGGAGGTGGGCAGCGTGAGCGCGAGCAAGGCCCATGCGGGGGTCGCGCCCATCGCGGCCAGGTCGGAAAGATTGACGGCGAGGGCTTTCCAGCCGATGTCAGCGGGCGCCGTACCCACGGGAAAGTGCACCCCTTCCACGAGGGTGTCCACGGCGATCGCGAGTTCACGACCGGCCGGGACGGCGACGACGGCCGCGTCGTCGCCGATGCCGGTCGCCACGTCGTCGCGGTTGACGTCGGTGTGCCGGCGGATGCGTTCGATCAGGTCGAATTCCATGCGTGCTCCCTCAGGGGTGGAGCATCAGGATCGCTTTTCGGCCGTACGCCAGTGCGTCGCGAGTTTGTCCAGCACGCCGTTCACATAGCTGTGGCCATGGTCGGCCCCGAAGCGCTTGGTGGCTTCCACCGCTTCGTTGATCACCACGCGGTAGGGCACGTCGGGCCGATATTTCAGCTCATACGCGCCCATGCGCAGCGCGGCGCGCTCGATGGGATCGATCTGGCCCACTTCGCGGTCGACGAAGGGCTTGATGCCTTCGTCGAGTTCCGCCACGTGCTGCTCCACGCCGCGCAGGATGTCTTCGAAGTATTCGAGGTCGGCCACTTCCATGTCCTGCTCGTGACGGAACTGCGCGATGACGCTGCCCATCTTCGAACCGCCCACCTGCCAGGCATAGAGCGCCTGGAGCGCGCGACGGCGTGCGCGCGAACGGGCCTGGAGGTCGATGCCGTGCGGGGGGACGTTGGTCATTGGCCGAGCTTCGCGTAGAGGTTGGTCATCTCGATCGCGACCATCGCCGCGTCGGCGCCCTTGTTGCCCGCCTTGGTGCCCGCGCGCTCGATGGCCTGCTCGATGCTGTCGGTGGTGAGCACGCCGAAGCACACCGGCACGCCGGAGGCGTAGGCGGCCTGGCCCAGGCCCTTGGCGGCTTCGCCGGCCACGTAGTCGAAGTGCGGCGTGGAACCGCGGATCACGGCGCCCAGGCCGATCACGGCGGCGTACTTGCCCGACGCGGCGACCTTGTAGGCCGCCTGCGCGATTTCCCAGGCGC
Organism: Luteibacter aegosomatis; assembly: GCF_023078455.1. Lineage (GTDB taxonomy): Bacteria > Pseudomonadota > Gammaproteobacteria > Xanthomonadales > Rhodanobacteraceae > Luteibacter > Luteibacter aegosomatis. The sequence goes on along the minus strand of NZ_CP095740.1, from coordinate 1,018,298 downwards.
CGGGCACGCGGATGAGGTCGATCGCGTCGTCCTTCACGCCGTGGCGCACGAGCGCGTCGCGCGCGCCATCCACCAGCGGTTCGACGACGAACGCGTTGAAACGGCCGGCGACGATGGCGAAACGGCCCTTGGGAGTGGCGAAATCGCCTTCGATGATCTTCATGTGGGGTGTCCTGATGGCGGGGGTGGCCGCCGGGCGGCCGGGTATTTTACGGGGTTTTGGGTCGCGGGTGCCCGGCGAAGGCCAGACGGGCCCGCCCGGCGGCCACGTCGAGGCGCCCGGAAACACCGAAAGGCAGGGTGAGCTTGGCCGCCGCATGGCCGAACGGCAGGCCGCGAACCAGCGGAATGCCCGTCGCGGCGGCGATCCGCTCGAAGGTGACCGGCAGGTCGTAACCGTTGTCGTACTCGGCGACCCGGTAGCTCGTGAAGTCGCCCACCACGAGGGCTTTCTGCCGCTTCAGCACGCCCGCGTGGACGAGGTGGTAGAGCATGCGCTCCACCCGGTAGGGCGGCTCGGCGATGTCTTCGATGAACAGGATGCCGCCGTCGATCCCGGGGAAATACGGCGATCCGGCCAGGCTGGTGAGCATGGCGAGGTTGCCGCCCCAGATCGTGCCTTCCACCGCGAGATCGGCGGTCTCCGGCGCGTCCCACGACGCCTCGGCGCGATCGGAGGCGAGCACGTTCCAGAAGTGGCTGGCCGTGAGCGGATCGAGTTCGGACGCACCGAAATCCGGGCCGAGCATCGGACCGCCCAGCGTCGCCACGCCGCTGCACGCCAGCAAGGCGCATTGCAGGGCCGTGAAGTCGCTATGGCCGACCAGGGCCACCGGCGCGCCGGCGAGGCGGCGCAGGCCGTCGTAGTCGAGCAGCGGAAGCAGCGGATGCGCGCCGTAGCCGCCACGGATGGCGAGCACCACGTCGGGGAGCGGACCGTCGACCAGCGCGTTGAGGTCGGCGGCACGCTCGGCATCGGTACCGGCGAAGCGAAGGTGGCGACGGTCGAGCACGTCGAGGCCGGAAAGGCGATGGCCGTCCTCTTCCAGGCGCTCGACGCCGCGCCGCATGGCGGCGACGTTGTGCGGGTAACCGGAAGGGGCGATCAGGCGGATGTCGTAGGTCATCGTTACTTGATACGGAGTGTGGGGTGCGATGGCAACCTGAGGCGAGAACCGGATTCGTCGCCAACCGGTTTTCGCATGGAGGTCAGCAGTCCTGATCCACCACTTCCAACCCGAACCCCGCGATGCCGACGAACTTGCGCGGCGTACCGATCACGCGCAAGCGCTTCACGCCCAGGTCGGCGAGGATCTGCGCGCCCAGACCGAGCTGACGCCATTCCTGGTCGTCCTTCGGCGCGACCAGCGGCGCACGCTCGCCCTTCAACCGGGCGAGCAACGCATCGGGCGTGTCCTCGCCCGACAGCACCAGCAGCACGCCGCGATCGGCCGCATCGATGCGGCGAAGGGCTTCGGTGACGGTCTGCCCCAGGTCGGCGCGGCGCAGGTGCAGCACGTCGGACAGCGTGTTGCGCACGTGCACGCGGGTGAGCACGGGCTCGCCGTCGTCCACGCTGCCGCGCGTCAGCGCGAAGTGCAGGCCACGACGGATGCCGTCGCGGTAGGCCACGAGGCGGAACGCGCCGAACTCGGTATCGACGTCTTCCTCGTGCACGCGCTCGATGGTCTTCTCGGTTTCCAGGCGGTAGCGGATGAGGTCGGCGATGGTGCCGATCTTCAGCCCGTGCTTCGCCGCGAAGGCTTCCAGCTCGGGGCGGCGCGCCATCGAGCCGTCGTCGTGGAGAATCTCGATCAGCACCGAGGCCGGCTCCAGGCCCGCCATCGCGGCGAGATCGCAGCCCGCCTCGGTGTGGCCCGCGCGCGTGAGCACGCCGCCCGGCTGCGCCGTGAGCGGGAAGATGTGGCCGGGCATGGTGATGTCGGCGGGCTTCGCGTCGCGCGCGGCGGCCACCTGGATGGTACGCGCGCGATCGTGCGCCGAAATGCCCGTGGTGACGCCCTCGGCCGCCTCGATCGATACCGTGAAATTGGTATGGAACGGCGAGTTGTTGTCGCTGACCATCGGCTTCAGGCCGAGCTGGCGCGTGCGCTGTTCGGTGAGGGTGAGGCACAGCAGGCCGCGCGCCTCCTTCACCATGAAGTTCACGTCTTCGGGGCGCACCTTTTCGGCGGCCATCACGATGTCGCCCTCGTTCTCGCGATCCTCGTCGTCGAGGATCACGACCATGCGGCCGTTGCGGATGTCCTCGAGGATGTCGGGGATGGTGTTGAATGCCATGGGCTGGTTATCCGGGTCAGGCGAAGCCGTGCTGCTTCAGGAAAGCCTCGTCGAGGCGCGGCGCCTCGCCCGCGGAAAGCAGGCGTTCGACGTAACGCGCCACGACGTCGACCTCGATGTTCACCGCATCGCCGGGCCGGCGTGCCGAGAACGTCGTGTGTTCCACCGTATGGGGGATAAGGTTCACGCCGAAACGGTTGCCGTTGACCTCGTTCACGGTGAGGCTGGTGCCGTCGATGCACACCGAGCCCTTGTGGGCGATGTAGCGGGCGATCTCGCGCGGCACCTCGAAGGTCCAGCGCAGCGAACGGCCGTCGGGTGCGATGGACACCACCTTGCCCAGGCCGTCGACGTGGCCGGAGACCAGGTGGCCGCCGAGCCGGTCGGCCAGGCGCAGGGCCTTTTCGAGGTTCACGGCGTCGCCCGGGCGGCGGTCGCCCAGCGAGGTCAGCGAGAGGGTTTCGTTGGAGACGTCGGCCGCGAAACTCGATGCATCGAATTCGATCACGGTGAGGCACACGCCGGAGACGGCGATGCTGTCGCCCAGGGCGACGTCGGTCATGTCGAGGGAGGCGGTATCGACGACGAGGCGGACGTCGCCGCCGCGCGGTTCGAGCCGGGCGATGCGGCCCACGGCCTGGATGATGCCAGTGAACATGTCAGTGACCTCCCTTCACGGAGGCCGCGGAACGATGGGTTTTCATGAACGTTTCCCGCGGTGGTGAGCGAAAAACGCCCCAAGGCGCATGGCGGCGAACGCCCCGTGAAGGGATCGCGCGACGCCGTCTTCTTTCATCCGGACTGTGACCGTCGGCTCCGGAGTCTGACCGGATCTGCTGACCTCCCGACGGACGCCGGGAGCGCTCGCGGGCTCGTTCCCTCGCGGAAACCTACCGCCGGTGGGGAGTTTCGCCCCGCCCTGAAGACGCTTGTATGACGCGAAGGATATCACCTCCGGGGACAAGGGGTGGGAGCGGACCCTGTCCGCGAACCCTCGGGACCGCTATCGCGGATGAGGCTTTGCGGTGATCGGGAGGGCTTCACCGCTCGTCCGATCGCTGCAAAGCCTCATTCGCATCCTGGAAAGCCCGAGGGTTCGCGGACAGGGTCCGCTCCCACCCCTTCGGCAGGTGCTCCTAACGCAGGACCTGGTCCATCACCCAGCTCGTTCGCGCGGCGGTGTCGCCCGTGGATGGGCATTCGCCTCGTTCCAGCAGCGCATCCACCACGGTGGCGATCAGCGGTTGCTGGATGTGTTCGGGATTGGCAACGCGCCGCTCTTCCGAGCGTCCATCGGTCTCCACGCGGATCGGCCCGTCACCGAACGTGGCGAACACCAGCCGGCCGCGATCGCCCACGATCTCTACGCGGTCTTCCCGGCGATCGGCGCCGAAATTCCACAGGCCCGTGCCCAGCACGCCGTTGCCGAAGGCGAAGGCCATCGCCACCGTGTCCTCGGCCGGATAGGCGCCCAGCTGGTTCGACACCATGCCGCGCACGTCGACGATGGGACCGAGCAGGAAATCGAGGATATCGAGCGTATGGCAGCCGATGTCGACGAAGATGCCGCCACCGGCGATCTCCGGACGCACGGTCCAAGGCAGCCTGGCCGGATCGGCGTAGCGCGCTTCGAAGGGATGGTGAAGCAGCACGTTCACGAGGCGCGGCGTCCCGATGGCGCCTTCGCGCAGCAGCCGCGCGATGGTGGTGAACCTCGGCAGCGCGCGACGGTAATACGCGACGAAGACGGGTACGTTCGCCGCCCTGCCCGCCTCGACGATGTCCATGCATTCGCGATGGTCCATCGCCATGGGCTTTTCGACGTAGACCGGCTTGCCCGCGGCGATGGCCTTCAATGCGTACTCGCGGTGGCTCGACGGCGGCGTGGCGACGTAGACCGCGTCGACGGCGTCGTCCTGGATGAGCGCGTCCGCGTCGTCGTACCAGCGCGGCACGCGGTGGCGTCGCGCGTAGTCGCGCGCCTTGTCGCCGTCGCGACGCATGACGGCGACGAGGGACGAATTGGGCACTTTCGAGAAGGCGGGGCCGCTCTTCATTTCCGTCACCGCGCCGCAGCCGATGATGCCCCAGCGCACTCGTCGCTCCTGCGAAGGCAGGAGCCCAGCGTCTTTCGCCGCAGTGTGCGAGGAAGTCACTGGGCCCCTGCCTTCGCAGGGGCGACATGGGGTTCTTTCGGACGCATTCGCAGGCAGGTGTCGTCACCGACCTGACGACGATCGACGATGTCGAGTTTCCAGCGCGACGCCATGTCGTCCAACGGCGGCAGCGCGAGCATCGGCCGCGCCGTATGCCCCAGCAGCACCGGCGCGACGTATACCAGCAACTCGTCCGCCAGTCCCTGCGCCAACAATGCGCCGCACACGACGGGGCCGGCCTCCACGTGCACTTCGTTGACGTCCTGCTGCGCCAACCAGTGCAGCGCGGCGCGCAGGTCGAGCCCCCCTTCGTCGCGGCGGATATCGACACGGCGAACGTCGCGAAGATGGTCGGGGACGGAGGCGTCCGGCGCGTGCAACAGCACGGTGGGCGCATCGCCGTCGAGCACATGGGCGCCCACGGGCGTGCGCAGGTTCGTATCGAGGATCGCGCGCAAGGGCGGTACGAAGGGCTCGCCGCCGGGCAGGCGCACGGTGAGGCGTGGGTCGTCGGCGAGCACCGTACCGCTGGCCGAAAGGATCGCCGAGGCGCGTGCGCGCCAGCGCTGCACGTCGGCACGCGCGGCATCGCCCGTGATCCATTGGGACGAACCGTCGGCCAGCGCGGTACGACCATCGAGGCTCATGGCGAGCTTCACCCGAACCCACGGACGGCCCCGCTGCACGCGACTGAAGAAACCGACGTTGATCTCGTGCGCCGCGTCGCGCATCAGCCCCAGCTGTACGCCGATGCCCGCCGCCCGCAGCTTTTCGACGCCCTTGCCGTCCACCTTGGCGAAGGGATCTTCGTGCGCGATCACCACGCGGCCGATCCCGGCGGCGATCAGCGCATCGGCGCAGGGCGGCGTGCGCCCGTGGTGCGCGCAAGGCTCCAGGGTGACGTAAGCCGTGGCGCCGCGCGCCGCATCGCCCGCCTCGCGCAGCGCGAACACCTCGGCATGCGGCTCACCGGCCCTGGGATGCCATCCGATACCGAGCACGGCGTCGCCGCGCGCGATGACGCAGCCGACGCGCGGATTGGGCTGGGTGGTGTACAGGCCACGCTCGGCCAGGCGCAGGGCCTGGGCCATGTGGACGTGGTCGATGGCGGGGAAGAAAGGCTTGGACATGACGACCATTCTCGCATGGGCCGTCCGGGCCGTATCAGCCTTTTCGACCGCGCCTGGCCGCTTCCAGCAGCGGAAGCTGCAAGCCCTCGAGCGACGGCAGGTCGCGCTCGAGCTTTTCGATTTCCTCGCGGAAGGCGTGCACGTCTTCGAAACGCCGGTATACCGAGGCGAAGCGCACGTAGGCCACCTGGTCGAGCGCCTTGAGTTCGCGCATCACCAATTCACCCACCTGCCGCGAAGGCACCTCGCGCTCGCCGCTGCGGCGCAGGTCGTTCTTCACCGCGCGCATGGCGGCATCCACGGCATCGCTGGCGACCGGGCGCTTCTGCAGCGCGCGCTCGAAGCTCACGCGCAGCTTGTGTTCGTCGAACGGCTCGCGGCGATCGCCGGACTTGACGATCGCCGGGAGCTTGAGTTCCGCCGTCTCGAACGTGTTGAAACGCTCGCCGCATTGCGGACACTCGCGCCGCCGCCGTACCGTGCCACCGTCTTCGGTGAGCCGCGAGTCGATGACGCGGGTGTCTTCGTGCTGGCAGAAGGGACAGTGCATCGATCAGCCGTAGACCGGGAAGGTCTTGCACTGCGCCGTCACCTTCTCGCGCACCGCGGCGATCACCGCCTCGTCGTTCGGCGCGTCGAGCACGTCGCAGATCCAGTTCGCCAGTTCCACCGTGTCGGCTTCCTTGTAACCGCGCGTCGTGATGGCCGGCGTGCCCACGCGCAGGCCCGAGGTGACGAAGGGCGAGCGGGGGTCGTTCGGCACGGCGTTCTTGTTGACCGTGATGTGCGCCTTGCCCAGCGCGGCTTCCGCATCCTTGCCGGTGACGTCGCGACCGATCAGGTCGACCAGCATGAGGTGGTTCTCGGTGCCGCCGGACACGACCTTGTATCCGCGCTCGATCAGCGTCTTCGCCATCGCCTTGGCGTTCTTCACCACCTGCTTCTGGTAGTCGGTGAAGGCCGGCTCCAGCGCTTCCTTGAAGGCCACGGCCTTGGCCGCGATCACGTGCATCAGCGGGCCGCCCTGAATACCGGGGAACACCACCGATTGCAGCTTCTTCTCGAGCTCCTCGCCCAGGCCCTTGGCCACGATGATGCCGCCGCGCGGGCCGCGCAGGGTCTTGTGCGTGGTGGAGGTGACCACGTGGGCGTGCTCGATCGGGCTCGGGTAGACCCCCGCGGCGACCAGGCCCGCGATGTGGGCCATGTCGACGAACAGGTAGGCGCCCACCTTGTCGGCGATGGCGCGGAAACGCGCCCAGTCGAGCACCTGCGAATAGGCGGAGAAGCCGGCCACGATCATCTTGGGCTTGTGTTCGACGGCCAGGCGCTCGACCTCGTCGTAGTTCACCAGGCCGGTGTCCGGGTCGATGCCGTACTGCACGGCGTTGAAGATCTTGCCCGAGAGGTTGACCTTGGCGCCGTGGGTGAGATGGCCGCCGTGGGCCAGGCTCATGCCCAGGATGGTGTCGCCCGGGTTCAGCAGCGCGAAATACACCGCCTGGTTGGCCTGCGAGCCCGAATGCGGCTGCACGTTGGCGTAGTCGGCGCCGAAGAGCTTCTTCAGGCGGTCGATGGCGAGCTTTTCGGCCACGTCCACGTACTCGCAGCCGCCGTAGTAGCGCTTGCCCGGGTAACCCTCGGCGTACTTGTTGGTGAGCGTGGAGCCCTGGGCCTCCATCACGCGGGGGCTGGCGTAGTTCTCCGAGGCGATCAGTTCGACGTGATCCTCCTGGCGGCGGGATTCATCGGCGATGGCCTTGGCGAGCTCGTCGTCATAGCCGGCGATCGTTGCATCCTTCGGGAACATCTCGACCTCGTTCGAAGCGGGTGGGGAAAGGCGAAAAGTGTAGCCCAGGTGGGGAGTTGCAACCAGCGCCCCTGTTTCATCAAGGGCTTGCCGCCCAGGCGTGTAGGGTTTTGCCACACCGGGGTGTAGGGATGAGCCAACACGGCGAGACGGCCCCTGCCGTGGCCGCGCGCGACGGCCTATCATTCCCTCCGGCGCAGCCCTCGCGGCGCGCCGTTCGCAACCTCCCAAGGAAGAACCATGCATCGTAAGGACTCCCTCCGCGCCCGTCGGCGCGGCCTATTCATGGCGTGCGCCCTCGCCACGGCCCTGATTTCCCCCTCGACCTTTGCCCATTCGCTGGTCTCGCGATTCGACGAGGCCGTGGCCCGGACCCTGCCCGTCACCCTGGCCTCACGGGACGGCGAGCTCGTGGTGCGCGACCGGATCCGCGCCGACGTGACCTATTCCGACGGCCGCCCGGGGCAGCTGTTCGCGGTGACGTGGCGCGGCACGTCGGGCCTCGCCGTCCGCGAGGGGGACGGCCTGCGCGTCATCGTCGACGACGGCGAAAGCATCCGTTCGAGCCGTTTCGACGGCGCCTCGGACGAGGTCGACGAATCTGCCCGCCCCGCGCGCTCCCGCTCGCGGCAGGCCGGCCCGATCGACCGCGGGGCGGCGCCTTCGGCCGCGCGCCGGACCACACGCGCCAGCGAGCTTCGCAGCGGTACCTATACCGATCTCTACCTGTTCATCTATGTGCAGGACGGCATCGAGGACGACGACGAGAGCCTGTTCGGCGCCTATCTCGCCGACTTCACGCGACAGCTCAGCCAGGAGCATTTCGTGGGCCTGAACGTGCATGTCCGCATGCGGCGGGACGTACCCCACGTCACCACCCGTCTCGATCCCACGGAGAATTCGCTGTCGGATTGGCGCCAGCGCGTCTATGCGAACCCGCCGAAGGACGAATCGCCGGATTATTTCAGCGAGAACCGCCTGAACCTGCTCGTGGTGAACACCCGCTATGCCCAACTGCCCGACGCCCTGGGCGTTGCCGAGGGCAGGGGCGACTTCGCCATCGCGTCCATCCACGAGGATGCGCGCGTACCCGCCCACGAGCTGGGACATCTCCTCGACGCCGATCACCACCTGGCCGAGACGGTCGCTCCGGACGCATCGGGGCAACCCCGGACCTGCGTGACCACGATGTGGCCCCATCCGGACTACCCGGCTTGCGGCTGGTTCAGCCCCGCCAACATCGAGTGGGAAAGGCAGTGGGAAGAGGGCGCGCGTCGATTCAGCCGCTGATTTCCCCGATACGTCTCAAGCCATCGTGCCGCTCCGGCGGGTGAACGGCCTCCACCGGCCCTCCGTGCCGAGGCGCTATAATGGGGTTTTGCCCTCCCGGAAGCCGCTTTCCGGGAGGGCTTCGGCCTTCCCCCACGGAGCGTCCATGCAATACATCTACACCATGAACCGGGTGAGCAAGATCGTTCCCCCGAAGCGCGAGATCATCAAGGACATCTCGCTGTCCTTCTTCCCCGGCGCCAAGATCGGCCTGCTCGGCATCAACGGCGCGGGCAAGTCGACCGTGCTCAAGATCATGGCCGGCGTGGACACCGACTTCCAGGGCGAGGCCCGCGCCAACCCCGGCACCAAGGTGGGCTACCTCGCCCAGGAACCGGACCTCGATCCGGAGAAGACCGTCCGCGAAGCCGTGGAAGAAGGCGTCTCCGAGGTGCTCGACGCGCAGAAGCGTCTCGAGGAGGTCTACGCCGCCTATGCCGAGGAAGGCGCCGACTTCGACAAGCTCGCCAAGGAGCAGGAGGCCCTGGAGGGCATCCTGGCCGCCAACGACGCCCATGCCCTCGAGCGCCAGCTCGAAGTGGCCGCCGACGCGCTGCGCCTGCCGCCCTGGGACGCCAAGATCGGTCCGCTGTCCGGCGGCGAGAAGCGTCGCGTGGCGTTGTGCCGCCTGCTGCTGTCCAAGCCCGACATGCTCCTGCTCGACGAGCCCACCAACCATCTCGACGCCGAATCGGTCGACTGGCTGGAAACCTTCCTGCACGACTACCCGGGCACCGTGGTGGCGGTCACCCATGACCGCTACTTCCTCGACAACGCCGCCGAGTGGATCCTCGAACTCGACCGCGGCCGCGGCATTCCCTGGAAGGGCAACTACACCGAGTGGCTGGAGCAGAAAGACCAGCGCCTCGCGCAGGAAGCCAACCAGGAGAAGTCGCGCCAGAAGGCCATCAAGAAAGAACTCGAATGGGTGCGTTCGGCCGCCAAGGGCCGCCAGTCGAAGGGCAAGGCGCGCCTGAACCGCTTCGAGGAACTCAACTCGGTCGAATACCAACGCCGCAACGAGACGAACGAAATCTTCATCCCGCCGGGCGAGCGCCTGGGCAACGAGGTGATCGAGTTCAAGAACGTCACCAAGTCGTTCGGCGATCGCGTGCTGATCGAAGACCTCTCGTTCAAGATCCCGGCCGGCGCCATCGTCGGCGTGATCGGTCCGAACGGCGCGGGTAAATCCACGCTGATGAAGATGATCATCGGCAAGGAGCAGCCGGATTCCGGCGAGGTGAAGCTCGGCCACACGGTGAAGCTCGCCTACGTCGACCAGTCGCGCGACGCGCTCGATGCGAAGAACAACGTGTGGCAGGAAGTCTCCGGCGGTTCGGACATCCTCACCATCGGCACCTTCGAGATCCAGTCGCGCGCCTACATCGGCCGCTTCAACTTCAAGGGCACCGACCAGCAGAAGATCGTCGGCCAGCTGTCCGGCGGTGAACGCGGCCGCCTGCACATGGCCAAGACCCTGCTGCAGGGCGGCAACGTGCTGCTGCTCGACGAACCGTCCAACGACCTCGACGTCGAGACGCTGCGCGCGCTCGAAGACGCCCTGCTCGAGTTCCCGGGCTGCGCGATCGTGATTTCGCATGACCGCTGGTTCCTCGATCGCATCGCCACGCACATCATCGCGTTCGAAGGCGATTCGCACGTGGAATTCTTCCCCGGCAACTACAACGAGTACGAAGCCGACAAGAAGCGCCGCCTCGGCGACGACGCCGGCCCGAAGCGGGTCAAGTACAAGAAGCTCGTCTGACCGCAGGAGCCGCTTCAGCGGCGAAGAGCCGACGAAGCAAGGAAGCGGCGCACCTCGAAGGGCGCCGCTTCACCACGAACACCCAGCGAGGCCACACATGAACTTCATGACCGCCCTGAAGGACGCCTGGCGTCGCAACGATTCCCTCCTCTGCGTCGGACTCGATCCCGAGCCCGGCCGCCTGCCCGCCGGCCTCTCCGGCGAGGAAGGCATCTACACCTTCTGTCGCGACATCGTCGACGCCACCGCCGGGCTCGTCTGCGCCTTCAAGCCGCAGATCGCCCACTTCGCCGCGCAACGCGCCGAGGGCGCACTCGAACGGCTGATCGCCCACATCCACGACAACCATCCCGGCATCCCGGTCATTCTCGACGCCAAGCGCGGCGACATCGGCTCCACGGCGAAACACTACGCCGCCGAGGCCTTCGACCGTTACGGCGCCGACGCGGTCACGCTGAACCCCTACCTGGGTCGCGACTCCATTGAGCCGTTCCTCAATCGCGCCGACAAGGGCGTGATCCTGCTCTGCCGCACGTCCAATCCGGGCGGCGCCGATTTCCAGGCGCTCGACTGCGGCGGACGCCCGCTCTACCTGCGGGTGGCCGAAACCATCGCGCGCGAATGGAACGAAAACGGCAACTGCGCGCTGGTCACGGGCGCCACCTGGCCGGAGGAGCTCGGCCGCGTGCGCGAGGTGGTCGGCGACATGCCCCTGCTGGTGCCCGGCATCGGTGCCCAGGGTGGCGACGTGGAGGCCGTCATGGCCCATGGATGTACTACCGATGGTCACGGTCTGATGATTTCTTCCTCGCGCGCCATCATTTACGCTAGCGCCGAATCGGACTACGCGGAGCTAGCACATCGCGCCGCCGATGACATGAGAAAATTGGTCAATTCGTTCCGAGAAGAGCGGCTAAATCGATAGCAGTCGCAAATTGCACGATTTGGCAACTGCAAAAGGCTTACGCTGCCGCTCCGGGGTATCCAACAATACCGGGCCTCTTGAGGCGCCACGCGTTCCACCGGAGTTGTCATGCCACCTATCAACCGAGGTTTTTCCCAACGTCTGCATGTCGCGCTGGACATGGCGGGCGTCAAGAAAGGCCGCGGCCGCATTACCCAGCTGGCCGATCTTTTCGACGTCAGCCGCGAGACCGCGCGAAAGTGGCTCAGTGACCTGGGCCTTCCCGAACTGGAGCGCCAGATCGACATGGCGACGCGGTTCGGCGTCAATTTCGAATGGCTGGCCACCGGCCGCGGCTCCCCCAGCGGAGCCACCGGGGTCCGTGAGAGCCCCGCCCTGTATCGCGCCGACTCGCGCGAGCAGTTGCGACTCGTGGGGCTCGTCAGCCGGTTGCCGAAAGAGCGCCGCAAGGCGCTGCTGGTCATTGTCGAGGCGCTGGCCGAGGCCGAGTAGGAAAACCCTCGTCGATCCCCATCGCGGACAGGGTCCGCTCCCACCCTCTGGTAGGAAGACAGCTACCGAAGGGTGGGAGCGGACCCTGTCCGCGATTGAAGCGAAGCGCGCCGCTCAGTCGTCGCCGAGATCCATCCCCGGAAACAGCACCTCGGTAAAGCCGAATTTCGTAAAGTCGGTGATACGCGACGGATACAGTCGCCCGATCAGGTGGTCGCATTCGTGCTGCACCACGCGCGCGTGGAACCCTTCGGCCGTGCGATCGATCGGCTGGCCGTTCGGGTCCACGCCCTGGTACCGGATCAGCGTGTAACGGTTCACCGCGCCGCGCAGCCCCGGCACGGAGAGACACCCTTCCCACCCTTCCTCCATGTCCTGCGACAACGGCGTGATGACCGGATTGAGCAGGATCGTACGCGGCACGGGGGGCGCGTCGGGATAACGGTCGGCGTGCTCGAAGCCGAAGATCACCAGTTGCAGGTCGACCCCGATCTGCGGCGCGGCCAGGCCGACGCCGCCGACGTGGTGCATGGTGTCGAACATGTCGGCGATGAGCGCATCGAGCTCGCTCGAACCGATCATCCCGTCGGGAACGGGAGGCGCGATGCGCAGGAGGCGCTCGTCGCCCATCTTGAGGATTTCGCGAATCATCGGGCACCCGGGGGAAGGGGAACGGACCGCCAGCATGGCGGCGGAACGCCCCGGGCTCAAGCCTCCTATTCGACCAATGGCTAATACGCCGGGCCCTCGCCGCGCATTGACCCCCGCCCCCACGGAGGACGACCCTTGTCGCATCCGCGAGGGGAGTTCCGACACATGCAAAGCGCCATTCCCAAACCCAGTCCCGCAGGCAAGATCCTGTGGGTGGCCATCGCCATCGTGGGCGCCTGGTGCCTCGGCGTCATCGCCCTGCGCCGTGGCGAACCGATCAACGCCATCTGGCTGGTCACGGCGTCGATCGCCGTTTTCCTGATCGGCTACCGCTTCTACGGCCGCTTCATCGCCCGTCGCGTGCTGGTGCTGGATCCGAGCCGTGCCACGCCTTCGGTGCTGCACAACGACGGCCTGGACTACGTGCCGACCGACCGCTGGGTGGTCTTCGGCCACCACTTCGCCGCCATCGCCGGCGCCGGCCCCCTGGTCGGCCCCGTGCTGGCCGCGCAGATGGGCTACCTGCCCGGCACCCTGTGGATCCTGGTGGGCGTGGTGTTCGCCGGCGCGGTGCAGGATTTCATGATCCTGGGCCTGTCGTTGCGCCGTGACGGCCGCTCGCTCGGCCACATGCTCCGCGAAGAGCTGGGCGAAGTGCCCGGGGTGATCGCCATGGTGGGCGTGCTGGTGCTGATGATGATCGTGCTGGCCGTGCTCGCGCTGGTGGTGGTCAAGGCGCTCACGCATAGCCCCTGGGGTACGTTCACCGTGGCGGCGACGATTCCCATCGCGCTGCTGATGGGCGTGTACCTGCGCTACCTGCGCCCCGGACGCATCCTCGAGGTCTCGATCATCGGCCTGGTGCTGCTCCTGTTCTCGATCTGGTACGGCAAGACCGTGAACGACACGCCCGCGCTGGCCGCGTTCTTCGATTTCGACGCGAAAGCGCTGGCCTGGCTGCTGATCGGCTACGGCTTCTTCGCCTCGGTGCTGCCGGTGTGGCTGCTGCTCGCGCCGCGCGATTACCTGTCCACCTTCCTGAAGATCGGCACCATCGCGCTGCTCGCCCTGGCGATCTTCCTCGCCGCGCCCGTGCTGCGGATGCCGGCGCTCACGCAGTTCGTCGACGGCAGCGGACCGGTGTTCGCCGGCAACCTGTTCCCGTTCCTGTTCATCACCATCGCCTGCGGCGCCGTCTCCGGATGGCATTCGATCATCGCCTCGGGTACCACGCCGAAGCTGCTCGCCAACGAGCGCGAGGCCACCATGGTCGGCTACGGCGGCATGCTGATGGAGGCCTTCGTCGCCATCATGGCGCTGATCGCCGCCGCCTCGCTGCACCCGGGCGTGTACTTCGCCATGAACTCCCCCGGCGCCATCGTCGGCACCACGGCCGAACAGGCCGCGCGCACGATCAGCGACTGGGGCTTCATGGTCACGCCGGGCGAACTGACCGACACCGCGCGCAACATCGGCGAGAGCACCATCCTCGGTCGCGCGGGCGGCGCGCCCACGCTGGCGGTGGGCATGGCCCAGCTACTGCACGGCATCCTGCCCGGCGAGGGCATGATGGCGCTGTGGTACCACTACGCCATCCTGTTCGAAGCCCTGTTCATCCTCACCACCGTCGACGCCGGTACGCGCGTCGGCCGCTTCATGATCCAGGAACTGGCCGGCATGGCCTGGGCACCGCTGAAAAAGACCGAATCGTGGGTCGGCAACGTGGTGGCCACGGTGATCTGCGTGGGCCTGTGGGGGTATTTCCTCTACCAGGGCGCGGTCGATCCGCTGGGCGGCATCAACACGCTGTGGCCGCTGTTCGGCATCGCCAACCAGATGCTCGCCGCCATCGCGCTGATGCTGGCGACCGTGGTAACCGTGAAACTCAAGCGCGAGCGCTACGTGCTGGTGCCCGCCGTGCCGGCGGCGTGGCTGGTGATCTGCACGCTCACCGCGGGCTGGCAGAAGCTGTTCGACGCCAAGGTCAGCTTCACCGCGGTGGTGAACAAGTACTCCGATGCGCTGGCCGCCGGCAAATTGCTGGCCCCGGCGAAAACCGCCGAGGACATGCAGCGCATCATCAACAACAACCGCGTGGACATGATCCTCACCGGCATCTTCATGCTGCTGGTGCTGACCATGCTGTTCTTCTCCCTGCGCGTCATCGCCCAGGCCTGGCGCGCGAATCGTCCCACCGCCCAGGAAGAGCCCTATGTCGCGCTGTCCAGCGTGGCGCAGTGAGGTGTTCGCCATGAGCCATCGCATCTGGAAATGGGCGGTGCAGACCGCCCGCCTCTGCTGCGGCGTGCCGGATTACGACGTATACGTGAAGCACCTGCGCGAGCATCATCCGGAGCGGCGCGTGCCGACGTATTCGGAGTTCTTCCGGGAGAGGCAGGAGGCGCGGTATCGGGGGACCGGGGGGCGTTGCTGTTGATCGCTTCGGAATGAAGACGCTGGGTTCCTGCCTTCGCAGGAACGACGTGAGCTCGTTTGCAAACGACGACGAATCGCGTGGTCCGTCGTTCCTGCGAAGGCAGGAGCCCAGTGCCTTTCGCCGGGGATGACGACGGACCTACATCGGCTCGTCCATCTCGACCTCCTTCGCCACCTCGACCGCCGCGGCCGCCGACGCACGCGCCACGCGCCGGCGATCCATCGCCACGTACCAGACCCACCCCGACAGACCCGTCAGGCAGATCGCCAGCGATCCCAGCGCCAGCCACAGCATGTTCGCCGACAGCATCGGCGACAGCACGCCCGCGACGAACGCCGTGACGATCAGGCTGCCGAAGGTCTGCACCGACGACACCGCCCCGCGCTGGTCGGGAAAACGATCGAGCAGCAGGATGGTGATGGTGGGGAAGGCCAGCTGCACGCCGCAGCCGTAGAGCGCCAGCGGCAACGTGGACCAGGGCACGCGCGGCTCGGGCAGCAGCACGGCCAGCACGATGCTGATGGCGCACGACGACAGCATCGCCACGTAGCCCCAGCCGACCGTGCGGATCGCGCTCACCCGCCCCGCCACGCGGCCGGAGACGAAGGCGCCGAACACCATGCCCGACACCACCGGCACGAACAGCCAGGGGAATCCGTCGGCGCCCAGGTGAAGCAGGTCGCGGATGAGATGCGGCGCCGAGGCGACGTAAAGGAACAGGCCGGAGAAGTTGATCGAGGCGGCGATCGCCAGCGGCCAGAACGGCAGGTCGCGAAGGATGCCGAAGTAGCTGCGCAGGAGCGGTCGCGGACGGAAGATCGTGCGCTTGCCCAGGGGATGCGATTCCTCGAGGAAGCGCCACGTCGCCAGCGTGAGCAGCACCGTGAAGCCGGACAGCGCCCAGAAGATGCCCCGCCATCCGTCGATGCCCAACAACCACGCGCCCACGATCGGCGCGATGGCCGGCGCGATGCCGAAGATCATCATCACCTTGGACATCATGCGCTGGGCTTCTTCGCCCTGCATGGTGTCGCGCACCACCGCACGGCCCACCACGATGCCCGCGCCGCCGCTGACGCCCTGCAACACGCGACAGGCCATCAGCGTGCCGAAACCGGTGGCCAACGCCGCGCCGACGGTGGCGACCGTGTACACCGCCATCGCCACCACGATCACCGGCTTGCGGCCGTAAGCGTCGGAGATGGCGCCGTGGAACAGGCTCATCACCGCGTACGACAGCAGGTAGACGCTCAACAACTGCTGGAGCGCCACCTCGCCCACCCCGAACGTGCGGCCGATGTCGGGAAACCCGGGGAAGATGGCGTCGATCGAGAACGGCCCGATCATGGTCAGGGCCGCGAGCAGGAACGGCAGGTAGCGCCGCGTGTGACGGATCGCGGTGGTCATGCGTCGGAGGTTCCGGCCCGGGGGAGTGTAGCCATTATACCGGCCCGCCATCCTTGGCCCCATGGCACCGGAAGGCACATAATCCCCGCATCGGTTCCGTTCGAAGGATGATCGTGGGCTATACCGGTTTCCTCGCCGTCGGCGTCGGCGGCATGTGCGGGTGCTGGCTACGCTGGTGGCTGGCCCTCGCGCTCAATCCGATCTTCCCTTCCGTGCCCTTCGGCACGCTGGCCGCCAACCTGGTCGGCGCCTTGCTCATGGGCATCGCCCTGGCCGTCTTCGACCATTTCCAGTCGTTGCCGGTGGAGGTCCGCCTGCTCGTCGCCACCGGTTTCCTCGGCGGCCTGACCACTTTCTCGACGTTTTCGGCCGAAGCGTCCGGCCTGCTGCTTCGACAGCAGTACGGATGGTTCGTGGTGCACGTGGGCGTGAACCTGCTGGGGTCGTTGCTGATGACCATCGGCGGCCTCGTCATCACCCGAGGGATACTGAAGCAGTTCCACTGACGACAGGGGGAGTCACCCGCATGGGCAACGCCGCGTCACTGAAGGCCCGCGCGCAGGTCCTGCTCGAACAGGCCGGCGTCACCATCGGCGGGAGACGACCCACCGACATCGCGGTGCACGACGAACGAACGTACACGCGCGTGTTCGCGCACGGCTCGCTGGGGCTGGGCGAGGCCTACATGGACGGCTGGTGGGATGCCGCCGACCTGCCCGGTTTCTTTGCCCGCGTGCTGTCCTCGCACATCGACGAATCGCTGCGCACGCTCGACACCCTGCTCATGCACCTGCGCGCCAAGTTCCTCAACATGCAGCGCGGCGAACACGCCTGGGAGGTGGGCCGGCAGCATTACGACCTGGGCAACGACCTCTTCGAAGCCATGCTCGGCAAGCGCCTGGTCTACTCCTGCGGCTACTGGGCGCAGGCGAACGACCTCGACGCCGCGCAGGAAGCCAAGCTCGACCTCATCTGCCGCAAGCTGCGCCTGCAGCCGGGCCAGCACGTGCTCGACATCGGTTGCGGCTGGGGCGAGGCGCTGAAATTCGCCGCCGAGCGCTATGGGGTGAGCGGCGTGGGCGTCACCATCTCGAAGGAGCAGGCCGAGTACGCGCGCGAGCTGTGCAAGGACCTGCCCGTGGAGATCCGCCTGCAGGACTACCGCGAGCTCGACGAACCGTTCGACGCGATCCTTTCCGTGGGCATGTTCGAACACGTGGGACCCAAGAACTACCGCGCCTGGTTCGAGGTGGCGCGACGCTGCCTGCGGGCCGACGGCCTCGCCCTGCTCCATTGCATCGGCAGCAACGGCCATCCCGGCCGCCCCGACCCGTGGATCGAGAAATACATCTTCCCCAACTCGATGATCCCGGCGATGAGCCAGGTGGCCGCGGCACTGGAAGACCTCTTCGTGGTGGAGGACTGGCACAACTTCGGCGCCGACTACGACCGCACCCTCATGGCCTGGCTCGCCAACGTCGACGCCGCTTGGCCGACGCTCCGCGAGCGATACGACGAACGCTTCCGGCGCATGTGGCACTTCTACCTGGCCTGCTCCGCCGGCGTCTTCCGCAGCCGCCGCGACCAGCTCTGGCAGATCACCCTCTCGCCACGGGGCGTGCCGGGCGGCTACCGCGTGCCGCGCTGACGGCACGACGACGTTCCGCTGCCTAGGGTGGCGGCATGGATGCCACGCCACGCCCCCGCGACGCGACCATGGACACCGACGTCCCCGCGCGGCTGGACCGCCTGCGCTGGGGCCGTTTCCACACGCTGGTGGCCGTGGCGCTGGGCATCACCTGGCTGCTCGACGGCCTGGAGGTGACCATCACCGGCGCCATCGCCGGCGCGCTCAAGTCCAGTCCGGTGCTGCACCTGACCGACGCACAGGTCGGACTGGCAGGCAGCCTGTACCTGGTGGGCGCGGTGGGGGGCGCACTGTTCTTCGGTTGGCTCACCGACCGGCTGGGCCGCAAGAAGCTCTTCACCCTCACCCTGGGCCTCTACCTCGCGGCGACGGCCGCTACCGCGTTTTCGCCGAACTTCGGACTGTTCGTCGTCTTCCGCATGCTCACCGGCGCGGGCATCGGCGGCGAGTACGCCGCGATCAATTCCGCCATCCAGGAGTTGATACCCGCGCGCTACCGGGGGCACACCGACCTGGTCATCAACGGCAGCTTCTGGCTCGGCGCCGCGCTGGGCGCGGTGGGCGCCGTGGGCCTGCTCGACACCGGCATCGTCTCGCCCGAGATCGGCTGGCGGCTCACCTTCGGCCTGGGCGCCCTGCTCGGCCTGGTCATCCTCGTGCTGCGCCACTGGGTACCGGAGAGCCCGCGCTGGCTCATGCTGCATGGGCGCATCGAGGAAGCCGAGGCGGTGGCGACGCAGATCGAGCGGCGCCTCGGCGCCGCGCCGCCCGACACGCCGCTGCCCCGGCTACGCCTGAAGCCGCACGTCCTCACCCTCGCCGACGTCGGGCGCACGCTGTTCCGCGACTATCCCCGCCGCACCGTGCTGGGCCTGGTGCTGATGGCCACCCAGGCGTTCTTCTACAACGCCATCTTCTTCACCTACGCGCTGGTGCTGGGACGCTTCTACGGCGTGGCCGATGCCGACGTCGGCCTGTACCTCCTGCCGTTCGCCGCTGGCAACTTCCTCGGACCGCTGCTGCTCGGTCGCCTGTTCGACACGCTCGGGCGACGGCCCATGATCGTGGCCACGTACGCGCTTTCCGGCCTGCTGCTCTTCGCCACCGCCTGGCTGTTCGTGCACGGCCGGCTCGACGCCCGCATGCAGACGGTGGCCTGGAGCGTGGTGTTCTTCTTCGCGTCCGCCGCGGCCAGCGCGGCGTACCTCACGGTGAGCGAAAGCTTCCCCCTGGAACTGCGCGCCCTGGCGATCGCCCTGTTCTACGCTTTCGGCACGGCGCTGGGCGGTGTCGTGGGCCCCTGGCTGTTCGGCGAACTGATCGGCACCGGCCAGCGCGCGTCCATCGGCTGGGGCTACGCCCTCGGTGCCGGGCTGATGGTGGTCGGCGCGACGGCCGCCGGCTGGCTGGGCATCGCCGCCGAGCGGCGCTCGCTCGAGGACGTGGCGGCCCCGCTCGGCCGGGCCGACGGTTAGGCCATGCCCCATCCAGACGTGCCCTGGTTCACGCATCCGCCGGTGGCCGACACCTTTCCCGGCCGGGCCCCGCTAATATGCATGCACCCAACCACCGAACATCCCCAGGGGAAGCGGGCACGTGCAGTCACGCAATTTCGCGGTATCCGTCGTACAACCGGGCGGCAAGGTCGCCATCGAGATCGAATTCAACGAGAAGGTCCACGGCCTTTCCGGGGACACGCTCTGGCTTTCGCTCGAGGAATCGGCCTCGCGTGACGACGCCGAGGCCCTGCGCGCCCTGCTCGAACGCATCGGTCACCGCATCACGGTGACGAACGTACGCTCCTGACGGCGTGTTCGGCGGGGCCGTCCACGGCCACCGCCAGCGGTCGAAGGTGCGGCGCCAACCGATGGTTCGTGCCATGCACCTTGCCGCATCCGAGGCAGCGCCGGGTCCGGCCCAGTCCCCCACGCGCGCTGCGCTCCATGCCGAGAAGGCACCCGCACACGTAGCAATCCCGGTCGCGCAACCGCAGGCGCATGGTCTGCACCATGGCCACCAGCGCCGCCGAGCTGGCCCCCAGGGCGAAAAGCCAGCGGGGCAGATGGGAGTAAAGCGAGGCGATGCCGAGTTCGCCGGGATATCCCTGGGCGATCTGCGCGGCTGCCGCGGCGACGGCGCCCGAGGCCAGCAACGCTGCGCAAGGCAGGTACATCCTCAGGTACATGCGTCCGGTGTATGACATGGCCCCCTCCAGGTCGTTCAGGCGGGGGCAGCATGTGGGTGGAGGGGTCTAGCAGCCGTGAAGGCTCCGCTTCGCCTTGTTCGCCGATACGATCGGCTCCCACCCCTTCGGTAGGGAGCTTTCTACCGAAGGGGCGGGAGCCGATCGTATCGGCGAAACCCGATCGCCTTAGATTCCGGGGTTCTGCGTATACCGCGCCCACTGCGTATCCACGCTCGCCCCGGTGACCTGGTTCCACGTGTTCGCACTGTACGAGCGACCGCGCAACGCCGCATCGAAGCGCTGCACCGCGCCTGGGTAATGCTCTTCCACCCATACTCGGCTCCCACCCCCTTCGGTAGGGAGCTTTCTACCGAAGGGGTGGGAGCCGATCGTATCGGCGAAACCCGGTCGCCTTAGATTCCGGGGTTCTGCGTATACCGCGCCCACTGCGTATCCACGCTCGCCCCGGTGACCTGGTTCCACGTGTTCGCACTGTACGAGCGACCGCGCAACGCCGCATCGAAGCGCTGCACCGCTCCCGGGTAATGCTCTTCCACCCATACGAGGAAACGCGCGGTCACGCGATAGCTGTCGGTGTAGTTCTGGCCCGACTGGTAATTGCCGAGCGACCAGCCGGCCGCCGCATTGTTCACGCCGTAGCGATAGCGCGCGTAATCGGCGATGCCCTCGACCATCCAGCCCGGGATGTTCTGCGAACCGTAGTCCTGCACGATGTGCATCGACTCGTGGGTCACCGTGTCGGTGTCCGTCGGGTGCGAAATCATGTAGCTCGCGCCGTAGGTTTCGGTAGCGTTCGCCGTGGCGGCCACGCCGTCGTAGGCGGGATCGAGCACGATGTTGACCGTCTTCGACGCATTCGGATTGAAGTCGCGGCTTTCCTGCGGATAGATGGTGAAGAAGGTGGCCACCATCGCATCGACGGTGGATCGGGCCACGCCGGACTGCTTGTCGGTGACGTTGAGCGTGTAGCCCTGCGGCTGGTAGGTGACGGTGGTGTCGGCGAAAGCCGGCGCGGCGACGAGAACGGCTAGCAAGGGCACGACGAAACGCATGATGCGACTCCTTCTCGTTGGATGGAATCGACATGATGAAATCCATCCATGACAGGTTTCGTCTGCTGCGTCACATTTGCGGTCGGGTTGCGTTATTTGCGTAGTGGGGTTTTACGTACTTCGCGACGTAAGACGCTGGGCTCCTGCCTTCGCAGGAGCGACGAGAGGACATCGTGCGGCCTGTCGCTGCCGCGAAGGGGGAACCCAGTGTCTTTACCCTCTTAAGCCTGCTTGTCGGCCGGCGCGCCGTACGACGGCGGACGGTCCGCGAGTGCCTTGCCGAAGCTCTCGTTGGGCTTGTCGCCCATCGTGAAGCTCAGCGTGCCACCGGCGACGAGTTCGGCGTGGGAGATCCAGCTCTTCGTCCACGGCTGGCCGTTCCAGGTCACCGACTGGATGTACGGACGACCCTCGCCGTTCTCCTTCGCTTCGATGGTGAGCGTGCGACCGCCGCCGACCGCGATCTGCGCGCGGTCGATCACCGGGCTGCCGAACACGTAGTTAGTGCTGACCGGATCGACCGGATAGAGGCCCATGGCACTCATGATGTACCACGCGCTCATCTGGCCGCAGTCTTCGTTGCCGGGCAGGCCGTCGGGCTCGGGCAGGTACATCGTGTCGAGCAGCATGCGCACGCGCGCCTGCGTCTTGTGGTGCGCGCCCGTGTAGGCATAGAGGTAGGGCATGTGATGGCCCGGCTCGTTGCCGAACGCATACTGGCCCACCATGCCGGCGATGTCCGGCGGCGCGTTGTCGGGCAGCGTGGGATCGGCGTTGAAGAGGCCGTCGAGCTTCTTCTCGAACGCCTGCTCCCCACCGAACAGCTTCATGTAGTTGTACACGTCGTGCTGGTTGAGGAAGGTCGCCTGCCACGCGTTGGATTCGGTGAAGTCGCGCCACTTCGTCGAATGGCCGATGGCGATCGGATCGAACGGTTCGATCCACTTGCCGTCGACGTCGATCGGGCGGACGAACTGCTTGTCCTTGTCGAACACGTGGGCGTAGTTCTGCGAACGCTTGCGCAGTGCCGCCGCCTCGTCGGCATGGCCCAGCGCTTCGGCCATGGAGGCCACGGCCCAGTCGTCGTACGCGTACTCGAGCGTCTTGCTGACCGCCTCGCCTTCCTTGTCGCTGGGGATGAAGCCGAGCTTGCGGTAGTAGCTCAGGCCGAAGTAGTCGTCCTGCATGGCGCGACGGCGGAACACCGGCCAGCCCTTGGCATAGTCGATGCCCTTGAAGCCCTTGGCCTGTGCTTCGGCCACGACCACGGCGGAGTGATAGCCGATCATGCAGACGGTTTCGATGCCCTGCAGCGGCCACACCGGCGCACCGCTCGGGCTCTCGACCGCCAGGCGCACGAGGCCGTCGACGAGGTCGGGCACGCGGTCGCTCTGGTAGAGCGTGTACAGCGGATGCGCGGCGCGGTAGGTATCCCACAGCGAATACGTGCTGTAGTTGTGGCGGTTTTCCGGCAGCGTGTGCACCGCCTTGTCCATGCCGCGGTAACGGCCGTCGATGTCGCTGAACACCGTGGGCGCGAGCATCGTGTGGTAGAGCGAGCTGTAGAACGTGCGCTTGACCTTGTCCGACGACGAATCCATGCGGATCTTCGACAGTTCGGCGGTCCATTCGGCCTCGGCGGAGGCGCGCACGCCATCGAAGTTCCAGTCCGGGATTTCGCCGTCGACGTTGCGCATGGCGCCATCGATGTCCACGCCGGAGATGCCCACCTTCACCAGCAGCGGCTCCTTCGACGCATGGTCGAAGTGCAGCGCGGCCTTGAGCTTATCGCCCTTGGCTTCGGTGCTGCCGGCCGGCAACGCCTTGTCGTTCGAGTACAGCGTGACCGACTTGGCCGGGCGCGAGAGCTTCATCGCGAAATAGATGACGCGACCGCTCGCCCACTGCCATACGCGACGGCCGCCGACCAGCGTGTCGTTGCCGACCAGGCGCATTTCCACGTCGCTGACGCGCGTCGGTTCCTGCGGGTTGTCCTGGTAGCCATGGGCCAGGTCGACCAGCAGGTGGGCGTCGCCGTCCTTGCCGAAGGTGTAGCGGTGCATGCCCGCGCGCAGCGTCGCGGTCAGCTCGGCGAGGATGTCGTGCTTGGTCAGCTTGACGCGGTAGTAGCCCGGGTGCGCCTGCTCGCCGGTGTAATGCGAACGATAGCCCTTGATGCCGGTCTTGTAGCCCTTCTCCGCCTTCTCGCCGCCGGCCTTCTTCGCGTCGAAGCGCGATACGTAGTTCACGCCGTCGTAGTCGCGGTCGCCGGGCTGCAACAGCACCGGGCCCATCGCGGGCATCACCAGCACGTCGAGCATGTCGGCGGCGCCGGTGCCCGACAGATGCGTGTGCGAGAAGCCCATGATCGAACCGTCGCCCTGGTGGTAACCGGACGAACCGTCCCACTGCGCGTTGTAGGTATCGGGGCTCAGCTGCACCATGCCGAACGGCCGCGTCGCACCGGGGAAGGTGTGACCGTGGCCGCCCGTGCCGACGAAGACGTCGACGTAACCCAGCACGCCGTCCACGGCGGTGCCGCCGCTCGCGGAAGGCGCGTTCGTGGCCTGTTGAACGCCGCTGGCCAGCGCGGTGAGGGAACCGAACTGACCGACGGCGGTCGCCGCGGCCATGCCCTGGAGAAAACGTCGACGGGTAACCATGAATCGCTCCGGCTAGGGCGTCGCGTCAGACGCGGCGCAGGGAATCGGGATGCTTGTCGGCGAGATGAACCACCAGTTCGCCGAACAACGTATTGGCCCAGGCGAACCAGCTTCGCGTGAACTTCGTGGGATCGTCCTGATCGAAGGCCTCGTGCATGAAGCCGGTACCGGCGTGCGTGGTCTTCAGCCAGTGCAGGCACTGGCGGATCTCCGCCACGTCGTCGGTGGTGAAGGCCTTCATCATGATCGACATCGGCCAGATCATGCGCAGCCCCTCGTGCGGGCCGCCGATGCCTTCGCCGGCGCTGCCCTTGAAGAAATACGGATTGCGCGCGCTCCACACCGTGGCGCGCGTGCGCTCGTAGCGCGCGTCGCGCGGCGTGCACTCCAGGTACGGCAGCGCCAGCAGGCTGGGCACGTTGGCGTCGTCCATGACGAGCTGGTCGCCGTAGCCGTCCACTTCGTAGGCCCAGAAATCGCCGTCCTCGCCCTTGACCACGCCGTACTGTTCGATGGCGGCCTGCACTTCGTCGGCCAGCGCGTTGCATTCGGCCGCGAACGAAGCGTCGCCGTAGAGCGTGCCGTGCATCTGCGCGAGGCGACGGAGCGTCACCACCGCGAACAGGTTGCCCGGGATGTTGAACGGGTAGATCGTGGAGTCGTCCGACGGACGGAACATCGCGTGGATCATGCCCACCGGACGGGTGGGGTTGCCGTAACCGCTGAGGAACTGGGTATCGGTCGGGCGCAGCGACGGACGCTCGAAGTGGTAGGGGCCCGGGCCGTCCTTGCGCTGCTGTTCGCGGAACGTGCGCACGATGAGCTTGGTCGCTTCGCGCCACGTGTCGTCGAAGGGCTCGCGGTCGCCCGTGGTCTGCCAATAGCCATGGGCCAGGCGCACGGGATACCCCAGCGAATCGATTTCCCACTTGCGCTCGGCCACGCCGGGGCGCATCTCGGTGGCATCGGTCTGGGCCCACTCCAGCTTGCTCTTGCCCTTCGGATCGGGAAGGAACGCGTTGGCGTAGGGATCGATGAGGATGCAGCGCGCCTGGCGGCGGATGAGCCCGCGGAACAGCTTGCGCAGGGCCTCGTCCTTCGGCGTCAGCGGCAGGTAGGGCCACACCTGGGCCGACGAATCGCGCAACCACATGGCATCGATGTCGCCGGTGACCACGAAGGTGTCTTCGTAACCGTCGAGGCGGCCCAGCTCCACCGTGGTGTCGAGCGTGTTGGGGAAGCAGTTCTCGAACAGCCAGGCGAGCTCGGGGTCGGCGATCTTCTTCTTGGTGGAGGCGATCAACGCCTCCACGGCGGGACTGGTGAACTTGCGCTGCGCCACCGGCGGCCGCTTGCTCGCGAAACGCGAGCCGGCGGCGGAAGCGACGCCGACACCGCCGGCCACGGCGAGGCCGGGCGCGAGCGAGAGCCACTTGAGCAGGTTGCGACGGCTTGGATTCACTGTTTGCCCTCCTTCAGTGCATCGACCAGCGACATCGCCGACACGGTACGACGCAGGGTTTCGAGATCGGTGGTGCCCTGCACGTCGAGCTGCCGGCTCTCGCCGGGCAGCAGATCGAACGCGTTGTCGGACAATCGCACGTCGAGGTCTTGCGTGTCGACCCATACGGCGCGCGCGAGGCGCTTCGCGCTGACCGTCACCACCAGGCCATGGCCGCCGTCGCTCACGTTCCACGTCAGTTCCGGCTTCGGCAGCGCGAGATCGCGTGCCGCGCCGAAATACAGCAGGTGATGGGCGACGGTGGTGCCCTGCTCGATCAGGTCGAACGAGACCACGGTGCGCTTCGGATCGGCGCCCTTCAGCAGCGCGGCATCGTCGAGCGTCAGCACGCCCGTGCTCGCCAGCGCGGCGGCGCGCACGGGCTGGCTGCTCTCGCGCAGCATCTTCCCCGCCATGTCGTAGACGCGCAGGCGCAGGGTGGCGTCGAAGTCCGTCGTGCGGTCCGACACGGCGAACACGGTCGTCTTGCCGTCGCGACGCTGCGGCACCACGTCCACCGGCGCGTAGAAGCGCTTGGCATGGTACTGCAGGGCCTTCCAGCGATTGAAGTAATCCACGCTGGCCCAGGAAGCGCCCGGCCACACGTCGTTGAGCTGCCAGTACAGCGTGCCCATGTTCTGCGGACGCTTGCTGCGCAGGTGTTCGGCGGCCAGCTCGATGCCCTCGGCCTGCATCACCTGGCTCAGGTACACGAACGAGGGGAAATCCTTCGGCTCGCCGTATTCCTGGCGGATGTACAACAGCAGGCGCTGGTTGCCGTCGCCGTTGGCGAACTTCTGGTGCGCGCGCATCACCTTCGATTCCGGCTGCATGTCTTCCGGCTTGGCGAAGGCCTTGATCGTGGCCATCACCGGGAACGACTGCAGGCCGTACTCGGACTGGAAGCGCGGCGTCATGTCGAGGTAGTGCGAGATGGGCTCGGAGCCCGACCACACCTTCCAGTAGTGGTAGTCGCCGTCGGTCTCGACATTGGCCGGGCCATCGAAGTCGGTGCTGGGCGAACTGGCCCAGTACGGCGTCGACGGCGAGAGGTCGGAAACCACCTTGCGCAGCGTCTTGCCGAACAGCTCGCGCATGCCGTCGTCGATCCGCTTGACCTCGTCGGCGTTGACGAACTTGCGGAAGTCCTGGCGGTCCGGCCAGTCGTCCCAGCCGGTCTGCACTTCGTTGTTGCCGGCCCAGATCACGATGGACGGATGGTTGCGCAGGCGGGTGACCTGCTCTTCGGCCTCGATGCGCGCGCTCTGGCGGAAGGCCTCGTCGTACGGCGTGATCGCGCCGCCGTACATGAAGTCCTGCCAGATCATGATGCCCAGGCGATCGGCCGCGTCGTAGAACGCGTCTTCGAGGTACGTACCGCCGCCCCACATGCGCAGCATGTTCATGTTGGCGTCGTGCGCGGAGCGCAGCAGCGCTTCCTGTCGTTCGGGCGTGACGCGCGAGGGGAAGCTGTCGTACGGGATGAGGTCGGCGCCCTTGGCGAACACGGGCACGCCGTTGATCACGAAGGCGAAGCTGCGCCCCCATTGATCCTTCTCACGGCGCAATTCGACGCTACGCAGACCCGTGTGGCGATCGACGCCGGCGACGGCCTGGCCGTCGGCGCTGACCTCGGCATGGAAGGTATAGAGATTGGGTTCGCCGTAACCCAGCGGCCACCAGCGCTGCGGATGGGCGATGGTCACGGGCAAGGCCAGGTGGTTCTCGCCCTTGGCGAGGGCGACGCTGCGCTCCTCGTGACCGTGCGTGCCGTCCGGCGCCGTCCAGTCGACGGTGAGCGTCACCGGGCCGCCCTTGTCCGCCCGCAGGTCGAACTGCCCTTCGAGCTGCGCGGTGTCGGCGTCCACGTGCTTCTGCGCCACGTGGAAATCGGCCAGGCGCATCGTGTCCCAGCTTTCCAGGCGCACGGGCTGCCAGATGCCGAGGGTGACGTAGCGCGGGCCCCAATCCCAGCCGTACTGGTAATTGGCCTTGCGCACGTAGTTGGAGGTCTGCTTGCCCTTGGGCTCGTCGCCGAAGGCGGAATCGAATTCACCCGGCAGCGAATACGGCTGCTTCATCAGCCACGGCAGCAGCTTGCCGATGGGCGACTGCAGGTGTACCTGGAGGGTGTTGGAACCCTTGTGCAGGGTGTCTTTCACCGGCAGGCGCCAGCGGCGGAACATGTTGTCCGCGCTCAGCAGTTTCTTCCCGTTGAGCGACACCTCGGCGAAGGTATCGAGACCCTCGAAAACGAGATCGACGTGACCGCGTGCCAGGGTGGCCGCGTCCACGTCGAAGTCGAGTCGATAATCCCAGTCGGAGAGGCCGATCCATTGCAGGCTGGCCTCGTTGTCGCGCCAGAACGGATCCTCGATCCGTTTCAGCGCGAGAAGATCGGTCTGGACGGCTCCCGGCACGTGTGCCGGGAGCCAGTCCTTCAGGTCGGCGTGCGCACCCGCTTGCGTCCCTTGGGCGAGACGGAAGCGCCAGCCGGCGGAGAGGTCCCTCTCCGTCGGCGGGTTGGCACTGGCCGCTCCGGCGGCCAGCCAGAGCGTCAGGACCAACGATGCGCGGCGCATCACAGCTTCAGGCCCAGGGTCACCGTGTACGTACGGCCGTTCTTGTACGAGTACAGCGGCTGGCTCGGGCGGTCGTCGTAGACCTGGTAGGTCTCGTCGAGCAGGTTGGTGCCATCCAGGGAGATGCGCATGTGGTCGTTGATCTGGTAGCCGACGGACGCGTCGAGTTCACGGAAGATACCCGTGATCTGCTGCGTCTGCAGCGCCGCGATCGAGGTGAAGTACGACGAGCGCCAGCTGTAGGTCACGCGCGCGCTCCACGGTCCCTGCTCGAAGAACGGCGAGAGGTTGAACGAGTTCTTCGAGTTGTACGGCAGCGGGAAGTCGTTGCTGGTGTCCGCGTCGGAGTACGTGTAGTTCGCCAGCATGCCGAAGCCGCGACCGAAGTTCTGCTGGTACGTGAGCGAGGCGCCCTTCACCTTCGCCACGCCGGCGTTGATCGGCACCTGCATCTGGTACACGTCGTCACGCTGGTTGGTCAGGTTGTAGTGGGTCTCGAGCACCTGGGTGTTGAGGATGTAACCCGAGATGCGACGGAAGAACAGTTCGGCCGACAGGATGCTGTTCTCGGAGAAATACCACTCCGCCGAGAAGTCGTAGTTGGTCGACTTGTACGGACCCAGGTCGGTGTTGCCGCGCGAACCGGTGAGGCTGCGGTCGTCGAGGGCGACGTACGGCGTCATCTGCTGGTAGCGCGGACGGGCGATGGTCTGGGCGTAGGCGAAGCGCAGGGTCACGTCCGAGAGCACGTCGTAGGCGATGTTCAGCGACGGCAGCCAGTTGTGGTACGCGCTGCGCTTGTTCACCGGGGCGTACGTGTCGGTACCGACGGCGTTGTAACCGTCCACCGTGTCGCGGGTGCGGAAGTAGCGCACGCCGACGTTGCCGCGGTAGTCGTCGCCGGCGAAGTCACCCTGGATGTAGAACGCGCGGTTCTGCTCCTGGATGGCGTAGGTGGCCTTCGGATCGATCGGCGAGCCGTACTGGTCGACCAGCGCGTTCACGCCGTCCTTCAGGGCGCCCTTGTTGATGGTGGTCCAGTCCTGCATGCCCGGGGTGGCGTTCAGGCCGCCCAGGAAGCCGTCCGGGGTCTGGCCGCCGGCCCAGTCGTTCAGCGTCAGGCCGCCGATGCCCATGGAAGCGAGCGACGGGAAGCGCGAGGCGTAGGCGTCCTGGCCGTTGTAGTGGTTGGTCGCCTTCACGCCCACTTCGATCTGGTTCAGCGGGCCCCACGCCACGTCATGCGCGAAGTCGGCCTGGAAGTAACGCTCGCGGTCGTAGGTGGGCGCGCGGCTGAAGCCCACGCCGTTGATCGCGGCGGCCGACGGATTGTCCGGGAAGTTGTAGTTGATCTGCGGATGCTGGCCGTCGAGGTTCCAGTTGTAGCCGCCGAGCGACTTGAACTGGGTGTTCCAGATGCCTTCCGAACCACCGGTGGAACCGGTGTAGCCGATCTGGCTCGACGCGGTCCAGCCGTCGCCGTACCAGTCGGCGCGCAGCTGCGCGGCGCCGGTGTTGACCTTCGACTCGCGCTCGTAGCCGTCGAGGTAGGTCGGTGCGTTCGGGCCGTAGTTGGCGCTGGTGATCACGCCGTCGTTGACGCCCACCGAGGTGGCGTACGGCGCCGAACCCGACCAGTCGCCGTAGCGGCTCTGGTTGAAGTTGTCGAACTTCTCGGTGACGTACAGGCCGGTGAAGTTCAGCTCGAAGGCGTCGTTCGGCTTCCACTGCAGGCCGGTCGACACGCCGTCGCGCTTGCGCTTCTGCTGGAACCACGCGGTGTTGATCGCGGTCGGATAGGTCGGCTGCGTGCCGGCCGGCACCACGCCCGGGGCGAACTGGTGGTCGGGGTTGGTGTCGGTCGGATCGTTCGCGCGCTGGTAGCCGAAGATCTCGGTGCCCTGGCGGTCGATGATGCGCTGCGAGTGCATCAGCGAGCCGAGCACGCCGAAGGTGTTGTCCTGGTTCTTCCAGCTGTAGAAGACCGAAGCGTTCGGCTTGCCGGTATCGGCGCGATCGTTGTAGTTGTAGCTCACGTTGCCGGTGAGCGTGTTCGCCTTGAGGTCGAGCGGGCGACGGGTGTTGACGATCACGGTGCCGCCGATCGAGCCTTCGTCG